>PWZL01000101.1 GCA_003567475.1 Gammaproteobacteria bacterium | reverse complement strand
GGCGCCCGTCGCCGACAGCAGCGCGGCCGCTGCTTGCCCGCTGCGTCGCGCGCGTCTGGTTGGCGACAGCGCGGCGTTGTGTTGGCGCGCTGCGATAGACCGATGGGGGCCCGCCGGGCCGCACGGTCGTGGCCGACGCGGCCGTGGAGCGGTGCAGCTGAAAGGCGACCCTCCGGCCGCTGGGCGTCTGGCGGGCGCGTTGCGGCGCAGGTGCGGCGGTCGCGGGGCGCAGGCCCCGGTTCCAGTTGGACCAGTTCAGCGCCGAACCCGTGTTGCCGAGGTTCACACCATAGCGACGCGTATCGCCGGTGGCGGAGCGCGCCTGGGCGTTGCGTTGTCCGGCCCGCGTCCGGTTGGCGGCAGCCTGGGGCGCCGCGGTGACCTGGCGGCGGGTGTGCTGGGTCCGTGTCGCCGGTGTGGCCTGCCGCGGCTGGCCTTGCGCCGGTCGGGCAGTCGGCCGCGAGGCCGAGCCGGAGGCGGAAGGTCGAGGCTGCGCCGAAGCCGGCTCAGTGACCACGACATTGCCCAGCGCGACGAGCGCCACGGCGAGTGCCAGGCCCAGGGCGGAAGAGGAGATCAGGTGGGTGAACTGTCTCATGGCAAGGGTCCTCACTCGGCAAGCAGCAGGGCGGCTTCGTTGAAATCGCTCATCGCGGCAAGCGCGTCGAGCTGCGGGTGTTCGTCATCGAAGATGTCTCTCAGCGCGTAGGCCACCAGCGTCTCGCGGGGCACGACCTCGTGCCACAGGCGAAGCCCGGCAAGCACCCCGCGAAACATATTGTTCTCACCGTCGATGGAGCCCAGCCAGACACCGGTCACCGGCAGGTCCAGCGCCATGATCGGCTCGCTGCCAACCTGCCGGCCATCGACGTAGACCTCGATGCCGTCGGCATACTGGCTGATGGCCACGTGGTGCAGCTGGCTGTCGGTGAAATCGAACAGGAACACCGCCTCGTCATCGCCTGCGGCGAAGGCGATGCCGTCGCGCTCGCGCAGCATGGCGACCAGGTATGCCGGTCCCTCAGGCCCGGCACTGGCGATGATCACCGGGTCGTAGTCCAGCTCGGCGTCCCAGTCCGGGGCCACCCAGAACTCCAGTGTGCCGCCCTCGGCAAGCACCAGCCTCGGCGAGTGCGGAAAGTCCAGCGACAGTTCGCCGTCGAAGACCATGAGGTCCGGCTCATAGGCCTGCGCGGCCATACCGCTGCCCAGCCACAGGCTGCACGCGAGCAGCGGCAGTATCCGTTTTCCGATGAGTGTTTTCACGTGTTGACTCCTGTGGCTGCCCGTGGCGGACGATGATGGATCAGCATTCAATCGCTGCAGGTGACCCGGGTGATGCGGCGGCAGTTGCCAAAGCCGGTGGACGTGCACAGGCTGCCGTCGCCGATGCGTGAGCTCACCTGCCCCAACCCCATATTTTCATGGCGATGCTTGCTGCCGCCGCCGGGATAGCCTTTCATCCTGCAGTAGGCATTGAGTGCTTGCTGTGTGCGGCAGGTCCCGTGTTTCCAGCACAGATCGAGCCAGCGCCCACCGACGTCCGGATCGGTGAAAACTTTCGTTCGCACGCGTCGCGGCCGGGCTGGTTCGGGTGACGGCAGCGGCGCAACTTCGGGCAGCATCGAGACGGTGCTTATCGGGGTGGTGTTTGCCTCGAGGTAGGCCACCACGGCGCGTTGCAGGTTGGCGCGCACCCGTTGGTACACCTCCGGTTCGCCCGGAAAGTTCATCGGGTTGAGCAGTTCGTAGATCGGGCGCAGATCCAGCAGGATCGGGTAAGGTGTACCGCCCGCGCTGTAGCCGCCCTGGTCCCAGGAGCCGTTGCCGCCGACCGCGACGAAGGTGGCGCCCTCGCTGCCCAGCGTGCCACGCGTGCCCGTCTGTTGGCCTGCAAGCTCGCTGTGATGCCCGGAGCCGCCGCTGCCGAACACCTTGACCCCGCCGCGCACGCTGAAGCCAGCCTCGCTGCGCTCCTGCCGGGCATAGGTCTCCTCCGTGAACTGTTGCGTCATCTTGGCCGAGGCGCCGTAGGTCACGGCGTAGATGTCGGGGCTGGGCTCATCGCCCTCCGGCGAGTCGCCATCCATGATGAACGGCGGCTTTTCCACGACGTCGTGCCCGACGTTGATGATCAGGTCGGCATGTTCGATGGCGCGGTGCAGATAGTCTTCCCCTGACAGCGCCGCCGTGCCGAGGTAGAGCGGATGGCGCTCGTCGAGCACACCCTTGCCCATCTGTGTGGTGAAAAACGGGATGCCGGTCCTGTCGACGAAAGCGCGCAGCGCCTTGCAGGTGTGCCGCCGGTTCGCGCCCGCACCAACGAGCAGCAGCGGGTGGCGGGCCGCCTCGATCATCTCGCGCGCCTGCTGCAGGGATGTCTCGCTGCTTCGCGGGTTGTCGTAGCGGCTGCGACGGATCACCTGCGACTCGGTCTCCTCGCGTGCGATGTCTTCGGGCAGCTCCAGATGCACAGCACCGGGACGCTCTTCGGCGGCGCGGCGAAACGCCTCGCGGACACGCGCCGGAATATAGTTCGCGCTGCTGAGCTGCCGGGTGTATTTGGTCAGTGGCTGCATCATGTCGACCGTATCGAGAATCTGGAACTCGCCCTGCTTGCTGGTCTTGATCGGCTTCTGACCCGTGATCATCAGCATCGGCATGGCGCCGAGCTGCGCGTAGGCGGCAGCCGTGACCAGGTTGGTCGCCCCGGGGCCAAGGGTAGCCAGGCACACACCGGTGCTGCCGGTGAGCCGACCGTAAGTCGCAGCGATGAATCCTGCGGCCTGCTCGTGCCGGCACACGATCAGGCGGATAGAGGAGCTGCGCAGGGATTCAAGAAGATCGAGGTTCTCCTCGCCGGGCACGGCGAAGATATGCTCGACACCCTCGGCCTCCAGGGCGCGGACGAACAGGTCGGATCCTTTCATGGGGCATCTTCCTGGGTTGCGTCATCGGCCCCCTGATCCTACAGCACCAGGCCGATGTCACCCGATCATCGGGCAACATCACAAGACTAAGGATCCGATGCCATTCCCAGGCGCCCCCCGCCGCAGCCCAACTGCGCAGTCGGCTACAGGAGGTCACCGCTAAGGCACGATGATGTTGCCCGCGGGGTCCCGGCGCAGACGCTGCAGTTCGACGCCTATTCTTCAGGCGTCCGCGGAGCGCGCTGCTGTTGCAGGGTCGATTCGACCATCATGTAGTCGGCCAGTTGCCGCGCGTTGTCTGGCGCGGGTTTCGGTCCCTGGCCCATGGTGCTGACGCGCCCGTCGCCTCGCGCATTCTTCGACGATTTCACCTGCCGAATGTTCGGCTGGGACGCCGCCGGGCGGCTGCTGGTGGCGCCTGGCGGCCGGGCATCCTTGCGTGTCGGCGCGTGTGCCGGCGATGGCGTTCGGAGCGCGCGGTTGGATGGCGTGACCGGGTTCACTGCGGGCCGGTATCCTGCATCACGCCGTGTATCCCGGGGTGCAGTGCGCGAGCCGGCAGCCGGGACCCCGGCCTGCGCCGTGTTGGGACCCCTCGCGTACGTCGAGCCTGGATTGGTGCGCGGCGCCGTATTGGGCCGCGTTGCGGTCGCCGAGTCCGCGGTCGTGTGCGGCGTCCACGTCCCGGCGTCGCGGCGTGTATTGCGAGCCGCGCCACTGGTACCGGCCGCCGGGACCGCGGATTGCGCCGGGGTGGGACCCGTCGCATACGTCGAGCCTGTCGCACGCGGCGCCGTGTTGGGACGCGTCGCGTACGTCGAGCCTGGGGTCGTACGTGGTGCCGTGTTGGGACGCGTCGCCGTCGCCGAACCTGCGGTCGTACGTGGCGTCGTGTTGGGACGCGTCGCGGTCGCCGAACCTGCGGTCGTGCGTGGCGCCGTATTGGGACGCGTCGCGGTCGCCGAGCCTGGGGTCGTGCGTGGCGCCCCAGCGTGTCGCTGCGCCCCGGCCTGTCCCTGGGTCGCCGGGAGGTTGAAGGTCACCCGGGCATTGGGGTTGTTGCCGGGCTTGACGTGCCTCATGCCGGGTTGCGGCTGTTGTCCCGGATTCGCGGCGCCCGACGTGCCGGGTCGCGCTGTCTGACCGGCACCGGGCCTTGTCTGCTGCGCGGCACCCTGTCTGGTGCCCTGCGCGGCACCGTGCCTCGTGCCCTGCGCGGCACCGTGTCTCGGGCCCTGCGCCGCACCGGACCTCGTGCCCTGCGCGGGAGCGGCTCTTCGCGGCGCAGCAGCGGACGCGGCGGCAGTAACGAGTGTCACGCCAGGATTGCCGCGCGGACCGTTGGCGTCGGCTGTTGCGGCGAATGCCAGGGCGAAGGCGGCGCCGACGAGGGTCGCCAGTACAGGATGTCGGATATTCATAAGTCTTCTCGCCTCTAGCGGTTGGCGTATTGGGGCGCGCCGTTGTTCAGGAGAACGACGACTTCGTAGAAGTTGTCATCGCGGAAAATGGTCAGCGTGACATCCTGGCCGGCATGCCGGGCGAGGGTTTCATCCAGTCCCTGTTGGCCCAGGATTCTGTCGCCATTGATCGCGACGAGGATGTCGCCTTCCCAGAGTTCGGCGTAATAGGCGGGCGTGTTGCCGATGACGGCGTTCACGACGCGTGCCGAGCGGGTCCCGATCACCGGCCACAGGTCGCGGGGCAGCGGTTCGGTAAACGCGCCCAGGATCATGTCGTCCGGCCGGGCCTTCTTCCAGAACGTGGCAATGTAGTCGTAGTGGTCGACGGTGTTCTCGACGAGCGCGGTGGCCCAGTGCTGCGAGCGCGACTCGGTCGAGCTGCCGAAACTTTCGCTACTGGCGGCGCTCGAGCGCGAGCTGTCGTTCGTGACGCTGCCGAAGCCCGTGTTCTCGTTGTAACTGCCCGTCGTGTAGCTGCCATGCGCTTCGCCGTACGGACCGAAGGGGCCCACACCCGCGCTGCCGCCCACCGTGCCCGATTCATGCGAGCCCCTGGTGTTCGATGAGCCGCGCGTTGAAGACGTCCCAGCATGCGCCGCCTGTGACCGAGACGAAGCCCCGCCGCGGGATACACTGGTATCGGAACCGTCGGCGGTCACGACGCGACGCGCCTGGATTTCGCGGCGGCTGAAGGCATAGTTGCGCTGCACGACGACCTTGGTCGCGTTCAGCGCCACGGCCGCATCGCGCGGATCGCCCAGCGGATCGGCGTCGGGGTTGTGGCCGCCGATGCCGGTCCAGAAACGGCAGGCGTCGAACTCCCGTTTCGTCATCGTGGCTTTGTCACAGGCCTTGTTGCCCGATTCACGCGTGTTCAGCGCGGCGTAGCCGATCATGACGTAGCCCTGCTCACGCAGCTCCAGTGTTTTCTGGTCCATGTTGTCGGTGTCGATCAACAGCGGGGCGTAGCCCGCCCTGAGCCGGGTCGGAGGCAGCCTGTCGGGGACCACCCCGGTCGGATGTTCGAGGAACGGCGCATCGGTGCTGACGAGCTCGATGTAGTTCTCGGTATAGGCCCCCGGGTTCAGGCGATAGCCCCCGTCGGGCGTGGCGCAGCCTGCGAGGAAGGTCCCGAGGATGGCAAACACCCAAATGAACCCGCGTGGATTGGCGTGTTTGTACGGACCTGTCGTGCGCATGAGCTGCTCCCGGACTGTTCGTGGGTCTTCATGTCTGGAAAGCGACATTCGCACCGGATTCGGGTCACTCCATCGGTCGGCGAGCCTCCGGCCATAGCTCGCGGACCAGGCGGGCCAAGGCATGTTCGGCGCCGCGCAGCTCGACCAGGCGCTCGTATCCGGTCCGCAGCAGCGGCTCGCCGTCCTCATGCTGACCAAGCTCCACCAGGCAACCGCCGAGGCTCGCGCGTGTCAGCGCGACAGGCCACGGATCCTCCGGCATCGTCTCATCGAGCAGCCGCAGCGCGTGGCGCAGCAGGTCTTCGGCATCGTCGCAGCGGCCCTGGCGTGCCAGCGCGATGCCCAGATCGCGCTGCAGGTTCGCCGTCTGCGGATGCTCGGGTCCCGGCGACCGGCTCGACAGCGCCAGCGCTTCGCGGAATGTGGTTTCGGACTCTTCGAACCGGTCGAGGCGCAGCAGCGTGTTGCCGATGCCATGCATCGTGTGGCTGGTGAACGGATTTTCGTCGCCGTACCCAACGCGGACCAGCGCCAGCGTCCGGCGGTACAGTGCCAGGGCTTGCGTGTAGTTGCCGCGCTCGAACTCCAGCGCGGCGAGGTTGGTGTAGTTGTGCGCCAGGATGGGGTGGTCGTCGCCGTTCAGGCGCCGGTTCATCGCCAGCGACTCCTGGTGCAGGGCAAATGCGCCATCCAGGTCATTGAGGTCGTGACGCAGGTTCGCCAGGTTGTTCAGCGCGACGGCGATCTGGGGATGGTCATCCCTGTGGGCAGCACGTTGAATCGCCAGCGCCTCGGCCTCGAGGGGTTCGGCCTCCGCCGAACGACCCTGCAACTTCAGCACGGTGGCCAGCGACGACAGCGTGATGGCGACCGCCGGGTGGCCCTCTGGCAGCACCCTGCGCCGCGCTTCGAGCACACCGCGGTGGATTTCCTCAGCTTCGCCGAAGCGCGCTGCATCCGTCAGTGCCTGCGCCAGCGAAGACCTGTTGCTCAGCGTGGCGGGGTAGTCGGCGCCGAAGGTCTCTGTGCGCAGCGCGACCGCCTCGCGATAGCCGGCGATGGATTGGTCGAGGCGGCCACGACGACGGTCGAGATGCGCTTGCCACAGGCGTGTCGAAATGACCAGCTCAGGATCGGGCGAAGGCAGCGCGGCGAGCACGGCCGCCGCCGCCTCGACATGCGTCTGCGCTTCGTCGAAGGCCAACTGGCCCTCGTGCAGCGCGGCGAACCCCAGGTGGGTCGTGACGATGTCGTGATGCACGTCGCCACGCAGCGCCAGACGTGTGGCCAGCGTGCGTGAAAGCAGTTCCTCGCCTTCCTCGTAGCGTCCCTGCGAGGCGCGCAGATTGCCCAGCGCATACAGCACGTCGCCCAGCAGTATGTCGGCAGGCCCACCAAGGTTTTCGCGCACGGCCAGCGCCTGTTCGAGCAGGTCCGTAGCCGGATCGACCAGGCCGAGCGCCGCATAGGCCGAGCCAATCACCCGCATCAGTTCCGCCTGCACGGCGGGTTCGCTGGCGAGCTCCTGCTCGATGCGCGCCGCGCCAAGATCAAGCAGCTCGCGGGCGCTGACCAACTCGCCAAGGTTGCGCTCAGGCGTCGCGCCCTCGAACAGATCGGTGAGAAACACCGACACTGCTTCAGCGCGTTGCGCTTCGCGCTGCGCGCGATCCCGCTCATTGGCAAGCTCTGCGGTATAAAAACCGACCAGACCAATCATCGCGACCACGGCGATCGCCGTGGTCGCGACGGCCTTGCTGTGGCGCGCCAGGAAACGTCGCAGCAGGTAGCTGGCAGAGTCCCCGCGCGCCAGCACGGGCCGGCGCTGCAGATGGCGGCCAAGATCATCGGCGAGTTCGGCAGCACTTGCGTATCGGCGTGAGGGCTCCTTGCGCAGGGCCTTGAGCAGAATGGTGTCGAGGTCGCCGCGCAGCCCGCGTGAGAGCTTCTCGGGTGTCGTGCGCAGCTGGGCGGCGAGATGGATGGCGTCTTCGTTGGACTCGGCAAGCGCGCCGGCGTTGCCGCTGTCTGCGCGCTGTTCGTTGTCTGCGCGGTCGCCAGCATCGCGATCCCCGGGCAGCGGCGCGAGCACCGCCAGCGAGGGCCGCTGCGGCTCGCTGACAAGGATCGCGCGCGACAGCGTGACCGGATCGGTGGCCTCGGCCGCGTGCGCACCTCGGCCGGTGAGCAGGCGGTAGAGCAGCGCGCCGAGTGCATAGACATCGGTGGCCGTTGTCGCAGGCTCGCCGCGCAGCTGCTCGGGGCTTGCCGCCTCGAGCGTGAGGATGCGCGAAAGCTCGGCAGTCTGATGCAGGGCCAGCGCATTGGCACGGTCGGGATCAATCAGCTTGGCGATGCCGAAGTCAAGCAGCTTGGGTGCGCCGTCAGCGGTCACCAGCACGTTCGACGGCTTGATGTCACGGTGCACGACGAGGTTGCGGTGGGCGAACTGTACGGCATTGCACAGCTCGGCGACCAGCTGCAGCCGCGCCGTCACCGACAGGCGATGCTCGCGGCAGTAAACGTCGATCGGCTTACCGTCCACGTACTCGAGCACGAGGTAGGCTTCGCCCTCCTCGCTGGTACCGGCATCGAGCAGCCGCGCGATGCCGGGGTGCTGCAGATCGGCCTGCACCTGGCGCTCGGTGCGGAAGCGTTCCTGCAGGCCGGCACTGGCGGTGCTGGGCAGCAGCTTGATCGCCACCTGTCCGGCATACTGCGCATCATCGCGCTCGGCGAGATAGACGCGGCCCATGCCGCCGCGGCCCAGCTCGCGCACGATGCGATAAGGGCCGAACCGGCGGCCTTGCAGGGAAGTCTCCTGCGAACCGGAGGGCTTGCGAAGCAGCCGATGCGCCATGCCGGCGACCGCGATGTCGATGTCGCTGTCGCCAGAGTCGGCGGCCAGGAGCTGTTCGAGTTCCTCGCGCAGTGCATCGTCGTCACTGGCGGCGTTTGCAATCCACGCAGCGCGCTCGTCTGCGGGTTGCGCGAGCGCCTGCTCGAACAAGGCCTCGAGACGCTGCCAGCGGTCAGCATCGAGCGTCATGCGCTCGCGCCTTCGTCGTCGGCGCGCAGTTCGCGCGTCAGCCAGGCCCTGGCGAAGCGCAGATCGCGCTTGACAGTGGCCGCCGAGATGTCGAGCAGTTGCGCCATTTCCTCATAGCTCAAGCCGCCGAACACGTGCAGCTCGATGATCTGGGCCTTGCGGGCATCCTGCCGGGCGAGTGCCTCGAGGGCACGGTCCAGGTCCAGGATATCGAGGCTTGCGTTCTGCGCCGGCACCGCGTCCTCGACCAGCGTGACACGGATCTGGTCGCCACCCCGCTTGGCCCGCTGTTTGCCCCGGGCGTGATCGATCAGCAGACGGCGCATCTGCCGCGCGGCCACCGCGTAGAAATGTGCGCGCCCGTTCCAGTCGACATCGGCGTCCGCCAGCTGCAGGAAGGCTTCGTGCACCAGATCGGTGGGCTGCCAGGTATGGCCGGGGGACTCGCTGCGCAGATGCCGGGCCGCGAGCAGCCGCAGGGATTGATACACCATAGGGGCAAGCGCCGCGAACGCGTCTTCGTCGCCGGCCTGCCAGCGTTCAAGCAGCCAGGTGATGGACGGATCGTCCGTCATGGGAGCCCCAAACTCGCCTCGGCGGGGGTTGAGTATAGCAAGGGGACAGGCAGCCCCCCGGCTACCTCGGCAGGGGTGATCGGCACTTGCTCTCTCGCACGATATCCACGGGCTCCAGCCAGACGATGGCAAACTCCCTCACCAGCTGGGCTGAGTCGGTCCGGTGTACGCCATGGGTTCCGCGATCGCCCCCGGGGAATACCGACCACCCGGTCAGCCCCGCCTCCGCGAGCAACCGCTCGATGGTTGGTTTTAACAAACGCCTGATGATGATGGTGAGTTTGATCGCAGGCACGGTCATCAGGCATCTCCGTCAGGGGGCGAAACCCACTCGACCAGGGTCATCCACAAGGGTACAGACAAGAGCGCCATCGCTGTGCCCAGGCTCGTGGAGGAGCCGACATAGGCGGCCGAATTGGCCGATGGGATCGCCGCACGCAGTGTGGGCGGCCCCGAGATGTCCGAACTCGACGCCGCCAGCTTGCCCGGCTGACCGAGACCCTAGCGCAGCGCATCGAGCCGTCGCTGGAACGCCAGGGGCTGTTGGAACGGGACCCGGAGAACAGCGATCTGGCCGGCGATGAGCTTGAGGCCGGCCCGATGGCCCAGCTGCTGGGTGCCTCGATCACCGACCGCATCGCCGTGGGCCCGCATCAGGACCGCAAGGTGTTCACGCTGCAGACCTTGCCGGGCTGCGAGGAGCCTTTCGAGGCCTGGCGTCCGCATTACAACGCCGTGCGGCCGCATTCGAGCCTCGGGCAGAAGACACCCCACGCGTTCAAGAGCACCATTTCATCAACACCAACGGCGTCCATCTCCCAAGTTTGAAGTGGTCCGAAGAAATCCGGCAGGTCAACCCCGCGACGACTCTCCGGGGCTGCGCCGACGATGGTGCGGCCACGATGCCGGCTGGCCGGGCGGCAGGGCTGGGCGTGAGAAGTGCCCCGACGGGCGAGTCGCTGCGACCAATCCGGCCGCCGTGACACCACTGAGCGGCGACCAGTGCGCGGCAGCGAACGCTGCATGCACGTGCCCGCGTCGGCGAGGAGCGGGCACCAGCCAGCGAAAAGGTGCTTTATTCGGCTTATACTCCGCTTCTGAAAGACCGGTCACATAATGACAACACGCAGCTTTTGGGCGACATGGTGCGTCAACGCACTGTGAAGCGAGCTTCAGGCTATCGCCTAGGTGATGCGAGTCGCACACTACCAGGCTTCTCCCAGTCGGGGATTCTCTGAGAACTGAGGAGAGTCGCTATTTCCAGCAGTGTGACCACCACTGCGCGCTGCCGGGGAAGGCGGGACGCTTTAAATGACGAAGTGTCGCACCGTATACCGTCGTTCCCTGCGTTCCGAGACGAGGTCAGGCGACTGGAAACCCCAGCCGAGCGTACGTTTTCGACTTTATTTCCCTGTTTGCGAGCTTGTTTTGTCGAGAACAACAGCTCAGAGCCCGTGAACGCCGGCTACTCCACCGTCACCGACTTGGCGAGGTTCCTCGGCTGATCGACGTCCGTACCCTTGAGCACGGCGACATGGTAGGCCAGCAGCTGCAGGGGAATCGTGTAGAGCAGCGGCGCCTGCAGCGGTTCGGCGTGCGCCGGCAGACGAATCACGGTGACGCCCGGTGAGGACTCGAAGGTGACCCGAGGGTCGGCAAACACGAACAGCTGACCGCCGCGGGCACGCACTTCCTCGAGGTTGGATTTCAGCTTTTCCAGGAGCTCGTTGTTCGGCGCGACGGCGACGACCGGCATGTCCTCGTCAACCAGCGCCAGCGGGCCGTGCTTGAGCTCGCCAGCGGCATAGGCCTCCGCGTGGATGTAGGAAATCTCCTTGAGCTTCAGTGCGCCTTCCATCGCCACGGGGTTCAGCGCGCCGCGGCCGAGAAAGAGCGCGTGATGCTTGTCGACGAAGGCTTCGGCGAGTCCCGCGATGGCCTCGTCCAAGGCGAGGGTCTGCTCGATCATCCCGGGCAGTTCGGCGAGCTGGGCGGTAAGCACGCGCTCGGTCTCGGGGCGAGTCCCGTTGGCAGCGGCCAGCGCCAGCGTCAACAGCGCAAGCGCCGTCAGCTGGGTGGTGAAGGCCTTGGTCGACGCGACCCCGATCTCGGGGCCGGCCTGGGTCATCAGGCACATGTCGGCTTCACGGACCAGTGAGCTTTCCGGCACGTTGCAGATCGCGAGCGTCGAGAGATAGCCGAGAGTTTTGGCCAGGCGGAGGGCAGCCAGCGTATCGGCGGTTTCGCCAGACTGGGATATGGCGATGAACAGGGTGTCCGGAGGCACGACCGGCGAGCGATAACGGTATTCACTGGCGATTTCCACGGTGACGGGCAGGCGGCACAGTTCCTCGAGCTGATAGCGCGCGGTAAGGCCGGCGTGGTAGCTGGTGCCGCAAGCGATGATGTGCACCTGGCGCACGCGGGGCAACAGGGCTGCGGCGTCCGGGCCGAAGGCCGCGGGCAGCACGCGTCCGCCCTCGATGCGTCCGGCCAGCGTGCGGGCGACGGCGGTCGCCTGCTCGTGGATCTCTTTCTGCATATAGTGGCGGAAACGGCCCCGCTCGACCGCGTCGGCGGCCAGTTCGCTCTCACGCACCGGGCGTTCGACGGCCTGACCCGCCGCATCGAAGATCGCGATGGCGTGGCGGCGCACGACCGCAAGATCGCCCTCCTCGAGAAAGATGAACCGGCGGGTGACCGGGAGCAGCGCCGCAACATCGGAGGCGATGAAATTCTCGCCCAGACCCAGGCCGATCACGACCGGGCAGCCGGCGCGCGCGGCGATCAGGGTGTCCGGTTCATCCAGGCTCATGGCGACGAGGGCGTAGGCACCGTCCAGTTCCGCGACGGTCTCGCGCACTGCGGTGACCAGATCGGTGCTGCGGCGTCGGCGCTGCTCAAGACGATGGGCAATCACCTCGGTGTCGGTGTCGGAAGTGAATGTGAAGCCGGCGCGCTGCAGGTCCTCGCGCAACACGGCGTGGTTTTCGATGATGCCGTTGTGCACCACCGCCACCGAAGGCGCCGAGAAGTGTGGGTGAGCGTTGTCTTCGGTCGGGGCGCCGTGGGTGGCCCAGCGGGTATGGGCGATGCCGACAGGCCCGGCCACGGGCTCGGCTGCCAGCGCTGCTTCGAGTTCACGCACCTTGCCGACACGCCGACGCCGCGCCAGTGCGCCATCCTGCACGACCGCAAGCCCGGCGGAATCGTAGCCGCGATACTCGAGCCGCCGCAGGCCTTCGAGCAGAATCGGTACGACGTTGCGTTCAGCGATGGCTCCGACAATGCCGCACATGGGCACCTCCGGGAAGTCTCAGTGGTCGTCGCCCGACCGCTGTTTGGTGGGCCGCTGCCAATGGCGCAGCGTGGTCTGGCGGGCACGCGCCAGGGTGAGTTGATGCGGCGGGGCGTCCTTGCTGATGGTCGAACCGGCACCGACGGTCGCGCCGGGACCGATGGCGACCGGCGCCACCAGCTCCACGCCCGAGCCGATGAATGCGCCTTCACCGATCACCGTGCGGTGCTTGTTGGCACCGTCGTAATTGCAGGTGATGGTGCCAGCGCCGAGGTTGGCATCACGACCCACATCGGCGTCGCCTACGTAACTCAGGTGGTTCGCCTTGGCACCCTCGGCCAGGTGGCTGTTCTTCACCTCGACGAAATTGCCGAGTCTTACGCGTTCGGCGAGTGTGCTGCCGGGGCGCACACGCGCATAGGGCCCGAGCTGGCAGTCGGTGCCGCAGCTCATGCCCTCGAGCAGCGAGAAGGGATGGACCACCGTGCCGGGGCCCAGGTGGACATCACGCAGCACGACGTTCGGACCGACGCGCACGCCATCGGCGAGCGCCACCCGGCCCTCGAGCGTGACGTTCGCATCGAGGAAGACATCCTGACCGACCGTCACCTCTCCCCGGATGTCGATGCGCGTGGGGTCGGCGAGGATCGCACCCTGATCCAGCAGCAGACCAGCAAGACGACGGCGCAGCGCCGATTCGGCGTCGGCGAGTTGCCGCCGGGTGTTGATGCCGACCACTTCGTCCGCGTCGGCCGCCGGTACGCCGGCCACCGTCACGCCCTCGGCGACAGCCATGGCGATGATGTCGGTCAGGTAGTACTCGCCCTGAGCATTGTCGTTGCGCAGACGAGCGAGCCACCCCGCCAGCCGCCCGGCGGGGGCGGCGATGACGCCGGTGTTCACTTCACGAATGGCACGGGTGGGCTCATCGGCGTCGCGCTCCTCGACAATGGCGGAGACGCCGCCTGTGGCGTCGCGGACGATCCGACCATAGCCCGTGGGATCTGGCAATGCGACGCTCAGCACACCGACGCCAGCGCCGGTGGCGCTGAGGAGCGCTGCGAGCGTGGCCGGGCGAAGCAGCGGGACGTCACCGCACAGGACCAGCACCAGGTGATCCAAGGGAATCTGGGGAATGGCCTGCGCGACGGCATGGCCGGTGCCCAGACGCTGGGATTGCTCGACCCAGTTGAGGTGCGCACGCTCAGCAAAGTGATGACGGACCCGCTCGCCGCCATGCCCGTGGACCACGTGGATCGCGGTCGGTCCCAACGCTTCGGCACAGACGAGCACATGGTCGAGCAACGGCCGGCCAGCCAGGGGTTGGAGAACCTTGGGCAGCGGGGAACCCATGCGTTTGCCGGCGCCGGCGGCAAGCACGACCACACTCAGCGGGGTGACTGGTTTCATAGCCGGAATGTTAGCGTACGCGACATCGTTACGCGTGGGAGACGGTCACAGCGTGATCGACCGGGCCGTGGTGCCCGGCGCCCCGACAGGGCCTCAGCGCAGATCCCTGCCCTTGAGTTTCTGCGCCGCCTGGTAGCGGGCGGCGGCCTCGACCAGTTCCTGCTGGGCCTGCGCCAGGTCGATGCCTTCCGGGCGATCAGCGAGGATCTGCTCGGCGCGGTGCTTGGCCTCCAGCGCTGCGGCCTCGTCGAGCTCATCGGCGCGCATGGCGGTCTCGGCCAGGATCGTGACCAGGTGGCCCTGGATCTCGAGAATCCCGCCGGTGACGAAGAACAGCCGCTCTTCGCCGTCATCTGCCTGCACCCGGACCTCGCCGGGCACCAGCGTGGTCAGCAGTGGCGCGTGTCGGGGGGCAATCCCGATCTCGCCCTCGCGTGCGGGCGCGAAGACCATTGCGGCGTCGCCCTCGAAGATCTCGCCTTCGGCGCTGACGATGTCGACGTGAATGCTGGCCATGTGGCGGAACTCCGCTTACTGGATGGTCTTGGCTTTCTCGACGGCTTCGTCGATGGTTCCGACCATGTAGAAGGCCTGCTCGGGCAGGTGATCGTACTCGCCATTGACGATCCCCTGGAAGCCCCGGATCGTCTCCTTGAGCGACACGTATTTGCCGGGCGAACCGGTAAACACCTCGGCGACAAAAAACGGCTGCGAGAGGTAGCGCTGGATCTTTCGGGCCCGGCCCACCAGCTGCTTGTCTTCCTCGGAAAGCTCATCCATGCCAAGAATGGCGATGATGTCCTGCAGCTCCTTGTAGCGCTGCAGCACCTTCTGCACGGCGCGCGCGGTGTCGTAATGCTCCTGGCCCACAACCAGCGGATCCAGCTGCCGGGAGGTGGAGTCGAGCGGATCGACGGCCGGATAAATCCCCAGCTCGGCGATCTGACGTGACAGCACGACGGTGGCGTCAAGGTGCGCGAAAGTGGTGGCGGGCGATGGGTCGGTCAGGTCGTCGGCGGGCACATACACCGCCTGGATCGAGGTGATCGATCCGGTCTTGGTGGAGGTGATGCGCTCCTGGAGCACACCCATTTCTTCGGCCAGCGTCGGCTGATAGCCTACCGCCGACGGCATGCGCCCGAGCAGTGCCGAGACCTCGGTGCCAGCCAAAGTGTAGCGGTAGATGTTATCGATGAACATCAGCACGTCGCGGCCTTCGTCGCGGAAGTACTCGGCCATGGTCAGGCCCGTGAGCGCCACGCGCAGGCGGTTGCCCGGCGGTTCGTTCATCTGACCGAACACCAGCGCGACCTTGTCGAGGACGTTCGACTCCTTCATCTCGTAGTAGAAGTCATTGCCCTCACGGGTACGCTCACCGACGCCGGCGAATACCGAGTAGCCGGCGTGCTCGATGGCGATGTTGCGGATGAGCTCGAGCATGTTGACGGTCTTGCCGACGCCGGCACCCCCGAACAGGCCGACTTTGCCCCCCTTGGCGAACGGGCAGAGCAGATCAATGACCTTGATGCCGGTCTCGAGCAGCTCCTGGCCACCCGCCTGATCTTCGAAGGCCGGAGCGGTACGATGGATGGACCACTGTTCTTCGTGCTCGACGGCACCCACATTGTCCAGCGGTTCACCGAGCACGTTCATGATGCGCCCGAGCGTCCCCTTGCCGACAGGCACCGAGATCGGCTTGCCAGTGTTGGTCACGGCAAGGCCGCGCTTGAGGCCCTCGGAGGCGCCCATGGCGATGGTGCGGACCACGCCGTCGCCGAGCTGCTGCTGCACCTCTAGCGTCAGGTTGGCCTCTTCGATCCTCAGCGCGTCGTAGATTTTGGGGATGGCGTCGCGCGGGAATTCCACGTCGACCACAGCGCCAATGATCTGCACGGTTTTTCCGGTGCTCATGAGCTCGGTTCCTCTCGATTTCTGCTCAGACGGCGGCGGCGCCGCCGACGATTTCTGCAAGTTCTTTGGTGATCGCGGCCTGACGCGCCTTGTTGTACTGCAGTTGCAGGCCACCAATCAGGTCGCCTGCGTTGTCAGTGGCGCTCTTCATCGCAACCATTCGGGCAGCCTGCTCGCAGGCACCGTTTTCGACCACGGCCCGGTAGATCTGCGACTCGATATAGCGCTCGAGAATGGTATCGAGGAGCGCTTCGGGCGACGGCTCGTAGATGTAGTCCCAGTATTTCGGCAGCGCCTCACGATCGGCGATCTCGACGGGGAGCACGGTGTTGATCTCCGGCTTCTGGCTCATGGTGTTCAGAAACACGTTATGCGCCAGGAACAGCCGGTCCAGCCGACCTTCGGTATAGCCGTCCAGCATCACCCGCATCGCGCCGACCAGGTCGGCCATCCCGGGCGTCTCGCCCAGATGCGTCGTGGCGGCGACGATATTGACGTCGAGCCGGCGGAAAAATGCGACCGCCTTGGCACCAATGAGGCACAGCTCGACGTCGATCCCCTGGTCAGCCCAACGCTTGATTTCCGGCAGCAGCCGCCTGAACAGGTTCACATTCAGACCACCCGCCAGTCCGCGGTCGGTGCTGACGATCACGTAGCCTACTCGCCGTGCTTCGCGGCGCACCAGGTAGGGATGCGTGTAGTCCGGATCCACCTCCATGAGATGACCGATCACCCGCTGGATACGCTGCGCATACGGACGGCCCGCCTCCATGCGGTCCTGCGCCTTGCGCATCTTGCTGGCGGCAACCATTTCCATGGCCTTGGTGATCTTCTGCGTGTTCTTCACGCTCTTGATCTTGCCGCGAATTTCCTTGGTACCGGACATGGCGTTCCCGTGGTCGGCTGGCGGGCTGTGGGCTTTTACCAGGCGCCGTTGGCTTTGAAATCGCCGATGGCCTGCTTGAGGCCTTCGGCAATGTCGTCGTTATAGTCACCCGACTGGTTGATGCGGTCGAACAGTTCACCGAAGTTCGCCCGGACATGCGCGTGCATCGCACGCTCGCACTCGACGATTTTCTCGACGTCGACGTCATCGAGGAAGCCTTCGTTGACGGCAAACAGCGATACCGCCATCTCGGCCACCGACAGCGGCGAATACTGGGGCTGTTTCATCAGCTCGGTGACGCGGCGACCGCGCTCCAGCTGGCGCCGGGTGGCCGCGTCGAGATCCGAGGCGAACTGGGCGAAGGCCGCGAGCTCGCGGTACTGCGCCAGGGCAAGGCGGACACCGCCGCCGAGCTTCTTGATGATCTTGGTCTGCGCCGCGCCGCCCACTCGCGACACCGACAGGCCCGCGTTGATGGCGGGCCGGATACCGGCGTTG
This sequence comes from Gammaproteobacteria bacterium, assembly GCA_003567475.1. Classification (GTDB taxonomy): domain Bacteria; phylum Pseudomonadota; class Gammaproteobacteria; order Steroidobacterales; family PWYM01; genus PWYM01. The sequence continues at coordinate 61,757 of PWZL01000101.1, read as the reverse complement.
AACAGATCGGTCTCGAGGTAGATCTGGCCGTCGGTAATCGAGATCACGTTGGTGGGAACGAAGGCGGAGACGTCACCGGCCTGTGTTTCGATGATCGGCAACGCCGTCAGTGAACCGGTTTTACCCTTTACCTCGCCGTTGGTGGCGTTTTCGACATACTCGGCATTCACCCGCGCGGCGCGCTCCAGCAGACGCGAGTGCAGGTAGAATACGTCGCCTGGATATGCCTCGCGGCCTGGCGGGCGCTTGAGCAGCAGCGACACCTGGCGATAGGCCCAGGCCTGTTTGGTCAGGTCGTCATAGATGATCAGGGCGTCTTCGCCGCGATCACGGAAATACTCGCCCATCGAACACCCGGCATAGGGGGCGATGTACTGCATGGCCGCCGACATCGAGGCCGAGGCGGATACGACGATGGTGTGCTCCATCGCGCCTTCTTCCTCAAGCTTGCGGACCACGTTGGCCACGGAGGAATTCTTCTGGCCCACGGCGACGTAGATGCACTTGATGCCGGTGCCCTTCTGATTGATGATCGCGTCGACCGCGACGGCAGTCTTGCCGGTTTGACGGTCACCGATGATCAGCTCGCGCTGGCCACGGCCCACCGGGACCATCGCGTCAATCGCCTTCAGACCGGTCTGGACCGGCTGGGATACCGACTGACGATCGATCACGCCCGGCGCGATTTTCTCGATCGGAGACATCACCGTATCGCCCTTGAGGGGACCCTTGCCGTCGATGGGCAGGCCGAGCGAGTCGACCACTCGGCCCAGCAGGGCCTCGCCGGTCGGCACTTCCAGGATACGCCCGGTGGTCTTGACCTCGTTACCCTCGGAGATGTGCTGGTAACCGCCGAGGATGACCGCGCCCACGGAGTCCTGCTCGAGGTTCAGGGCCATGCCGTAGGTCTCGCCCGGGAACTCGAGCATCTCGCCGTACGCCACGCCGCGCAGACCATGGATGCGCACGATACCGTCGGTGACGCCGATCACGGTGCCGACATCACGTGCTTCAGCCGCCGCATCGAAGTTCTCGATGCGTTCCTTGATCAGTTGGCTGATTTCAGAAGCCTTCAAGGCCATGGTGAATTCCTCGGGAATTTAGCGAATGAGTGAGGTCGCAAGCTTGGCGAGCCGGCTCTTGAGCGATGCGTCAATCACCAGATCATCCGCGCGGATGACGGCGCCGCCAAGAAGGCCCGGGTCGACATTGACCGACAGGCGCACACTACGCCCCAGGCGAGCCTCCAGCGCAGCGGTGATGGCCGACTGGGTCGACGCGTCGACATCGCTGGCGGCAACCATGGTCACGTCCATGGTGTTTTCTTCCTGATGCCGGAGCGCTTCGAACAGGGCGGCGATTTCGGGAAGTATGGCGAGACGGTCATTTTCGGCCAGCAGTTTCAGAAAATTCGCGCCTCGGTCTGCCGTCAACAGCGCACCGGCGGCCGGGTCGGCCGCCGTGGCGATGTCCAGCAGGAAGGCGGTGCGGTCGCCGTCGGTCAGACTCGGGCGCTCCAGCCAGGCCTGGAGCGCGTCGTCTGCCAGCGCGGAGGCCAGCACTGTGAGTGTGGCAGACCACTGCGCGAGCTCGCCCCGCTCGCGAGCCACCTGAAACAGGGCGCTGGCGTAGGGACGGGCGATGGTGGTGTGATCAGCCATGGCGAGTCTCAGATCTGGGCGGCCAGCTTGTCGAGAATGTCGCGATGCTTGCCAGCATCGATCTCGCGACCAAGAATTTTCTCGGCACTGGTGATGGCAATGTCCGCCACCTGACCACGAAGCTCGTCGCGGGCACGCGAGATTTCCTGCTCGATCTCGGCTCGAGCGGCAACGAGCTGACGCTCACGCTCGCGCTCACCGTCGGCCTTCGCCTCGGCTTCAATGTTGGCCGCGCGCCGGTTCGCCTGCTCCAGGATCTCGGCAGCCTGGTCTCGCGCGGCGCGCACCAGCGTATCGGCCTGGGTGCTGGCCTCCTCGAGCTCGCTCTTGCCACGCTCGGCGGCGGCCAGACCGTCGGCGATCTTGGCACGCCGCTCGGCCATGGCCTTGACCAGCGGCGGCCACACCAACTTCATCGTCACCCAGATGAAGACGAAGAAAGAGATGCCCTGCGCGATGAGGGTGCCTAGACTGACTTGCACGTTGCAGCTCCCGTAATGAAGGTCGGGCCGAACGGATCAGGACCGTCAACCGCCGGTGATCGCACCCAGCAGCGGGTTGCCGAACATCAGCAGTGCCGCGAACGCCACCCCGATGATCGACAGCGCGTCGAGCAGACCGGCGATGATGAACATGCGCACCTGCAACATCGCAGCCAGCTCCGGCTGCCGGGCGGCGGCCTCGATGAACTTGCCGCCCAGCAGGGCGAAGCCGATACCGGTGCCAAGGGCCGCGGCAGCGAAGATCAGACCGACGGCGATCGCCGTGTTGGCCTGGACCTGGGCGATGAGCGCTAGGGTTTCCATTATGCCTCCTGGATGTGCGCGTTCAGAACAGTAAAAAGGATAGACAAGAAAAAAACGGGGCGGCCTGCCGTGCGTCTAGTGCTTCTCGTAAGCCAGGCTGAGATACACGATCGTCAGGGTCATGAACAGAAAGGCCTGAAGCGGCACGACGAGAATGTGGAAGATCGCCCAGGCACTGCCCGGCACGAACAGGATCCAGGCCGGCAGCAGGGCGATCAGGATGAAAATGAGTTCGGCGGCATAGAGATTGCCGAACAGCCGCATGGCCAGCGAGACGGGCTTGGCGATGAGCTCCACGAGATTGAGCAGCAGATTCGGAATCCACAGCAGCGGATGGGAACCAAACGGGTGGGTCAGCAGTTCGTGGCCGAACCCTCCGAATCCCTTCCCCTTGACGCTGTAGACGAGGATCAGCAACAGCACGGAGATGGACAGCGCAAAGGGTGCATTGATGTCGGCCGAGGGGACGATTCGGGTGTACTCGAACCCGAGCACGTTGTAGGCGAACATCGGCACCCAGTCCACGGGGATGAGGTCCAGGAAGTTCCAGAGCAGCACCCAGACGAAGATCGTCAAGGCCAGGGGCCCGACGAAGTCTCGCGGACCGTGGAAGGTCTCCTTGACGGAGTTGTCCACCCAATCGACCAGCATCTCGACGAAATTCTGCATCTTGCCCGGCACGCCGGCGGTGGCCGTGCGCGCGCCGAGCCAGAGCACGGTCACGAAAAAGATGCCCGTGAGCCAGGAAAAGAACAGCGTATCGACATGCAGCGTCCAGACCCCTTCTCCAACGGAGAAGTTGGTCAGATGATGCAAGACAAATTCAGAGGCGCTCGGATTTTCGCTTGCCATGATCCTGGAGACGTTCCCTGTCGACTGCGCTCACGTCGAATGTCCAAAGCAAGGCCACCCAATACACGACCAGTGTGGCCATGTAGGTGGTCACCAGAGGCACGAACACGTGCCCGAAATACCGCGCCGCGACCATGAACAGCATCGCGGCCATCACCAGCTTGAAAGCCTCTGCCCGGTAGAACGCCGCCGCGAGTTCCCTCGGCGGCGCCTCCGCGCTGCGGGAAAACACCCGCAATGCGAACCTGAGGCTCAGCAACGCACTTGCCAGACCACCGCAGAGTGCAGCTGCGCCGCTTTCCAACCCTGCCAGCGACCAGGCAGCCGCCCCGACAACCCCAACCAGAACCTGCCATGCGACGATGCGAGCGGGGATGGACGACATGGCACTCGTGTTTTCGCCCTGCCGTCCTGTCCGAGGCGCGGCAGTATATAGACTTTGTTGCACTGCTTCAATTCTCGCCGTGACACCGGGGGAGGCTCAGCGAAGATGGCGCAGGATACCCTCCAGCTCCTCGACGCTATGGTAGCTGATGACCAGACGGCCGGACCCGCCCGTGCCGTGCTGCAGGCTGACTTTCGCGCCCAGCCGGTCCGCCAGATCCGTCTCCAGGCGGGCAATGTCGGGATCCTGTCGCCGAGGCGGCGGGGACGGGGCCTCGCCTTTCTGCAGGCGACGGGCCAGCTGCTCGGTCGCCCGGACCGACAGCTGGTTGCGGGCCACCTGGCGCGCGGCTTCCCGTTGGGCGGCCGGCGGCAGACCCAGCAAGGCGCGCGCGTGACCCATTTCCAGCTCGCGCCGCTCGAGCCGGTCCTTGACCTCCTGATCGAGCTCCAGCAAGCGCAACAGGTTGCTGACCGCCGCGCGCGAGCGGCCCACGGCCGTGGCTGCCGCCTGGTGGGTCATGTCGAATTCCTCGATCAGCCGGGACAGGGCGCGCGCCTCCTCCAGCGGGTTCAGGTTCTCCCGCTGGATGTTCTCGATCAGCGCCATCGCGACGGCCGCTTCATCGGGGACTTCGCGGATCAGTGCCGGGACCTCACCAAGGCCGGCAATCTGGGCCGCCCGCCACCGCCGCTCCCCGGCGATGATTTCGTAGCGCACGCCCGACGCCGTGGGCGGGATCGGACGCACGACGATGGGCTGCACCACCCCCTGGGCTGCGATCGACTGGGCAAGCTCCTCGAGGGTCTCGGTGCGCATGTCACTGCGCGGCTGGTAGCGACCGCGCTGCAGGTGCTCGACCGGAATGCGCTTGAGCTCACCGTCGACCGACGCTTCGCCGGTCGGCGCATCGGCACGCGGGCCCTGGCCACCAAGCAGCGCATCGAGGCCGCGGCCGAGGCGTTTTTTCCTGGATGTCATCGCTCAGCCCGTCTGCTCAGCAGGGAAGGCGCGGCATTGTAGCAGAGCACAGCCCGACTCAGTCCGGGCGGGCGGCCGCGCGCCGGCGATCTTCCTCGCGCCGGTTGATCTCGCCCGCCAACGCCAGATAGGCCAGTGCGCCACGGGAATACTTGTCGTGATAGAGCGCCGGTTTCCCGAAACTTGGCGCCTCCGCAAGGCGCACGTTGCGCGGGATCACCGTGCGGTAGACCTTGTCGCGAAAATGCTGGATCAACTGCGCCGACACCTCGTTGGACAGGTTGTTGCGCGGGTCGAACATCGTCCGCAGCAGACCCTCGACCTGCAGCCCGGGGTTCACGCTGTCGCGGATCTGCTCGATGGTGCGGACCAGCGCCGACAGGCCTTCCAGTGCGTAGTACTCGCACTGCATCGGAATCAGCACCCCGTCGGCGGCGGTCAGGGCATTGAGGGTCAGCATATTGATCGACGGGGGGCAGTCGACCAGGATGTAATCGTAGTCCGCACGGATCGGCTCGAGGGCCTTGCGCAAGCGCATCTCCCGGCCGATTTCCTGCAGCAGCTGGACTTCGGCGGTAGTGAGATCATCGTTGCCCGGGAGGAGCCGGAAGCCGCCTTCTTCCAGGTCCACCACGGTCTCGGCGGCGCTCGCGTCGCCCAGCAGGACATCGCAGCTGGTGCGCTCGAGCTCGTTCTTGCTCACACCGCACCCCATGGTGGCGTTGCCCTGCGGATCCAGATCGACGAGCAGCACCCGCCTGCGCGTCGCGGCCAGGGAGGCGGCCAGATTGATGGCGGTGGTCGTTTTGCCCACACCCCCCTTCTGATTGGCCACCGCAATGATTCTTGTCATGTTCGTTCCTGCAGTGGAGCGTCTGTTGACGCCGATGCGAGGCGCAGCCTGACGAGGTGACGCACCTCGTGCAAGCCGGGCACCTCGACGGCGTCGACCTCGATCAGCCATTCGCCCGCGAGCGGCCGCAATTCCTCCGCCGGGTGGCGTCCCTTCATCATCAGAAGCTCGCCACCGGGCGCCAGCAAATGCCTGCAGCTGGCGGCGAACCGCGGGGCCGGCGCGTAGGCGCGGCCGATGACGGTATCAAAGCCCGACGGCGGCCGGTAGTCCTCAACCCGTGACTGCACCGCCCGCGCGTTCCGGAGCGCGAAGGTCCGCAGCGCGTGCTCCACGAAACGGATCTTCTTGCCGTTGCTGTCGAGCAGGGTGTAGTCCCGGTGGGGATCGACCAACGCCAGGACGAGACCGGGAAAGCCGGGGCCCGTGCCGACATCGAGGACCCGCTGGCCCGCAAGCGCCGGCAGGACACTCAGGCTGTCCAGCAGATGATGGGTGATCATTTCCCCACGCTCACGCACCGCCGTGAGATTGTAGGCGCGGTTCCAGCGGGTGAGCTCGTCGAGCAGGGTGAGCAACTGATCCGCGCCGGCCGCGGTGAGCTGAAGTCGGAGCCTGGCCGCGGCGGCCATCAGATGCGCCTGTTCTGCCGACCTCTCCGCCATGTGCCCGCCCTTCCCGTCCGGTGATGCCACGGCACAAAAAAAACCCCGGCCGAAGCCGGGGTTCGTGGCGCCATCTCGCGCCGTCAATCCACGATGAAGCTCAGCACCACCCGACGATTGCGGGCGCGGCCCTCATCGGTGTCGTTACTCGCGACCGGGCGCTCCTCACCGTAACCCCGCGCTGTCAGGTTCCCCGCCGGGACGCCCCCTGCGATCAGATACTCGCGTACCGACTGGGCACGGCGCTCGGAGAGCTGCTGGTTGTAGGCCGCACTGCCACGGCTGTCGGTGTGGCCCTGGACTTCTACCCGCAGGAACGGATACAGGAGCAGGATTTCGACCGCCTCGTCGAGGATGCGCTGCGAACTGGGCAACAGTCGCGACGAGTCGAACTCGAAGTTCACGCCCTGCAGTTCGATCTCCAGCGCGCAGCCGTCTTCATCGACCGGCTGACCCGGCCGAGGCTCCGGGCAGGGACGCTCAGGCGCGGCCGGCGGCGGCGGCGGCGGCGGGGGCGCCGGAGCAGGTGCCGGCTCGGGCGGAGGTGCCGGGGCTCGGGCGGGCGCCGGTGCGGGCGCGCCGCCGAAGCCCATCGTGAACCCGAGACTGATCAGACCGTCGGTCAGCCCCGGCGACGAGGCATCGCCACGCAAGCGATACTCACCACGCAGCGAGACGCTGTCGGACGCGCGCAGCAGGATCCCCGCCGCGGCGGAGAACTGGGCGCCGTTGCGCCGCGCGGCCCCGTCCTGGTCACTGCGCAGCCAGCCGCCGCCGGCAAGCACATAAGGCGACCAGCTGGCCTCCGAGTTGAACCGCCGGATCACGTCCACCCCCAGTCCCCACTGGTCCCCGGGCTGCAGACCTTTGAAATCGTGGTACTGAAAAACACTCTCGACCAGCCAGTCACGCTCGAGCACATAGCCGAGGCCGATCTGCCCCCCCCGGATACCGTTGTCAACCAGGCGGTCATCATCGGCCTTCATGTAGGTGAGCATCGGCGACACATACCACTGCCCAGGCTGCGTCCCGACAGCGTGTGCGCTGCCGGCCAGCGCGCAGGCGGCCACGGCCAGAACTGCAGCAACCGTTTTCATCTTGACTCTCCCAGTATAGGCGCCGGTGGATGTTGCACCACAACAACGCGTGAAGGCGTTCTAAGTCGGTCTAATGTATCGTAAGGGCCACGAATTCGTCCACTGGCATCGAGTGCAGCGTCGCAGCATCTTCACAGATCGCACGCAGGCGGTCGGCGCGTCCTTCCCCGAGGTGGCGTCGGGCGCTGGCCGAGAATTTTTCCCGCAACAGGGGCAGCCCTTCACCACGGCGGTCACGGTGGCCCAGCGGCGCGGTAATCGCCACCCGATCGGTGCTGCTGCCATCCTGGAAAAAGACCTGGACGGCATTGCCGATGTGGCGTTTGTCAGGGTCGTGATAGGCGGCGGTGAAGCCGGGATACTCCCTCACCTCCATGCGATCGCGCAGCGCATCCAGGCGCGGATCCGCCGCGATGGCATCCTCGTAGTCCTGTGCGCGCAGGCGCCCGAAAAGCAGCGCGACGGCAACCATGTATTGCAGACAATGGTCGCGATCCGCCGGATTATGCAGCGGCCCGGTCTTGTCAATGATGCGCAGGCCGGCCGCCTGCGTCTCGAGCACCACCCGCTCGATCGACCCCAGCCTGGCCGCGACCTGCGAATGCAGACGCAGTGCCGCCTCCACGGCCGTCTGTCCATGAAACTCGGCGGGATAGGCAATCTTGAACAGGATGTTTTCCATCACGTAACAGCCGAAGGGTCGCGGCAGGCTGAACCGCCTCCCTGAGAACAGGACGTCGTAGAACCCCCAGTCGGCCGCGCTGAGCGCTGACGGACAGGCCATTTCGCCGGTGCGCGCCAGCAGGACGAGGCGCACCCCACGCGCGGTGGCATCGCCGGCAGCCCAGCTCTTGCGCGGGCTGGTGTTCGGCGCGTGCCGGTAGGCCCGCAACGCACCGCCGTCGAGAAAGGCATGCGACAGCGCGCTGATGAGCTGCTCGCGATCACACCCGAACAACGCGCCGGCCACGGCGGTCGAGGCGATCCGCACCAGCAGCACATGGTCCAGCCCGACCTGGTTGAAGCTGTTCTCCAGGGCAAGCACCCCCTGGATCTCGTGGGCCTTGATCATGGCGGTCAGCACATCGCCCATGACCGGCCCGGGCAACGCGGCGGTACGGGCCTGGCGGGCGAGGTAATCGGCAACGCCGAGAATCGCGCCAAGGTTGTCCGACGGATGGCCCCACTCGGCCGCCAGCCAGGTGTCGTTGAAGTCGAGCCACCGAACCAGTGCGCCGATGTTGAACGCCGCCTGCACCGGGTCGAGCTCATGGGCTGTGCCTGGCACACGCGCACCGCCCGGCAGGGTGGCACCGGGAACCAGCGGCCCCAGCAGACGGGTGCAGGCTGGATGCTCGAGGGCCTGGAACGCGCAGGCCAGACTGTCCATCAGACAGTAGCGCGCGGTATCGAGGGCCAGATCACTGGCCGCGAGTGGCGCGAGGGCGTAGTCGGCGATGGCGGCCAGGACCTCGTCGGGGGCGGGCCGCGCCGCCGAGCGGGTAACGACAGGGCTCATACGGGGCTCCAGGACGCCGGCCCGTCATCCCCCAGGACCGCCGTCAGCTTCGCTCGTCGATGGGCGTGAACTCGAGACTCTCCGGACCGGTGTAGTTGGCGCTCGGACGGATGATCTTGCCATCCACGCGCTGCTCCATCACGTGCGCACCCCATCCGGTGGTGCGCGCGATCACGAACAGCGGTGTGAACATCGCCGTGGGCACGCCCATCTGGTTATAGGAGACCGCCGAGAACCAGTCGAGGTTCGGGAACATCTTCTTGACCTCCCACATCACGCTCTCGAGGCGCTCGGCGATGGCGAACATTTTCAGGTCGCCCGAGTCCTCGGACAGGCTGCGCGCGACCCGCTTGATCACCTCGTTACGGGGATCACCAGTGGTGTAGACCGGGTGCCCGAAGCCGATGATGACCTCCTTTCGCCCAACGCGCTCGCGAATATCGGCCTCAGCCTCGTCAGGGTCGCCATACCGCTGCTGGATGTCGAAGGCCACCTCGTTGGCGCCTCCATGCTTCGGCCCCCGCAGTGCACCGATCGCACCGGTGATGCACGAATACAGATCCGAGCCGGTCCCCGCGATGACGCGTGCCGCGAAGGTGGATGCGTTGAACTCGTGCTCGGCGTAAAGAATCAGCGAGACGTGCATGGCTTTCACCCAGCTTTCGGGCGGGCGGGTGCCATGCAGAAGATGCAGGAAATGACCGCCCACGGAGTCATCGTCGGTCTCGACCTCAATGCGCTTGCCGTTGTGGCTGTAGTGATACCAGTAGGTCAGCATCGAGCCAAGGCAGGCGATCAGCCGATCGCTGATTGCCCGTGCGCCGGCGGCGTTGTGATCCTCTTTTTCCGGCAGCACGCAGCCAAGCGCGGAGACGCCCGTGCGCATGACATCCATCGGATGACTGGCGGCCGGCAGCTGCTCGAGGGCGGTCCGCACCACGGCAGGCAGACCGCGCAGGGTCGCCAGCCGGCGCTTGTAATTCGCCAGTTCGGCGCGCGTCGGCAGCTTGCCGTGAATCAGCAGGTAGGCGATTTCCTCGAATTCACAACGCTCGGCCACGTCGAGGATGTCGTAACCCCGGTAGTGGAGATCGTTACCGGTCCGCCCGACGGTGCACAGCGCGGTATTGCCGGCGGCCACACCCGACAGGGCCACGGATTTCTTGGGTTTGGGAAGCTGAGATTCACTCATCTAAAAGGTCTCCAGAACAGGCGAGGCATGCTCAACGCGAGCCGAACAGCTCGTCGAGCTTTTTCTCGTAATCGTGATAGCCGAGCACATCGTAGAGCTCGGCACGGGTCTGCATGCGCTCGACGACCGCCTGCTGGCCGCCATCGCGGCGGATGGCGGCGAATACCGCTTCGGCCGCGGCACTCATGGCGCGGAACGCCGACAGCGGGTAGAGCACCAGGCCGACACCGGCATCACCGAGCTCGGCTACGGTGAACAATGGCGTCTTGCCGAATTCGGTGATGTTCGCCAGCACCGGCACACGCACCTTGGCGGTGAATTCGCGGTATTCCTCCAACGTCGTCAGCGCCTCGGCGAAAATCATGTCTGCGCCAGCGTCGACGTACGCCAGCGCCCGCTCGATGGCCGCCTGCTGGCCCTCGACCGCGTGCGCATCGGTGCGTGCCATGATGACGAACTCCGGATCGTCACGACCATCGGCGGCCGCCTTGATGCGGTCGACCATCTCCTCGGCGGGCACCAGTGCCTTGCCGGGCCGATGCCCGCAACGCTTGGCGTTGACCTGGTCCTCCAGGTGGCAGCCTGCCGCCCCGGCCCGGACGAGTTCTCGAATGCTGCGCGAGATCATGAACGCATGACCCCAACCGGTGTCGGCATCCACGAGCAGCGGAAGGGTGGTGGCACCGGTGATCCGGCGGACGTCCTCACAAACGTCGGTGAGGGTGGTCATGGCCAGATCGGGCAGGCCGAAAGAGGCGTTGGCCACCCCCGCGCCTGACAGGTAGATCGCGCGAAATCCGGCTCGCTCGGCGAGCAAGGCACTGTAGGCGTTGACGGTGCCCACCACCTGCAGCGGCCGCTCCTCGACTAGCGCCTGGCGCAGGCGGGCGCCGGCTGACGACGCATCGGACATGGTCGGTAACTCCTTGTAAGCAGGCGCCGCATGTGGCGAGGCGCAGTGGCTGTCCTGAGTGGCCTTGGCGTCGTGTATGCGCCACGGCGGAGGCGATTCTAGACCAGCGCGTGACCGGTTCCCAAATCGGCGACGGCGCAAGCTAGCGGTGGCGCCACTCCGGGGGGCGCCGTGCGAGGAACGCGTCGATGCCCTCAGCGGCGTCCTCGGCAAGCATATTGCGCACCATCAGCGCCGAGGTGTAGTCGTAGGCGCGGTCCACCGGCAGCTCCAGCTGGCGCCTGAATCCTTCCTTGCCGATGCCCACCGCCAGGCGCGAGTGCGACGCCACCTTGCGAGCCAAGGCCGCCACCTCAGCCTCGAGGCGATCGGCAGGCACGGCACGGTTGATCAGCCCGATCCGCTCAGCCTCGGCCGCCGAGACACTGTCTCCCGTAAGCAGCATCTCCATGGCGACCTTGGCGGGTACGGCTCGCGTCAGCGCCACCATCGGCGTTGAACAGAACAGCCCGATCCGTACCCCAGGCGTGGCAAACGCGGCACTGTCCGCGGCGATCGCGAGGTCGCAGCTCGCGACCAGCTGGCAGCCCGCTGCCGTCGCCGTGCCCTGTACGCAGGCGATCACCGGCTGCGGCAACGCCTGGAGCGCCAGCATGAGTTCGCTGCAGGCGGTGAAAATCTCGCGCGTCGCCAGTGGATCGCGCGACGCGGCGAGCTCGCGCAGATCATGGCCGGCGCAGAACACCGGCCCGGCCGCGGCCAGCACCACCACGCCGGCCGTGCGCTCGCGCGCGATCTCGCCAAGCGCTTCCCGCAAGGCGGAGATCATCGCCAGCGACAGGGGGTTCCTGCGCGCCGGCCGGTTCAGTGTCAGACGACAGACCGCGCCTTCGTCGTGGCGCAGCAGCAGGGGTGGTGAGGCCGCCTCAGCGCCCATCAGCCGGACCTCCGTCGATCCGCACCAGTGTCCGGCCCACCACGCCGGCGGCGAGGTAGGGCTCGAAGCAGGTACCCAGGCCCTCCAGATCGACTTCGGCGCTGACGATGTGGTCGAGGTGCCGGGGTCGCAGATCACCGGCCAGTCTCTTCCAGATGTCCATCCGGAGCTCGCGCGGTGTCTCCACTGAATGGATCCCGAGCAGGTTCACCCCCCGCAGGATGAAGGGCATCACCGTCGTCTCCAGACCGGCGCCAGCAGCCAGCCCGATGCTGGCGATGCTGCCAAAAAACCCCGTGCAGCGCGTCAGCCAGGCCAACCAGATACCCCCGAGGTTATCGATGGCGCCGGCAAAGCGGATCGATTCCAGTGGCCGGCTGCCAGGATCGATATCCGCGCGCAGCAGGACCTCGCGGGCGCCGAGTGCGCGCAGGTAGTCCGCCGCCGCGGCCTTGCCGGTCACCGCATGAACCTCGAACCCCAGGCCGGCCAGCATGTCGATGGCCAGGCTGCCGACCCCTCCGGTCGCACCGGTGACCGCGATCGGTCCGGCCTCGGGGCGCTGACCCATCCGCTGCAGCTGGTGGACGGCCAGGGCCGCGGTAAACCCCGCAGTCCCGATGGCCATCGCCTCGCGCGCATCCAGGCCCGCAGGACGCGGGACGACGATCTCGGCGGGTGCCCTGAGCATTTCAGCAAAGCCCCCGTCCAGCGTCTCTCCCAGGCCACCGCCGGTGATCACCACCTCGTCACCCGGCGAAAACCGCGAGTCGGTCGAGTCGACCACCCGACCCGCCGCATCGATACCGCCGTTCAGCGACGGCCGTCGCAGGATTCTGCCTGCCCCGGTGGCCGCCAGCGCGTCCTTGAAATTGATCCCAGACCACTGCACCCGGACCAGCACCTCACCCTCGGTCAGGGTCGCCACGGTCATCCGCTCGAGCCCGGCCCGCACGCCCCGGCCCTCCTGATGGATGCGATACGCGTGGAAATCGTTCATGCTCACCCCCGCGGTCGAGCCCCCGAGTGTAGCCCGTGCCGGCCACGTTGTCGTGCCGGCCGCCGGAGCGTTGGCCGCGGACGGTGCCGCGAGGCGGAGACACCGACGAGGGAGTTGCATCGGCATGCACAAGGACGCGCAGGCCAGACCCCGCATCGCGCTGGTGCTGGGGGACCAGCTGTCACGCGACAGCGCCGCACTCGCCGCGATCGACCGTGATCGGGACATCGTGGTGATGGTCGAGACGACCGGAGAGGCGACCCATGTGTGGAGCCACCGGCAGCGCATCGCGCTGTTTCTCTCCGCCATGCGCCACCACCGCGAGTGGCTGCGGCGCCAGGGCTACCGGGTCGATTACACCGCGCTGCGCGAGGCCTGTCCGGGACTCGCTGAGGGTCTGACAGCCGCCATCGACCGCCACGACGCCGGCGAGGTCGTCATGCTGGAAGCGGGCGAGTGGCGTGTCCAGAGTGCGCTCACCGCGGCCTGCGCCGCCGCCGGGGTCGGCCTCCGCGTCCTCGAGGACAGGCATTTTCTGGTGGCGCGTGAGGCCTTCGCCCGGCACGCCAAGGGTCGACGGCAGCTGCGGATGGAATATTTCTACCGCGAGCAGCGCCGCCATCATGACGTCCTGATGGACGGCGATCAGCCTGCCGGCGGGCGCTGGAACTTCGATCAGGACAACCGCGCGGCGCTGCCACGCTCAGGACCCGACAAGCTCCCGGCGCCGCCCGCATTCCCACCGGACGCCCTCACCCGCGAGGTGCTGGACGAGGTCGCCGCGGGGTTCCCCGACCACCCGGGGGCGCTCGAGGACTTCGACTGGCCCGTCACGCCCGAGCAGGCGGAACTCGCTCTGGGCGACTTCATCCAGCACCGGCTCGGCGGATTCGGGCGCTACCAGGACGCCATGTGGACAGACGAGCCGTTTCTCTGGCACAGCCTGATCGCGACCAGCCTGAACCTCAAGCTGCTCGACCCCCGCCGGGCCCTGCGGGCCGCGGAGCAGGCGTGGCGCGATGGCACGGCCGAACTCGCAGCTGTCGAGGGCTTCATTCGGCAGATTCTGGGCTGGCGGGAATTCATGCGCGGCGTCTACTGGCTGCATATGCCGCAATACGCCAGCCGGAACCATTTCGGCCATGCCCGCCCCCTGCCCGACTGGTTCTGGACCGGTGACACCGAACTCAGGTGCCTGGCCGAGGTGATCGGACAGACGTTGCGCTACGGCTATGCCCACCATATCCAGCGGCTGATGGTGCTCGGCAACTTCGCCGTGCTCGCCGAGCTCGATCCGCGTGAGGTCGATGCCTGGTTTCTCGCGGTGTATGTCGATGCCGTCGAGTGGGTACAGCTGCCGAACACCACCGGCATGGCCCTGTTCGCCGACGGGGGTATCGTCAGCTCCAAACCCTACATTGCCAGCGGTGCCTACACCGCACGCATGAGCAATTACTGCCAGCAGTGCCGGTTCGATCCGAAACTGCGCAGTGGTGACCGCGCCTGTCCGATCACGCGGCTGTACTGGCGCTTTCTCGACCGCCACCGCGAAGCACTCTCGCGCAATCCCCGCATGGCCCAGGTCATCCGCAATCTTGACCGCTGGGACGGGCCGACGCGGGAGGCCATCGTGGCCTCCGCGGACGCCTATCTGGAGACGTTACGCGCCTCGCCGTCCCATACCCCGTCAGCGCGGCCCCAGGGTTGAGGGCCGGTCAGCGCCGCGCGATCCGGCGGGAGGTCGTCGTGACCAGGCCGGGCTGAGCGGCATAAAACGCGGCGAGATCACGCATGTCTTCATCGCTCAGCGCCAGCACCTGACCGGCCATGATCGCGTTCTGGCGCTCGCCACTGCGATACTGGCGCAGCGCGTGGAACAGATAGCTCTCGTGCTGTCCGGCAAGCGTAGGCCACTCCGGGTTGACACTGACACCGTTGGCACCGTGGCAGGCCGCGCACACTGCCGCTTTCTCCCGACCACGCTCGACGCGCGGACCGCTGCGCGGCGTGCCCGTCTCGAGTTCCGCAGCTTCCGCGAAAAAGGCGGCCATATCGCGCTTGTCCTGGTCGGTGAAGGTGGCGGCCTGGGCATACATGGTGGCGTGACTGCGCCGGCGCTCGGCGTACTCCACGAGCGCAAGATACAGCGACTCCGCGTGCTGACCGCCGAGTTTCGGCACCCGGTAGGTCGGGAAGGCGTTGCGATAGCCTTCGATGCCATGACAGCCGAGGCAGGTGTTCGCGAGGACCGCACCACGGTTCGCATCGCCTTCAGCGTAGGCCGGAGTGCCGGCCAGGCCAGCAGCCAGCAACAGTGCGCCCGCCAGCGCGCCAAGCGAGAATGTGTGTGATCGGGCCACGCCGTCAGTCCTCCATGCAGACACTCCCGCCCCGCGACACTCCTGTCCCGGGGGGGTATTCGGGCCCGTAATGGTAGGCGGAGACCGCGTGGATTGCCAGTTGTCGGGCACTGTCCCATAGTGGCTCCCGGGGACGGGACGGCGCCAGGCGGCGCGATTCCCGCGGATGGCCACGGGAGGGTCATGATGCTGCGCCTCGTCGCACTCGCAAGCCTGGTGGCGCTGGCCCTGCTGGCCGCCCCGGGGATGGTGGGCCTGCTGCTGGAACACCAGGCGGGACGGGAGCTTGCCCGCCTGCAGGCCAATCAGCCGGGGCTGCGAGTCAGTCGGTCGGAATTCCACCGCGGCTGGTGGCACTCCGACAGCCGCCAGGTGCTGGTGGTTGACAGCGGGCGGCGACTTGCGCAGGCCGGCTGGGCTGCAGGGTCTTCCGCGCCCCGCGTCGAACTCGAAGTCGTCTCCCGACATCGCCATGGGCCATTTCCCGGTCGTGGTGGCGGCGCCGCACTGGCGCATATCGACTCACAGTTCACCCTGGGCGACAGCGCCGGCAGCGCGCGGGTCAGCGGCTCGGCGCGCTCGCGCCTGGCGTTCCGCGGTGGCATCGACAGCCGCGTGTCCGTGCGGCCGTTGGCGGTGGATTTCACCGAAAGCTATGGGGGGCTGGACCTTTTCGGGGGGGAATTCACCCTGGCGGTCGACCGGGCGTATCGCGAATGGGTGATCGAAGGTCAGCTGCCCGGGGGCGAACTCCGGAGTGTCGAGGGCAGCATCGCGCTGGATGACGGTCGGCTGTCGCTGCGGGCCCGCCGGCAAACCCGCGCCGACCACTGGCAGGCGGAGCTGCGGCTGGAGACGGCGCGGTTGCGGGCCTGGAGTCGGCGGGCACCCCGTGGACAGACGTTTGCGCGCCAGCTGACGCTGGACCTCGACAGCGTGCGGCTCGAGGACCGACTGGGGCTGGCGGTCACCGCCCGTGCGGCCACATTCTCGCTGCTCGGGCGCGAGTCGCGTGGGCTGTCGGCGCATCTGGACGTCGAGGGACTATCGCTCGCCGCCTTCCGGGCGCTGACCAGCGGTGGGCGCGCGGAGGGGCCGCCGCTACTCGCCACTGGTGGGCGCGTGGTCCTCGACCCGGTGCGGGCCGAGCTGCATTACGGACCGCTGGAGGGCAGCCTGCTGCTGGAAATGGGCCCGCGGACATCGACAGACCCGACCGGTACGGGCAAGCCGTGGCCACTGCCGGACCAGGCGACCCTCCACACGCGCTGGCGCCTCCCCGCGGGGCTCGTGGCCCTCGCCCAACGACAGGCCGTCCTCACGGAGACGGTGCTGGCGCTGCGCGAACTCCAGGTGCTCGCCAGCAGCGGTGACGACAGCTATCAGGTTGACGCGCGCTACCGCGACGGGCAGCTGACCATCAACGGGGTCGACTTGAGCCTGCCAATCGGCGCCCTGACAGCCGATGCCGTCAGCCCTCCCGAGGGCCGCATCTTGCCCTGACGTCTGTCAGGCCGCCTCGCCCCGATCGATCGCCGCGCGCACCCGCTCGGCCTCATGACAGGCGACCAGGCTGTCGCCCACCTGCCGGAGTACCGGCACCTCCTCGGCGCAACGGGCCACCACATGGGGGCAGCGTGTACGAAACGCGCAGCCTGAAGGCGGGTCCACTGGCGAGGGCAGATCGCCCTGCAGCGGGCGGTAGGCCTTGTCTCTTTCGCGGTCCGGATCGGGAATCGGTACCGACCGGATGAGCGCCTGGGTATAGGGGTGCATCGGTCGTTCGTACAGCGCCACGCGGTCCGAGATCTCCGCCACCCGACCGAGATACATCACCATGATGCGATGGCTGATGTGGCGCACGACGGCCAGGTCATGGGCGATGAAGATCAGTGCGAGATTCATCTCGGCCTGGATATCCATCAGCAGGTTGACGATCTGCGCCTGGATGGAGACATCCAGCGCGCTGACCGGCTCATCGCAGACCACCAGTTCGGGCTCCAGCACCAGCGCCCGGGCGATCCCGATGCGCTGGCACTGCCCACCCGAGAATTCGTGGGGATAACGGTTGATGATCTGCGGACCCAGCCCCACCCGCGTAAGCATGCGCGAGACGCGATCACGGACCTCTTTGCGGGGCGTGCGCGGGTAGTGGGTATGCAGTGGCTCGGCGACGATGTCACCGACGGTCATGCGGGGGTTCAGCGAGGCCAGCGGGTCCTGGAAGATCACCTGCATGTCACGGCGATGGGTGCGCATCGCCAGGCGGTCCAGGGTGGTGATGTCGTCACCAAGCAGGCTGATCCGTCCGGTCGTGGCCGGCACCAGGCGAAGCACCGCGCGCGCCAGGGTCGACTTGCCGCAACCCGACTCGCCGACCACGCCCAAGGTCTCACCGGGCCTGAGGACGAGATCGACGCCATCGACGGCCTTGAGCAGTGGCGCGGCGGCGAACAACGAGGGGGGCGTCAGGCGAAAGTGTACGCGCAGGTCGCTGACATCGAGTAGCGGGGGCGCACTCGGGTCCGGCTCGGAACGGGCGACGGTCTCGCCGGGCGCTGCAGCCTCGCCGGCCTCCGTCGCGAGACTGTTGGCCGCGGCGCGGGCGCCACCCGCGGCCTCGATCGTCGCCAGGCGACGGATTTCCTGCTCGTCCAACCGGGGCACCGCAGCCAGCAAGGCGCGCGTGTAGAGGTGCTGCGGCCGGTAGAAGATGTCGCGGACCGGACCGGACTCCATCTCCTGGCCGCCGTTCATCACCAGCACGCGTTCGCACAGTCCCGCCACCACGCCCAGATCGTGGGTGATCAGGATGATGGCGGTGCCGAATTCCCGACGCACCTCGCGCATGAGATCGAGGATCTGGGCCTGGACCGTGACATCCAGGGCTGTGGTCGGTTCGTCAGCGATGAGCAGATCCGGGCGACAGAGCAGTGCCGAGGCGATCATCACCCGCTGGCGCATACCGCCGGAGAATTCGTGCGGGTACATGTCGATGCGCCGACCGGCCTCGGGGATACGCACCGCCTCCAGCATCTCGACGCAGCGGCTGCGCGCGGCGCGACGGCTGAGACCCTCGTGGTGAATCAGCACTTGCGCCATCTGGTCGAATACCGTCATGTAGGGGTTCATGGAGGTCATCGGATCCTGGAAGATCATCGAGATCTTCCGGCCCCGGATCGCCCGCAACTGCGCCACCGGCATGCCCACCAGTTCCTCACCGCGGTAGCATACCGAGCCCTCCACCCGGCCATTGGCCGCCAGCAGGCCCATGACTGCCATCATCGTCTGGCTCTTGCCCGAACCGGATTCGCCGACAATCCCCAGGGTCTCCCCTGCCGCCATCGCGAACGACAGGTCGCGGACGGCGTGCACCTCGCCATCAGGCGTATGAAAGCGCACGTTGAGTCGATTGACGGTCAGCAGGGACATCACAGCCTCTCCGGCCCGGCCACCCGGGCCCGCAGCTCAGCGGTCCTTCGGATCGAGCGCATCACGCAACCCGTCGCCCACGAAATTGAAGCAGAACAGCGTGGTGGCGAGGAACACCGCCGGGAAAACCAGCATCCAGGGTGCCGTCTCCATCTCCTGGGCACCCTCGTTGACCAGCGCGCCCCAGGAGGTCATCGGCTCCTGCACGCCCAGGCCGAGGAAGCTGAGGAAGCTCTCCACCAGGATCACCTGTGGAATGGTCAGCGTGACGTAGACGGCCACCACCCCCAGCAGGTTGGGCACGATGTGTCGACGGATGATGTTGAACGTCGACACGCCCTGAGCCTCGGCGGCCTCGACGAATTCCTTGCGTTTCAGAGACAGGGTCTGGCCGCGGACGATACGGGCCATGTCCAGCCAGTTGATCGCACCGATCGCGACGAAAATCAGAATGATGTTGCGCCCGAAAAACACCATCAGCAGGATCACGAAGAACATGAAGGGCATGGCGTAGAGGATGTCGACGATACGCATCATGACGTGGTCTACGCGACCGCCGAGATACCCCGCGGTCGCGCCGTAACTGATACCGATGATCAGGCTCACCATCGTGGCCACGATGCCGATCATCAAGGAGATGCGGCCGCCATGGAGCGTGCGCACGAACAGATCTCTGCCAAGCGCATCGGTGCCGAAAATGTGCCGCGACGCCCAGTCGGGGCCGATCGAGATGTTGTCCCAGTCGGTCTGGGCGTAGGTGTAAGGCGACAGCCAGGGCCCGATCACCACCAGCACCGCCATGAATACGATGAGACAGGCCGACAGCATGGCGGCCCGGTTCCGCTTGAGCACGTTCCAGGCATCGACCCAGAGACTGCGGCCTTTCACCTCCTCGGCGAACGTGCCTTCAGCGGAAGGCACGCCCATGCCTGGCAGCTGGCGCGACATCAGTATTTCACCTTGGGGTCCAGCCAGGCATAGAACAGATCGACCACAAGATTGAACAGGATGATCAGCACGCCGTAGAACACCACCACGCCCATCACCAGCGTGTAGTCACGGTTGAGCGCACCCTGCACGAAATAACGGCCGAGCCCTGGCACGCCGAAAATCTGCTCGATCACCACAGAGCCGGTGATGACGGCGGCCGTCGCGGGCCCCAGATAGGACATCACCGGCAGCAGCGCCGGTTTCAGCGCATAGCGCAGGATCACGGTGCGCTCGGGCAGGCCTTGGGCACGCGCGGTACGGACGAAATTACTGCGCAGCACTTCGATCATGCTGCCGCGTGTAAGCCTCGAGATGTAGGCCACCTGCGGCAGGGCCAGCGCGATCACCGGCAGCAGCATGTGATTCCAGGCGCCGCCTCCCCAGCCCCCCGCCGGCAGCCAGCCGAGGGTCACCGCGAACAGCAGGATGAGCAGCGGCGCCATCACGAAATTGGGTATCGAGATGCCGGTCATGGAAACCGCCATGACGGTGTAGTCGGTGCGGGTGTTCTGGCGCAGTGCGGCAATCGTGCCCACCGTCACACCGATGAGCAAAGCGAGCAGGATTGCGCTGCCACCCAGCCGCAGCGACACCGGAAATCCGGTGCCGATGAGTTCGGTCACCGTGAAGTCCTTGTACTGGAAGGACGGACCGAAGTCGCCGCGCATCAGGCCGCCGAGATAGCGGGCGAACTGCTGATAGAGCGGCTCGTCGAGGTGGTAGGCGGCGCGCAGATTGGCCTCGATCTCGGGCGGCAGTGCCCGCTCCGTGTCGAATGGCCCGCCGGGGGCGACACGGATCATGAAGAACGCCAGAGCGATCAGGATGAGCAGGGTGGGAATCGCGCCCAGCAGCCGCGACAGGGTATACCGCAGCACGCGCCGTCCCTCAGTGCTTCAGGATGTAGAGATCGCGGGAGTAGATGTAGTCCTGGATGTGGGGGCGGTAACCGCCGACCCAGGGCTTCACCACCCGCTTGGTCACGTAGAAATACACCGGAATCAGCGGCATCTCCCGCAGCAGCTCCCGCTCGGCGGCCTGCAGGTAGTCGGCGCGCTGGGCCGGATCGCGCTCGGCGGCGGCACGCGCGAGCAGCGCGTCATAGGGCGCATGGTCCCAGCCGGAATCGTTCATCGCGCTGGTCGAGTGCATCAGTTCGGCGAACGAGAAGGCGTCATTGTAATCGCCGATCCAGCCGGCACGGAACACCTGGGTGGTCTGTTTGGACCGGCGCGTCTCGAGGTAGACCTTCCACTCCTCGTTGACCAGTTCCGTCTGGATACCCAGCACCTCGTTCCACATCGACGAAATGGCCACGGCGATCGTCCGGTGGTTCTCATGGGTGTTGTAGAGAATCTGCAGCCGCAGCGGCTCCTCGACGCTGTAGCCGGCTTCCGCGTAAAGCTGCCGGGCCTCGGCCTCGCGCTCGGCCTGCGTCCAGGTCGCCCATTCCGGCGTCTGCTGGACGTAACCCCGCACCGCCGGCACGTAGCCATAGGCAGGGATTTCCCCGGCACCGGTGACCTGTGAGGTGAGGCGCTCGCGATTGATCGCCAGATACAGCGCCTGGCGCAGCGCCGGGTTGTCCTGGAACGGCTCGCGCGTGACGTTCAGGCCATAATAATAAACGCCGAGGTAGTCGGAGATGACCAACTCATCCGGCAGGTTGTCACGGATCCAGCGCAGCTGCCGGAACGGCAGGTCATAGGTCATGTCGAGCTCGTTCGCACGGTAGCGCTGAAGCTCGGTCGATTGGTTCTCGATGGGGTAATACCAGACCTCATCCAGACGCACAGTGTCGGCATCCCAGTAGTGCGGGTTGCGGAGCAGGTGAATATGCGACTGCACGACCCAGTCCTCGAGCTGGAATGCGCCATTGGACACCAGTCGACCCGGCCGAGCCCAACGATCACCGTAGGTCTCCACGGTGGCCCGATGAACCGGGAAGGCCGCGGAATGCGCCAGCACGCCGAGGAAGTAAGGGGTCGGGGCCCCCAAGGTGATTTCCAGCGTCAGCGTATCGACCGCGCGCACGCCGAGTTCCTCCGGCGGCAGCGCGCCGGCGATGACGTCAGCGGCGTTCAGAATCGGATGCAGGATGATCCCGTAGTTCGAAAGCGTGGCTGGATCGACCGAGCGGCGCAGGCTGTATTCGAAGTCCGCCGCCGTGACCGGGTCGCCGTTCGACCAGCGGGCGTTGTCGCGCAGACGGAAGGTGTACAGCAGTCCGTCCTCACTGATCTCCCAGGACTCGGCGACCCCGGGGACGATCTCGCCGTCCGCCCCGCTTGAGGTGAGTCCCTCGTAAAGATCGCGCTGCAGATTGCTCTCCGGCACCCCTTCGCTCTTGTGCGGATCCAGGGACTGAGGCTCGGCGCCGTTGCCCCGCCTCAGCACCTGTCGCTCGGCGAGCTCACTGCCGCTCTCTCCGCCAATCGGCACCGCGGCCCGCCCACCGGGGCCGTCCGCGCTGCCGCAGGCGGCCATCAGGGTCACTGCCACGGCGACAAGGGCGAGGCATCGCAACACACGCAACGGGGCAATCATGCACTGACTCCTGGCTGTGGCGCCGCCGGCTGGGACCGGCCTCGGGGAAAATACCCTACCACAGGCGACCCGCGACTTACGGCACCGCCCGACGACCTTCCCCCGATACCTCATGGCCGAGCCGGCCGGCCCGCTTCTTCAGATGGATCAGCAGCAATGAAATCGCCGCCGGGGTCACTCCCGAGATCCGCGAAGCCTGACCGATATCGACCGGCCGCAGTGTCGAGAGTTTCTCACGAACCTCGGTGGACAGACCGCGAACGTCGGCATAGTCGAGATCGGCGGGCAGAGGCGTGGCCTGCTGGCGCCGACTGCGCGCAATGTCCGCCTGCTGGCGGGCGATGTAACCCTCATAGCGGGTCCGGATCTCCACCTGCTCGCCGATCTGCTCGACCGCCTCGGCGTGCAGCCCGGGGGGCGCCGGCGGCACGCCGACACCCGGCAGGGCGGTGAGCAGCGGGTAGGCGACACCAGGCCGACGCAGCAGCTCGAGTGCATGGACCTCACGCGACAGCCCGCCGCCGAGCGCGCGGGCGAGCAGCGTGTCGGCCGGCACATCCCCGGGGCGCAGCAGCAGCCCACGCAAGCGCAAGGTTTCGGCGTCGACCGCGGCCTGCTTGGCCGTAAACGCCGCCCAGCGCGGCGCGTCCACCAGCCCGAGTTCCCGCCCACGCGGCGTCAGGCGGGCATCGGCATTGTCCTCGCGCAGCATCAGGCGGTGCTCGGCGCGACTGGTGAACATGCGATACGGCTCGCTGGTGCCGCGGGTGATGAGATCGTCGACCAGCACGCCCAGGTAGGCCTCGTCCCGGCCCGGTGTCCAGCCCGCGCCGCCGCCGACCGCCCGGGCCGCGTTCAGTCCCGCCAGCAGGCCCTGGGCGGCCGCTTCCTCATACCCGGTCGTGCCGTTGATCTGACCGGCAAAATACAGGCCCCGAATGAAACGCGTCTCCAGCGTCGGCGCGAGATCGCGCGGATCGAAGAAGTCGTATTCGATGGCGTATCCGGGCCGGGTGATGTGCGCCCGCTCGAAGCCGGGAATACTGCGGACGAACGCGCACTGCACCTCGAAGGGCAGGCTGGTGGAGATGCCATTGGGGTAGAGCTCGCGGGTCGACAGCCCCTCGGGCTCGACGAAGATCTGGTGTGAGTGACGCTCGGCGAAACGCTGGACCTTATCCTCGACCGACGGGCAGTAGCGCGGTCCGGTGCCCTCGATCTGTCCGGTGACCATGGGCGAGCGGTGCAGCGCGGCGCGAATGATCTCGTGGGTCTCGGCGGTGGTGCGCGTGATCCAGCAGGGCACCTGCCGCGGGTGCTCGCTGCGCCGCCCCAGGAACGAAAACACCGGTACCGGGCTGTCCCCCGGCTGGGCTTCGAGCAGGTCGAAATCCACCGTGCGGCCGTCAATGCGCGGCGGCGTGCCGGTCTTCAGGCGACCGACGCGAAAGGGCAGCTCGCGCAGCCGGGCCGCCAGCCGGTTCGACGGCGCGTCGCCCGCGCGGCCGCCAGCAGACTGCGACTCGCCGATATGCAGGCGGCCACCGAGGAACGTGCCGACGGTAAGCACCACTGCGGGCGCCCTGAATTCGAGGCCCATCTGCGTGACCACGCCACAGACGCGCCCGTCCACAACCCGCAGGTCGTCCACCCCCTGCTGGAACAGGCTGAGCCCCGGCTGGTCTTCCAGCATCCCGCGAATGGCGTTGCGATAGAGCACGCGATCAGCCTGGGCGCGCGTGGCGCGGACCGCCGGGCCCTTGCTCGCGTTCAGGGTGCGGAACTGGATACCGGCGGCGTCGATGGCGCGGGCCATTGCCCCCCCGAGCGCATCGATCTCGCGGGTGAGGTGGCCCTTGCCGATGCCGCCGATGGCCGGGTTGCAGCTCATCTGGCCCAGGGTGTCGAGACTCTGGGTCAGCAGCAGGGTGCGCGCACCGACCCGGGCCGCGGCCAGCGCGGCCTCGGTGCCGGCGTGTCCACCGCCCACCACAATCACGTCGTAGTGCCCGTCCATGAGTGGGCCCTCCACGCAGCTGTCTCAGTGACAGGAAGCGCGGAAGTCTAGCATTGCACCTGTCCCCTGGCGCGACCTGCGTCGTATTCAGACCCCCCGGTTTCCCCTACAATGCCGCCCCCATGGACTGGTTGCAGGCCATCGTGCTCGCCATCGTGCAGGGAGTCACCGAATTCCTGCCGGTCTCCAGTGCTGCCCATCTGATCCTGGTGCCGGTGCTCACGCCCTGGGACGACCAGGGGCTGGCCTTCGACGTCGCCCTGCACGTGGGCAGCCTGGCGGCGGTGGTCGGGTACTTCCGCCGGGAACTCGCGGGCATGGCCGTGGACTGGCTCGGGTCGCTGCGCGGGCGGGGGCTGACCGCGGATGCGAGGCTGGCGTGGGCCGTCGGCCTGGGCACGATTCCGGTCGGGCTGGCGGGCCTCGCCTTCCGGGAACAGATCGAACTGCTGATGCGCTCACCGGTGGTGCTGGCCACTTCGCTGATCGGCTTCGGACTGCTGCTGGGCTGGGCCGAATGGCGCTGGCGCGGAAAGAAAAGCGAGTACGACATCGGCTGGCGCGAGGTGGCGGTGATTGCCTTGGCCCAGGCGTTGGCGCTGATCCCGGGCACCTCGCGCTCGGGGATCACCATGACCGCGGCGCTGTTCGTCGGCATGAGCCGCGAAGGCGCCTCGCGGTTTGCGTTCCTGCTGTCGATTCCGGTGATCTTTCTGGCCGGTGCGCTGGAGACCCGCACGCTGATGGCCCTTTCTGCCGACATTGACTGGCTCATGCTCGGCGTGGCGACGGTCGTCTCCGGCATCAGCGCCTACCTGTGCATCCACTATTTCCTGGCGTTCATCCGCCGGATCGGCATGCAGCCTTTCGTGGTCTATCGCGTGGTGCTGGGCGTGATACTGCTGTCGATCTTCTGGCGGCCGTTCGGCTGACACGCGACAGGGCCCGTCATGCGCGCCGGGCCATCCACCACGCAAAGGCCAGCGCGGCGATGTTCATCCAGATGGAATACACCGCCGCCGGGCCGATGAGTGCGGGATCGTTCAGCACGTTGAACGCGACGAAGATGGCCAGTGCAGCATTCTGCAGACCGGTCTCCATGGCCACCGCCGTGCGCCGGGGCGGCGATAGACGCGCCATGCGGGCCAGCAGCCAGCCCATGCTCATCACCAGCAGATTCAGGACGATGACGGGTGCGAGCAGGCCCAGCACCTGCTGGCTGAGCAGCGCCCAGGCGGAGACCGCCGCATAGAGGACGATCGCCGCGAACACGACCAGGGCGACTTTCGCGAGGATCGGCTCGAGGCGCCGGGCCAGACCGCGCAGCGTCTCGCGCAGCGCGAGGCCCAGCAGCACGGGCAGAGTGGTGGTGAGAAACAGCCGCAGCACCGTGTTGCCCAGGGGAAGTTCCCGGGTGCTGCCCTCGCCCACCAGCAGGATCCCCACGTTGACCACGATGGGTACGGTGATCGCCCCGATCAGGCTGCTGATCGCCGTGAGCGTCACGGACAGTGCGGTATCGCCCCGGGCGAGGTAAGTCAGGAAGTTGCTGGTCGGCCCGCCCGGGCAGGCCAGCAACAGCATGAAACCCACGGCAATCACGGGGGCCTGCGGCCAGGCGAACAGAAACGCCAGCCCCAGCAGAGGCATCAGCACGATCTGCCCGACCAGGCCGACGCTGACGGCCCATGGGGCCTCGAGCACGCGGCGGAAATCGGCCAGCGTCAGTGACAGCCCCATGGTGAACAGGATGAGACCAAGGCCCAGGGGCAGCAAAACCTGGTTGATGGTGGCGGTGTCCACAGTCTGAACCTCCGGTGACGTCGGCCGTCATGGGCCGCGGTCAGCCCATCAATCCTTCGCGACGATAAAACAGCGTCGCCAGCCAGGTGACGAGCGCGCCCAGGACGAGCGTGCTGACCACCGAGATGGCCGCGTGGCCGGGATCCACCGGTTCGTTGCGGATCAGCGCGGTCATCAGCAGATGCTGGCTGAGGCTGGGGACGGCCATCAGCAGAGCGCTCGGTTTGACCGAGAGGAAGGCGGCAAACAGGATCGGCAGCGTCGGCACCACGATCAGCACGCCGACGTAGGTCTGCGCCTCCTTGTAGGTCTTGGTGAACGAGGCGACCAGCGTCATCAACGCCGCACCGAGCAGCACGAATGGCGCCATCAGCAGGAACCCGAGCCCCACCACCTGGGGGCCAAAGTTGGCGCTCATGCCGAGCTCTTCCAGGGAGACGAACGACAGACCGATCGCGAAGGCCACCAGCGTGATCACCAGCGACAGCAGCATGTAACAACAGGTCGCCAGAATCTTGCCGACCAGCAGCGTACTACGGGTCACGGGCAGCGTGAGCAGGGGCTCGAGGCTGCCACGTTCGCGCTCGCCCGCGGTGGCATCGATCGCCAGGTACAGCCCGCCCATGAGCATGGCCGCCAGCAGGAAGTAGGTGATCATGCCGAGCAGCAGCGCCGCCCGCCCGGTAGCCGTGGAGACATCCACATCATCGATCACCACCGGGCGCAGGACGTCGGGGCTCACACCCCGGGCCTGCAGGCGCAGCGCGCGCAGCTGCGCACTGTAGGCGTTCAGCGCGCCACGGGCGCGGTTGACGTTACGCGCAGCGCGCTGGGCCGAGGCATCCTGGATGAGCTGCACGCGGGCCGGAAGGCCGGCCTGGAAACGCTCGCCGAAGACCGGATCGATCACCAGCACGACGTCGACACGGCCGGCCTGAACCGCGTCGCGGGCGTCGGCCGCATCACCAGACCAGTCCTCGACCTCGAAGCCGTTGCGGTCCAGAAACCCGATGAGATTCGGCGCGTGCTCCGCGCCGATGACGGGCAGCGATACGGGTCGTTCGATGTCCGAGACGCTCTGCTGGATCACCACCGAAATCAGCACCGCGAACAGCAGCGGGCCGAACAACGGACCGAACAGCAACGCCGAGGCCAGCGTACGGCGGTCGCGCGCATTGTCGAGCAGCTCCTTGCCGACCACCGTCCAGAGCGTCTTCACGGGCGCTCCCCCACGCCGGAAATGGCGCGGACGAAGACCTCCTCGAGGTCGGTTTCCGCGTAACGCCGGCGCAGTTCGTCGGGCGTCCCGCTGGCGGCGACCTGGCCGTGCGCGACAATGACGATGCAGTCGCACAGCGCGGCGACCTCCTGCATCACGTGGCTTGACAGCAGTACACAGCGGCCCTGGTCGCGCAGGCGGAGAATGAGCTGCCGCAGGGCGCGGGTCGCCATCACGTCCAGCCCGTTGGTCGGTTCGTCGAGCAGCACATGCTGGGGGTCGTGCACCAGCGCCCGAGCCAGTGCCACCCGGGTGCGCTGGCCTTGCGAGAAGCCCTTGGTGCGACGGTCGATGAACTCACCCAGATTGAGCAGCTGGGTGATGTCGTCGATGCGCCGCGCCAGCGCCGGGCCTGCCAGCCCGTGCAGCCGCCCGTAGTAGGCGATATTCTCCCAGGCGGTGAGCTGGGGATAGAGGCCCGCGCCGTGCGGCATGGCACCCATGCTGCGACGGACAGCCAGCGCGTCGGTGACGACGTCGCGCCCGCCAATCCGAGCACGGCCCCCATCGGGTTTCAAGACCGTGTAGAGCACCCTCAGAGTGGTGGATTTGCCGGCACCGTTGGGGCCGAGCAACCCGGTGATCCTGCCATCCTCGGCCGCGAAACTCACCGAACGCACCGCCTCGACCTTGCCGAAGCGCTTGGAAATCCCGTCGACTTCGATCATGGTGCGGGGCCGGTGAAATCCAGGAAGAACGGCGCGGGCGCCAGGTCGGCCACGCAGTCGGTGTCCAGTGACTCGGGCGCGGCGTCGCTGACGAAGCGGGCCATCAGTCTGGGGATGCAACCGCGGGCCGCCAGGCCATGGCCCTGGCCCGGCCCGACGAGGTGCAGGGCGCGGGTCAGCGCCGCCTGAACGCGGTCGCCATACTCCGGCGGGGTGATCGGATCGAGTTCACCCGAAAGGATCAACGTCGGCACATCGCCCGCCAGGGGCTGATGGAGATCATCGTCGAGCAGGCCGGCAGGCCAGTGGTCGCAGATCCGCGCGAGCATTCGCAGCTGCTCATCGCCCAGATAGGTCTCACGCAACGGGGCCAGCAGGGCCTCGTCCACCGTGACACGCGGGAGGTCTTCAGTGCACACGACCGCGTTGTGCATGCCCATCGCCAGGCTTTCGTCCAACTGGCCGAGCACCATGTCGACCTGGGCCCGCAACGGCGTGAGATGACCCTCCGCCGCCTGGCTGATGAGCAGCGGCAGCAGCGCCACGGTCTCCGGCGCATAGCTCATCAGCCGCAGCGTGGCGCGCACGTCCATGGCCGTGAGCGTGCGCTCGACGGCCTGGCCGCGCAGCGGATCGGCGAGCACCAGCGTGGCCGGGGACTGTTCCAGACTGCGCAGCAGTTCGGCGAGCTGGCGCTCCAGCGCCGGGAAGCGCTCGGCGCAGGCCGGGGTCGTCGCGCAGCGGGCGAACATGGCCTCCAGGCTACGTTGGGCCAGTGGCGCGATATCGGGACCGAGCGGCACGTCGGCCGGCACGACGGCATCCAGAATGAGCGTTCTCGTGCGCTCCGGGAAGCGACGGGCGTAGTGCTGCGCGACCCGGGTACCATAGGAGACGCCGTACACGTTGAGCGCTGGCAGGTCGAGGCGCTCACGGACGATGTCCAGATCACGCACGGCCGCGCTGGTGGTGAAGTGTCTGGGATCGGCCGGAAGCGAGGCGAGGCAGTCGGCCACCCGTTGCAGCAGGGACTCGTCGGCGAGCTCCAGGACAGCCGGATCTTCGGGCAGTTCGCAGTCCAGACGACGGCTGCGGCCCGTGCCGCGCTGGTCGATGACGACGATGTCGCGTTCGCGCTGGATTCGGCCGAAGGCGCCGGCCAGCGCGGCGAAGAACTCGCTGGAGGCCTGACCGGGTCCGCCGGCAATCACCGTGAACGGATCCGGACGCGGATTGGGCGTCAGCGCAGGCACGCGTGCGACGAACAGCTCCAGGCGCTCGCCCTCAGGATCAGCATGGTCCACCGGCACCGCGATCAGGGTGCAGTGCGCACCGACCGTCGTGTGGCCTGGCCCGGCCTGCAGCCGGCACTCCTCGAAGACGGTTTCCGCTGTCGCCACCGTCGAGCCGAGCGACATCAGCAGCGCAGCCGACAGCAGTCCAAGCGCGATCATCCAGGGCTCCCCAGGCGCAAAGCGGGCATCACGTTAGCACAGGCTCGACGCCGCATCGGCGACTTTTTCCGTCGCGCTCATCGGCCGAGCATGGGGATGATCAGCAGCATCGCCGCCGCCGTGATGGTGACCATCCCGAGCACATTCAGCCACAAGCCGGCGCGCGCCATCTGCGCAATGGTGACCTGCCCGGAGCCGAACACGATGGCATTCGGCGGGGTGGCCACCGGCAGCATGAAGGCGAAGCTCGCGGCGATGGCCGCGGGCACGGTCAGCTCCCAGGCCGACAGGCCGAACGCCGGCGCAATGGCGGCAAGAATCGGCACGAGGGTCGCCGTGGTGGCGGTGTTGCTGGTGAGTTCGGTGAGAAAGATCACCAGCGCCACCACGCCGAGCAGGATGAGCACCAGCGGCAGGCCACCGAGACCAGCGGCGGCGGCGCCGATGAATCCACTGACGCCGTAGCGGTCCATCGCTGCACCCAGACTCAGGCCGCCGCCGAACAGGATCAGCAGGCCCCAGGGAATACGCCCAGCGTATTCCCAGTCGAGCAGGCGGCCGCCGCTACCGCGCCCATCGGCGATCACGAACAGGGCCAGCGCGGCGCCGATGGCGATGGCCGAATCGTTGAGACCGGCCAACGGGCGGAACTCGCCAATGGCCAGGGGCTGCAGCAGGGGCCGGGTCATCCACAGTGTGACCGTGACGAAAAACACCATCGCGACGCGCCGTTCCGCGCGGGTGAGCGGCCCCATCTCGCGCAGCGCAGCGCCTACCATGCCCGCGACGCCCTCTACCGCCTGGCCGTCCAGGCGATAGACCACGCGCGTCAGCACCCACCACGACAACGGCAGGAAGATCGCGACCAGCGGCACGGCAAACAGCATCCAGCCGACAAAGCTGATCTGCAGATCGTACTGCGACTGCAGAAACGACACGACGAACACGTTGGGCGCGGTCCCGATGATAGTGCCGACGCCGCCGATGGTGGCGGCATAAGCGGTGCCTAGCAGCAGGCAGAGCGCAAAGTTGCGCGTGGCGGGACCCTCATCCTGGCGCTCGGCCATCAGCGCGATCACGCTGAGGATGACCGGCAGCAGCATCATGGTGGTGGCCGTATTGGTCACCCACATGCTGATGGCGGCCGCGATCAGCATGAAGGCGAGCACGATGCGCGACGGCGAAGTCCCCACCCGCAGCAGCGAGAGATAGGCGAGTCGGCGGTGCAGATTCCACTTCTGCAGTGCCTGGGCCAGCATGAAGCCGCCGAGGAACAGGTAGATCAGTTCATGCGCGTAGGGTGCCGCCGCCTCGCGCATGGGCATGCCGCCCAGCACGGGAAACAGCACCAGCGGCAGCAGCGCCGTGGCATAGACCGACACGGCCTCGGTCATCCACCACACCGCCATCCATACGGCGGCCGCAGCCGCCACTCGCCCCGTCCAGGGCAGCGTGACGGTCTGCCCCACGGCATCGACATAGGCCGCGGGCATCAGCCAGAGTGTCAGCAGGGCCAGGGCAGGGCCGGCGGCGAGCCCCACCGAGCGCACGCGACGCACGCTCAAGAGGCGCGGGACTCAGGCGGTCGGAGGCAGGACATAGTCGGCATAACGCTCGCGGAGCGTGAGTTTCGATACCTTGCCGGTGGCCGTCAGCGGCAGTTCCTCGGCGAACTCGACGGCATCGGGAATCATCCAGTCGGCGACTCGCCCTGCAAAATGCGCCAGCAGGTCGGCGGCCGCCGGCGACTCACCTGGCGCGGAAACGATGATCAGCAGCGGGCGTTCATCCCACTTGGGGTGATGCACGCCGATGACCGCGGCGGCGGCCACCTGCGGGTGGGACATCGCGATGTTCTCCAGTTCGATGGAGCTGATCCACTCGCCCCCGGACTTGATGACGTCCTTGGTTCGGTCGGTGATGGTCATGTAGCCGCGCGGATCGATGGTGGCGACATCCCCGGTATCGAACCAGCCGTCTGCATCATGGGCGTCGCTGTGCGCCATGCGGTAATAGCCCCGGCAGACCCATGGACCTCGAATCTTCAGCGCACCGAAGGCCCTGCCGTCCCAAGGCAGGGTTCTGCCCTGGCCATCCACGATCTTGAGCTCCACGCCGAACACCGGCCGGCCCTGGCTGGCGCGGATGAAATCCTGTTCCTCGGGCGGGAGCTCGGCGAAGTTCGACGGCGGGATGTTGGCCGTGCCCAGCGGGCTGGTCTCGGTCATGCCCCAGGCGTGCAGGGTCCAGACGCCCTGTTCTTCCTCGAAAGCCTTCATCAGCGCCAACGGGCAGGCCGAGCCACCGACGGCGATGTTTTTCAGGGTTTTCAGCCGACGACCGGAGCTGCGCAGGTAGTTGAGCAGACCCTGCCACACGGTCGGTACACCAAGGGCGGCCGTCACCCCCTCGTCATCCATCAGCCGTGCGAGGGTCTCGCCGTCGCCCATTTTCGGCCCGGGCATGACCAGCTTGATGCCCAGCATGGTCGCGAGATAGGGCACCCCCCAGGCGTTCACGTGAAACATCGGCACGACGGGCAGCACGGTATCGTCGCGGGTAATGCGCAGGGCATCCGGCAGGCCGGCCGCATAGGCGTGCAGGACCAGGGCGCGATGGCTGTAGAGCACACCCTTCGGATGGCCCGTGGTGCCGGAGGTATAGCACAGCACCGCGGCCGTTTCCTCGTCGAGCATCGGCCAGTCGAATTCGCTGTCGCTCTCGGCCAGCAGGGTCTCATAGCAGAGCAGCCCCGGGAGCGCGCTCTGCGGCATGGCCGCGGCGGAGGTCAGGACGATGACGTGCTCGAGTGCCGGCAGTTGCGGCTTGAGCTTTTCAATGAGCGGCAGGAACATCGGATCGGTGAACAGCACTCGGTCCTCGGCGTGGTTGAAGATCCACACCAACTGCTCGGCGAACAGCCGCGGGTTTACGGTGTGGCAGATGGCGCCCGAGCAGGAAATGCCGAAATAGAGTTCCAGGTGGCGATAATCGTTCCAGGCCAGGGTGGCGACCCGGTCGCCGGGCTGCACGCCGAGCTGTGCGAGCGCGTTGGCCAGCCGGCGGGCGCGCGCGAAACAGTCGGCGAATCGATAACGATGCAGCGGCGCATCGGCCGTGACCGAAACGATTTCCTGATCCCCATGCAGCCGCTCGGCATGACGCATCAGCGCGGTGATGGTCAGCGGCACGTTCATCATCAGTCCCTGCATCTCAGCCCTCCCCCGAGAGACGGATCGTCCGGCCGGATGCTAACCCAGAAGGCCGCCGTCAGGACACGCCGCGGGGTCATTTGCCGATGCAGAAACTCGAAAAGATCTCGCCGAGGAGATCGTCACTGGTGACCATGCCCGTAATGGTGCCGAGCTCATTCTGGGCCAGACGCAGTTCCTCGGCGAGCAGCTCACCGGCACGCCAGGTCTCGAGCTGCTCGAGGCCCTCGTCCAGGTGCCCGCGCGCACGGGCCAGGGCGTCGAGGTGGCGCCGGCGGGCGGTGATGGTGGTGGTGGTGTCCTCCGCCAGACCGGCGGCCTGAATGAGCGCGGCGCGCAGGGCATCGAGGCCGGCGCCGGTGAGCGCTGAGACCGCCACGGCCGAATGACGGTCCGGGGCAAGCCCGGGCGGATGACCGAGATCGTGCTTGTTGAGTACCAGGGTGTGCGGCAGGCCCTCAGGTAGCTCGGCACGCAGCGCTGCCAGCTCCGCATCGCTGATGGTGCTGCCATCGACCACGAGCAGCGCATGGTCCGCGCGGGCCAGCTCGCCGCGGGCGCGGCGCACGCCCTCACGTTCAACGAGATCAGCGGTATCGCGCAGCCCGGCGGTATCGATGAGATTCAGCGGCATGCCGCCAAGCAGGATGTGCTCGCGCAGGAGGTCGCGCGTGGTGCCGGGCACCGGCGTGACGATGGCGGTATCGCTGCCCGCCAGGGCGTTCAGCAGGCTGGACTTGCCGGCGTTGGGTGGCCCGGCGATCACGATGCTGAAGCCTTCGGCGAGGAGACGGCCCTGGCGCAGCGCCGCAGCGAGTGCATCGAAGCGGGTCTGCAAGCCGGCAAGCCCGTTGCGCAACGCGGCGTCGTCGAGGAAGTCGAGTTCGTCGTCGGGGAAGTCGATGGCCGCCTCCACGTAAACGCGCACGCGGGTCAGTTCAGCCACCAGCGCGTGTACCAACCTCGAGAAGTCGCCATCGAGGGCGCGCAGCGCGGCCCGGGCCGCCTGAGCGCTGCGACTGGCCACCAGGTCGGCGATCGCTTCGGCCTGGACGAGATCGATGCGGTCGTTGAGGAATGCGCGCAGCGAGAACTCGCCGGGCTCGGCCAGTCGGGCGCCCAGCTCGAGCAGCCGCGCGAGCAACAGGTCGCAGACGACCGGGCTGCCATGACCGTGGAACTCGACGACGTCCTCGCCGGTAAACGAGGCGGGTGCCGGGAAATACAGCACCAAACCCTCATCGAGCGGTTCGCCTGCGGCGTCCAGGAAACGGCTGAACACTGCCCGGCGCGGCGCCGGCACACGACCGATCACCGAGCATGCGATGGCCGGTGCCGATGGTCCGGACACCCTCGCGATGGCGACACCACCACGCCCGGGGGGCGTGGCGATCGCGGTAATGGTGTCCCGGCCGGCGGTCACGACACAGCCTCCCCGGATCCCCGATCCCTTGGCTTAGCGAGGGTCCCTGGCCGAGCGACGCTCAGGCCTTGGCGTCGCGCTCGATCACGTGGTTGATGCGCCACTGCTGAAGGGCCGAGAGCACGGTATTGGTCAGCCAGTACAGCACCAGTCCCGCCGGGAAGAAGGCGAAGAAGACCGTGAAGATGATCGGCAGCACCTGCATGATCTTGGCCTGGATGGGGTCCGGCGGCGCCGGATTCAGCCGCTGCTGGAACCACATCGCCGCGCCCATCATCAGCGGCAGGATAAAGAACGGGTCGCGTGAGGACAGGTCGGTGATCCAGAGCGCGAAGGGCGCCTGGCGCATTTCGACGCTCTCCAGCAGCACCCAGTAGAAGGCGAAGAAGAACGGCATCTGGATCAGGATCGGCAGACAGCCGGCCGCCGGGTTCACCTTCTCGCGCTTGTACAGATCCATCATCGCTTTTGACAGCGCCTGACGGTCGTCCTTGTAGCGTTCCTGCAGGGCCTTGAGACGGGGCTGCAGCTTGCGCATCTTCGCCATCGAGCGCCCGCTGAGCGCCGTCAGCTTCCAGAAGGCCAGCTTGATCAGCAGGGTGACCAGAATGATGGCCAGACCCCAGTTCTGCACGACATCGTGGGTCCGATCGATCAGCCAGAACAGCGGTTCGGACAGGAGGGTCAGGACGCCGTAGTCGACGGTCTTGTGCAGCCCGTCGGCGGTCTGACGGAGCTGGCTCTGCAGTTTGGGGCCGACAAACAGGCGGTTGTTGAAGCTGGCCGTGGTCCCCGGAGCGACCTGGGTGATCGGTTCCACGGCGGAGACCGTAAACACGCCATCCCGGGCACTGGCCCGGTAGTTGACCAGCACCCCAGGCGTTGGCACGGCCGCAGCAAGAAAATGATGTTGAATGGCCGCCATCCAGCCATTCTCGACCGCCTGGGTGACCGGCCCACTGTGCAGATCGGAGACGTTCAGCTTGTCGTAGGCGCGGCCGTTGAACAGCACGGGCCCGGTGAACGAGTAGGATTCGACCGAGAACAGCGAACGGCCCGGCGGGACATGGCGGCGCTGCAGCTGGAGATAAGGGGCGCCGGCCCAGGGCTCATTGCTCTCGTTGACCAGTCGCTGTTCGAGGTCCACCCGGTACTGGCCACGCCGAAACGTGTAGATCTTGTAGCCGCGGAGGCCTTCACCGTTCTGCCAGCGCAGGATGACGGTAAGCTCGTTCTGGCCCGGCGCCAGGCGGTATTCCGTGCGATCCGCCTCGAACTGGGCGAGGTGGTTGGGCTCGGGGCCGTCGCCAAGCCGACGCAGGCCGGTCTGGAAGACGAAACGCCGCTCGGGCTCGGCACTGAGCAGGCGGATCGGGATGTCCGGCTGATCCTTGCGCAGCGGATAGCGCGGTAGATCGGCGCGAACGAGATCCCCGCCGCGCAGCCCGATGTCGATGTCGAGGACGTCGGTCACCACCCGGACCAACGCACCGGTGTCCAGGGACTCCTCGACAGCCGGCGCGCCGGCAGAGAGGGCCGGCAGGTCGGTGTCGGCCAAGGCGGGCAGATCCGGGTCCTCGGGGGCACGCACCGGGGCCTCGGCGGCCTCTTCCACCGCGGTGGGCTGGGGCTGCTGAGGCCCGTAGTCCTCGACCCAGGTCCGCCAGGTGATCCACAGAATGATGGCCAGGCCTAGCCAGAGAAAAAGCCGCTGGTTATCCATGTCTGCTGCTGTCTTCCCTGCCCCGTCGGTGGGTTTCGTTCCAGAGTTCG
This sequence comes from Gammaproteobacteria bacterium, assembly GCA_003567475.1. GTDB lineage: Bacteria > Pseudomonadota > Gammaproteobacteria > Steroidobacterales > PWYM01 > PWYM01. The sequence goes on along the minus strand of PWZL01000101.1, from coordinate 25,938 downwards.
TCAAGCGCCCGACGGAGCTCCGGAGCCTGATAGGCCGTAATCCCCGGTCGCGTGAGTACCACGATGTCTACTGCCGGCAGGCGCGCCTGCGCCTGCCGGAACGACTCCCGGACGAGGCGCTTGATGCGATTGCGATCGACCGCGCGTTTAGCCGATTTACGCGACACCGCCAGACCGAGCCGCGCAAAGCCTACCGTGTTGGCTCGGACGAGAACAGTGATGCTGCGCCGACCGTGGCGTCGGGCTCCAGCGAAAACTCGCGCGTAATCGGCCCCTGTGAGCAGCCTGTAGCGCCTGGGAAAAGGGCACGAACGGTTTTCGACTGCGTCATTGGAAGCCACTGACGCGGCCGCTGGCCGGACGGAGCCCTTGCCCGCAGCGCAATCGCTCAGGGTGTCAGTCGCTTACGGCCTTTCGCCCGACGCCGATTGATGACCTTTCGGCCATTTTTGGTCGCCATGCGAGCCCGGAAGCCGTGGGTCCGTGCGCGGCGCTGTTTGCCGGGCTGGTAGGTCCGTTTCATGAGTCAACGCGTCCGTGGTCGGAAATGCCCGCAAACCAGGCATTTGGGCTGGAATTTTCGAGCCGGAAATCGTACTGGGGACAGGCGCCCCAAGTCAAGCCATGCCCGCGGTGGGGGTCTGTGGATAACTTTTCGGCGCGGGGGTAGACTTGCGGCCCGGCAGCGCGTGCCGCGTGCCAACGCACGATCATCAAGGGGGCGAAGTGCAGGCGTCACTGTGGACACGGTGTGTACGGCAGCTCGAGGCGGAATTGCCCGAGCAGCAGGTGAACACCTGGATCCGCCCCCTGCAGGCGGTAGAGTCCAGCGAAGAGCTGCGGCTGCTGGCGCCGAACAGGTTCGTGGTCGACTGGCTGGAGCAGCATCTCGCGGGGCGGATCCGCGAAGTGGCGGCGACACTGCCGGGCGGCGAGCACGCGCGAATCATCATTGAAGTTGGCACGCGCGCGGCGCCGCCACTGCCCGGGGTGACGGCGGCGGAGCAGACCCCGTTGCCGTCACGGCAGCCGGCGATGCTGGGCAGCCGTCTCAACCCGAGCTTCACGTTCACCAATTTCGTCGAGGGCAAGAGCAATCAGCTCGCGCGCGCGGCGGCCAGCCAGATCGCCGAGAACCCTGGCCGGGCGTACAACCCGCTGTTCATCTACGGGGGGGTGGGGCTGGGCAAGACCCACCTGATGCATAGCGTCGGCAACGCGATGCTGGACCACGATCCGTCGGCACGCATCGCCTACGTGCATTCCGAGCGCTTTGTCGGAGACATGGTCAAAGGCTTGCAGCACAACACAATCAGCGAGTTCAAACGGGCCTATCGCTCGCTGGATGCGCTGTTGATCGACGACATTCAGTTTTTTGCCGGCAAAGAGCGGTCCCAGGAAGAGTTTTTCCACACGTTCAATGCCTTGCTCGAAGGTCAACGGCAAATCATCCTGACCTGCGATCGCTATCCCAAAGAGGTCGACGGACTCGAGGAGCGGCTGAAGTCGCGGTTTGGCTGGGGGTTGACGGTGGCGATTGAGCCGCCGGAACTTGAGACCAGCGTCGCCATTCTCAAATCCAAGGCCCAGGCGGAAGGCTATCCCGTGCCCGACGAGGTCGCCTTCTTCATCGCCCAGCGCATCCGCTCGAATGTCAGGGAACTCGAAGGCGCGCTGCGCCGGGTCATCGCCAACTCGAAATTCACCGGTCGCCCGGTCACCCTGGACTTCACCAAGGAGGCGTTGCGCGACTTGCTGGCCTTGCAGGACCGGCTGGTCACCATCGAGAACATCCAGAAGACGGTGGCTGAATATTTCAAGATCCGGGTGGCGGATCTGCTGTCGAAACGCCGGAGCCGATCCATCACCCGGCCAAGGCAGATCGCGATGGCGCTTGCCAAGGAACTGACGCGGCACAGCCTGCCTGAGATCGGCGACGCCTTCGGCGGTCGTGATCACACCACCGTGTTGCATGGCTGCCGTAAAGTCAAAGAGTTACGTGAAACTGACGGGCGAGTAAGCGAAGATTATCAAAACCTGTTGAGAACCCTGACCGGCTGAGGTGGAGAAGCTGTGGATAATTCGAACCACCGTTTCGATGAACAGCTTATCCACAGGGGATCAAACGTGCATGGGCTCTGATATACCGTCGACCATGAAGCGCAGAAGACTGTATTTGATGGTAAAAATCGAATAATCCACAGTGATGGCGTGGCCTAATAACTATAGAAAATAAATCCTATAAACATTTTTATTCATACCGGGTGACACGATGAAGTTGACCGTCCAAAGAGAAACGCTGCTGAAGCCTGTGCAGGCCGTTATCGGCGTGGTGGAGCGTCGTCAGACCATGCCAATCCTCGCCAATGTGATGATCAGGGCGCAGGGCGGACGGCTGGAGGTCACAGCGACGGATCTCGAGGTGGAGCTGGTCGCCAGCACACCGCTCGAGATTGAAGCCGAAGGGGAAATCACGGTACCCGGGAGAAAGCTTCTGGATATTTGCCGGGCGTTGCCCGAGAGCGCGGAAGTGCGCCTCGAGGTGACGGGTGACAAGTTGGGCGTGCGCTCCGGCCGAAGTCGGTTCAGTCTGTCCACGTTGCCTGCGGGCGAGTTTCCCGTGATCGAGGAGGTCAAGGGGAAACAGCGGCTGAAAGTGTCCCAGGATCGTGTCAGGCGACTGCTGGAGAAAACCCACTTCGCAATGGCACAACAGGACGTTCGCTACTACCTCAACGGCATGCTGCTCGAGGTCGATGGCAACACGTTGCGGGCGGTGGCCACGGACGGTCACCGCCTGGCGCTGTGTGAGGTGGCGTTGGATGTCGCTGCCGGAGACGCCCAGCAGGTGATTGTCCCGCGCAAGGGGGTGTTGGAACTGCAACGCCTGCTGGACGGCGACGGCGACCTGGACCTGACGATCGGCAGCAGTCATGTCAGGGTGGAGATCGACGGAATTCGCTTCACATCGAAGCTGATCGATGGGCGTTTTCCGGAGTATGGACGCGTTATTCCGAAGGATCCGGATAATCGCCTGTTGGCGACCCGCGATGAGCTCCGGCAGGCGCTGCAACGCACGGCGATTCTGTCGAACGAAAAATACCGGGGGATACGGCTCAGCCTCCAGCCGGAAACGCTGGTCATCCAGGCCCATAATCCCGAGCAGGAAGAGGCTGAGGAGCAGGTGGGCGTGGACTACCGGGGGCAGTCGATGGAAGTCGGCTTCAACGTCAACTACCTGCTCGACGCCCTCGGGGCGACGGATGGGGAGCGGGTGCAGGTGGGCCTGGCCGACAGCAGTTCAAGTTGCCTGATCCATTCACCGGATTCACAGACGACGAAGTTCGTTGTCATGCCGATGCGACTTTAGGGCGGCCGATTGGGGGACCAGGAGCGGGGGTCGAACGGGGCGGTCGAGCGTGACAGCGGCGATGGGCAAACGGGCGCGTCCCGCGTCCTGAGCGCCAGCATTCGTAACTTCCGCTGCATCGAGGCGGCCGAGGTGTCGCTGGATGCGGAGTGCAGCGTCATCAGCGGCGCGAACGCCTCGGGGAAGACGAGCGTCCTCGAGGCGTTGTTCTTTCTCGGTCGGGGCCGGTCGTTTCGAGCCAGCAACAGTGGCGAGTTGATTCGTCACGGCGAGCGTGGGTTTCTGGTCAGCAGTGTGGTCGGTCGGGTATCGCCCGGGACCCGGGTCGGGGTGGCCTACGAGCGGGGCATGTTTCGGGTTCGGATTGCCGGGGAAGACCGGCGACGACTGGCGGATCTGGCCTCGTGGATGCCGGTGTCGGTCATCGATCCGGAGGTGCACGCGCTGGTGGACGGCGCGCCGGAGCAGCGCCGGCGCTTCCTCGATTGGGGGGTGTTCCACGTGGAACCGTCGTTCGGTGACACCTGGCGGCGCTATCAGCGGGCATTGCGGCAACGCAACGCCGCCCTGCGTGGCCCTGGGGCGCGCCAGACTGTCGGCGTCTGGAATGACGCCGTGGCCGAGTTGGGCGAGTGGCTGGGCGAGGCGCGGGAGCGCTATCTCGCGTCGGTGGCGCCGTCGCTTGAGGCGCTGGCCTCTGAACTGCTCGGTCGGCCGGTCTCGTGCCGATACCAGCGTGGCTGGTCTCGGGAGAAGCGCCTGCTGCAGGTCCTGGAGGATGGGATCGAGCGGGATGTGGACCAGGGGACGACCCAATCGGGGCCGCATCGGGCGGATCTCCTGATCGAGGTCGATCAGCGCGGCGCCCGGCGTCAGGTCAGCCGCGGCCAGCAAAAACTGCTGGCCAGCGCCCTGGTGCTGGGACAGGTTCGACATATGGCGAAGGCCGTGGCGCACCGCCCGGTGCTTTTGCTTGACGATCCCGCTGCGGAGTTGGATGTGGATGCGCAGCGGCGGCTGCTCGGTGCGGTGCGCAACTCACCGGTGCAACGGATCGTGACGGCGCTCGACCCCGGTGTGGGCGAGCTTCTGGGCGCTCATGCGCTGTTCCACGTGGAACAGGGGCGGGTGTCGCGGGTGCTATAATGTCGGGATCGATTCGCTTGGAACAGTGCCTATGACCAGTCCGACCTACGACTCCAGAAACATCAAGGTACTGAAAGGCCTCGAGGCGGTCCGCAAGCGGCCGGGCATGTATATCGGTGACACCGATGATGGCACTGGCCTGCATCACATGGTGTTCGAGGTCGTCGATAACTCGATTGACGAGGCCTTGGCAGGGTATTGTTCCCGCGTCACCGTGACCTTACATGCCGATGACTCGGTGACGGTGACCGATGATGGTCGCGGTATTCCTGTGGACATGCACCCGGAAGAAGGCCGTTCCGCGGCGGAAGTGATCATGACGGTGCTCCACGCCGGCGGCAAATTCGACGATAACTCGTACAAGGTATCCGGAGGTCTGCACGGCGTCGGCATCTCGGTCGTCAATGCACTGTCGGAACACCTTGAGTTGACCATTCACCGTGATGGCCAGGTGCACCGTCAGGAATTTCGCATGGGCGAACCGGTCTCCCCGCTGGCGGTGCTGGGGCCCACCGAAAAAACCGGCACGCTGATTCGCTTCAAGCCCAGCGGGGTCATTTTCTCCGACACCACCTATCACTTCGACATTCTTGCCAAGCGGCTGCGGGAGCTGTCGTTCCTTAACTCCGGTGTGCGGATAGAACTCCTCGACGAGCGTGAGGATCATCGCGAAGTCTTTGAATATGAAGGTGGAATAAGGGCCTTCGTGCAGCATCTGAATCGGAACAAGACGCCGGTGCACGAGACCGTCCTGCACTTCTCCGCCGAGCGCGATGGCACCACTGTCGAAGTCGCCCTGCAGTGGAATGACGGTTATCAGGAAAACATGTTCTGCTTCACGAACAATATTCCGCAGCGTGATGGCGGTACCCATCTTTCAGGCTTCCGCAGCGCGCTGACGCGCACCCTGAATGGGTACATCGAGCGCGAGCAGCTGGCTAAACGCGAAAAAGTCTCGCCCACCGGCGATGACGCTCGCGAAGGCTTGACGGCGGTCTTGTCGGTCAAGGTGCCTGATCCCAAGTTTTCCTCCCAGACCAAAGACAAGCTGGTCTCCTCGGAGGTCAAGGCGGTCGTCGAATCGGCGGTCTCCGAGGCCCTGGAGGAGTTTCTGCTCGAGCATCCCCCGCAGGCGAAGGCCATTGTGGCCAAGATTGTCGACGCGGCTCGGGCCCGCGAAGCCGCGCGCAAGGCGCGCGAGATGACGCGCCGGAAAGGTGCGCTGGATATCGCGGGGTTACCCGGAAAGCTGGCCGACTGCCAGGAAAAGGATCCGGCACTGTCGGAAATTTTCCTGGTCGAGGGCGATTCCGCAGGCGGTTCAGCCAAGCAGGGGCGAGATCGCCGCTATCAGGCCATTCTTCCGCTCAAGGGCAAGATCCTCAACGTGGAGAAGGCGCGCTTCGACAAAATGCTGGCCTCGGCTGAGGTCGGTACCCTGATCACGGCCCTCGGCTGCGGGATCGGCAAGGACGAGTTCGATCCAGACAAACTCCGTTATCACCGCATCATCATCATGACCGATGCCGATGTGGACGGCTCGCATATCCGCACGCTGCTGCTGACTTTTTTCTACCGGCAGATGCCTGAACTGATCGAGCGCGGCCACGTCTACATCGCGCAGCCGCCGCTCTACAAGATCAAGCGCGGCAAGCAGGAGTATTACGTCAAGGACGACAATGAACTCAACCGCCTGCTGCTGAGCACCGCCCTGGAGAATGCCAGCCTGCATGTCTCTGCGGACGCGCCGGCCATTTCCCCCGAGGCGCTTGAACAACTCGCCTCACGGTACATGGAGGTCAACGCCATCATTCAGCGCTGGGGCCGGCGCTATGACGAAAGGTTTCTGCGGGAGTTGCTGTGGCTTCCGCCGATGACTGGCGACCGGGTGGATGCGCCGGAAACCCTCTCGGCATGGGTGAGCGAGCTGTCTTCGCGCTTGTCCGTCGCAAATGGCAGTGACGCCACCTATACCGTTGATTTAGCTAGAGATTCAGAGAATCCCGCCGCCTATCAGCTGGTGGTGACGCGGCGCCACCACGGGGTCGCCACCCAACGGCTGATCCAGCGCGAGTTTTTCGAGTCAGCCGAGTATCGGCGCATCGCTGCGGTGGGTTCTGAAATGTCCGAGCTCATTGGTGCGGGCGCGCATGTCCAACGGGGCGAACACCGACACCCGGTCGCCACGTTCCCAGAGGCGGTCACCTGGCTGATGGACCAGGCCAAGCGGGGCCAGCACATCCAGCGATACAAGGGGTTGGGGGAAATGAATCCGGACCAGTTGTGGGACACCACGGTCAACCCTGACACCCGGCGCCTGATGCAGGTGAAAATCGAAGATGCCGTCTCGGCCGATGAAATATTCACCACGCTGATGGGCGATCATGTCGAGCCACGACGCGAGTTCATCGAGCGCAACGCCCTGTCGGTCGCCAACCTTGACGTTTAACCCCAACCGCGTCGGATACCGCAAACGGCTGCCGACACGCGCAGCTCGCCCGAGGCTGAGCCACTGGTGCTCTCAAAGACTGCTTGCCTGTTCGTCAGGTGATCACGGCCACTTCCGCCGGCTGATGCGGAGCGTGCCTTAGGGGTAAGGTCGAGGCTTGGGGGCGGCCACCGGCGGCCGATGCCCGAGCACACAGGGGAATTCGATGACCAGATCCATTCGTCTCAACCGTCGCGACGCACTGCGTCTGAGCGCCGGCGGCGCCGCCGCGCTGATGGCGCCCTCGGCGCTTGCCTCGTCTGTCATTCTTGCGCCCGACGGCGGCCCGACCGGCGGTGCCTCGCTGCCCTTCCGCGATCCGTTATGGAACCGCGACGCCTTCGCCCGCTTGCAGGGCAACCTGGACTTCGACGAACAAAAAATTGGTTGGTACGCCGGCAAGGTGATGGGGGTTCGCGATGGCGAGCCGCTCCGCGAGTTGTTCGGTTTCGAGGGCTTCTCGGTCTCACGCCTGATCCATCAGGAAGACGGCAGCTGGCGTAAGCTTCTGCGGGAGGTCGGGTTCTATCGCGATCTGCGCACGGGTGAGCTGCTCGACGAATGGAAGAACGTCTATACCGGCGAGACGGTCCGGGTTGTTCCGGTCGCCAATGACCCCTTCAATTTCACGATCAGCCAGTTCGTACCGCAGCCGCCCGACTATGGCGGCCTCAACCCGGTCGAGCTGCCACCGATCCCGCTGATCCTCCCGTGGCGGGAAATGGGCGACAAGGTGCTGCTCACCACCGATATTCACCTTTTCTACCCCAGCGCCCTCCAGCCCGCTGAGTGGCCGCGCGAGTCCCCGGGCCCGATGACTCGGGTGTCCGAGCTGTTCCGTTACATCATCGACAAGGACAAGCTGGCCGACCCGGACCGCAACTCGATCGATTACTTTGGTGCCTGGAATCGGGTCACGCCCTGGTTGCCGTGGATGCTGATGGACCAGGCTCCGGGTCATGTCATGTACATGTGTGACATGGGCGCGTTCAATTCCTTTGACCTGATTCCGGAGGATGTCCTGGCCCGCGCCGAGGCGATGGATCCGAAGTGGCTGGAGGCGCCATTCGAGGACTACGGTCCTTCGCTCTCCAGTCTCGAGAACTTTGCCCTGACCGAAACCCCGGCGCCGCCGCGGGAAGCACCCCCCGACAACGGGGAGTGATGCTGAAGGCACTGCTGCTCGCCGCGGGCCTGGTGCTGCCACCGGGCCCGCTGGCGTTGGCAGCCGAGGACCCGTCCAGCCTCGCGGTGGAGATCCATCGCGTGGCATTGACGCCACCGGGCCAGACCCGGCGCATGCCCCTGCGGATTGCGCTGCCGGTCGGCGACGGGCCGTGGCCGGTGGTGGTGTTCTCGCATGGCGCCAACTCGTCTGCAGAGCTCTACGCTCCGGTCCTCGATGCCTGGGCTTCCGGGGGCCTGGCGGTCGTCGCGCCCACGCACATCGACTCGGAGTCGCTCGCGCTCGGACTGACCCCGGCAGACGCCGGACGGATGCTGAGCACCCGCGTCGAGGAGGTCGGCTGGCTGCTCACCGACCTTGAATCGCTGGCCACTACCGCCGGCTTGTCGGGTCGACTCGATGCCGACCGGCGGGCCGTCGCCGGGCATTCTCTGGGCGTGATGATCGCTGCCATCGTCGCCGGCCTGCCCTGGCGGGACTTCGATACGGGTGAGCTGCGTCATGACGGGCTGCCAGGCCTGCGGGCCCTCGTCAGCCTGCACGGTGTTGGCCGCCTGCCCCTACTCGATGATGCGGGATGGCAGGCGCTCCAATTACCGGTGTTTGCGGTCGCCGGCACGGCGGATCCGGGCCTGACCGGCGATGGGGTTGAACGGCCCTGGCATTGGCGACTGGGGGCCTATGACCTGCCGCGCTCAGCCCGTGGCCATGCGCTGGTGATCGCTGACGGTGATCATTACCTGGGGGGCCTGATCGGCCGCCCACTGCCCGACACCCCGCCTGATCGCGCCGGGCTGGCGACCGTCAACCGCCTGACCACGCTGTTTCTGCGGGCGACTTTGGCCGCGGACCCCTCGGCCGAGAGGATGCTCGACGCCCTGTCACTGGATCATCATTCTGGCTTCCGACTCGAGCGCCGCTGATCCGGCGCCGTCGCCTTGGGGAGACCTGTCAGCTCCGCGACCCGGCTCTCGATCCAGTCCTGCACCTCGGCCGTCACCGCGCGGGGATCCCGTCCAGCGGTCTCGATCGGCGGACCGATCAGCATGCGGACCGTCCCGGGACGCTTGATCAATCCGCGTCTCGGCCACACCGCTCCGGCATTGTGGGCCACCGGGACCACCGGCAGACCATTAGCCTGAGCGAGCAGCACACCGCTCATTCCGTAGCGCCGGGTTTGCCCCAGCGCCGTGCGTGTCCCTTCCGGAAATATCATGACCCACAGACCGTCCCGCAGCCGCTCCGTCCCCTGGCGCACCACCTGGTCGACCGCGCTACGCCCCGCCCGGCGGTCGATCGCGATGGGTTTCAGCCCCTTGAGCGCCCAGCCGAACACCGGAATCCACATGAGCTCACGCTTGAGAACCCAGCATTGCGGCGGAAAAAAACACAGCTCCGCCAACGTCTCAAAGGCGGAACTGTGCTTCAGCAGCACCACCGTATTGCGTTCAGGCAGATGCTCGAGCCCCTGCACCTCGCACCGGATGCCACACAGCCAGCGTCCCAGCGTCAGCACGGTCTGACACCAGCGTCGTGCCACTGCGAAGGCGCGGCGATGGGAGAACACGCCAACGATCAGCACCACCAGTGCAAACGGAATCCACGACAACAGCACCCAGCCGGTGAACAGCAGCGATCCCGGCAGATAACGCAGACGGCCCATGCCCTGTCCCCGCCTAGCCGGGCAGTCTGCTGAAGTCGGCGACCCGGCAGAATGCCTCGCGCAGCCCGGCGAGCAGCCTGAGCCTGCGCGCGCGGACCCCCGGATCGTCGGTCATCACCATGATGTCCTGGAAGAACTGGTCGACGGGCTCCCGCAATTCTGCGAGCAGCGCCAACAGCCGATCGTATTCCCGTGCCGCCGCTGCCGCCTCGAGGCCCGGCCCAAGGGCCTGCAGCCGCGCGGCGAGTGCGCCCTCGGCATCCGCCGACGTGCTGTCCGCGGCCTGCTCGGGTGCGACCGCGTCGCCGCCCTCCGATGCCTTGCGCAGCAGGTTCGCCACGCGTTTGTTCGCCGCTGCAAGGCTGGCTGCGGCCTCCTGCTGCAGGAACCGCCCGAGTGCCGCCAGCCGCCGGTGGGCATCCAGCGGTGAGGCCGGACGCATGGCCACTACGGCGTCGAGCATTTCAGCCGTGACGGCCGTACCCGGCGGATGATCCACGTAATAAGCGCGCAAACGCTCCATGATGTAGTCGTACACCTCGTCCGCCAGGCCCGGTGCTACGGCGACGGGCTGCCGCGCCAGCGCCTCTTCCAGCGCGCGGGTCAGGTCAAGATCGATCTCGCCCTCGATGAGGATGCGCAGCAGACCAACGGCGGCGCGCCGCAACCCGAAAGGATCACGGGTACCGCTGGGCCGTTGGCCGATCGCAAAAATACCCGCCAAGGTATCGAGCCTGTCCGCCAGGGCAAGCGTCTGTCCCGTGCGCGTCGCCGGCAAGCGGTCACCTGCAAACCGCGGCAGGTATTGTTCCTCCAGGGCTGCCGCGACCTCTGCCGGTTCTCCATCGAGGGTGGCATAGTCCCGACCCATCCGGCCCTGCAACTCAGGGAACTCACCGACCATGTCGGTGACCAGGTCGCACTTCGCGAGCTGCGCGGCATGCTCCGCCATTGCGGTGTCCCCGCCGGTGGCCAGCGCGATGCCGTGCGCTGCCGCCGCAACCCGCAGGCTCTTGTCCCTGACCGAACCGAGCTCGCGCTGAAACACCACCGCGTCGAGCATCTCGATCCGTGCGGCCAGTGGCTGCGCCCGGTCCTGGCGATAGAAAAACGCGGCATCCGCCAGCCGCGGGCGGACCACCCGCTCGTTACCGGCGCGCACCTGGTCGGGGGCCAGACTCTCGATATTGGCCACCGCGATGAACGCCGGCAGCAACGCGCCGTCGGTGCCCCGCAGCGGCAGATAACGCTGGTGTCCCTGCAGCGTGGCGATCAGCACCTCGTCAGGCAGCGCCAGGAACGCCGGGTCGAAGCGCCCGGTCACGGGAACCGGCCACTCGACCAGTGCCGTGATTTCATCGAGCAGCGCATCGTCGACGACCAGCGTCCCGCCCACCTGCGCCGCCGCGGATTCACAGCCCTCCAGCAGCCGTTCCCTGCGTTCCGAGAACGCCGCGACCACCCGGCCCTCCGTTTCGAGACGCTGCACATACTCGCCAGGGGTCGCCAGTTCGATCGCCCCCGGCGCCATGAAACGGTGGCCGTAGGTCACCCGTCCTGTCGGCAGATCAAACAGCTCTCCCGGGACGATCTCCGAGCCGTGCAGCATGACGATCCAGTGAACTGGCCGGACGAATTCCGCAGCGCCTGCTCCCCAGCGCATCCGCTTTGGCACTGGCAGCTGCTCGAGGACTCTCGCCACCATCGCCGGCAGCAGGTCCGCCGCGCTGGCGCCAGCGCTCACTGTCCTGTGAACAAGCCAGCTGCCCCGCTCGGTCGCCAACCGCGCCAGCGCCGTCACCGGTACGCCGCAACTCTCGGCGAATGCCAGCGCAGCCCGGGTGGGCTGCCCCTCGGCGTCAAAGGCAATACGCACGGGCGGCCCGCGCTTTTCCACCTCACGATCAGGCTGGGCGCAGGCCAGAGCATCGACCACCAGTGCGAGCCGCCGCGGCGTGGCGTACTCCCGAATGTCGCCATGGGCGAGCCCGGCTTCGGCGAACGCCGCGCCCAGGCCCTCACGCAGCGCGGTCACCAGTGGACCCAGCGCCCGCGGTGGCAATTCCTCGGTGCCGATCTCCAGCAGCAGATCGGCGGACTCGACGCTGCGCTCAGTCATGCGAGGCCACCTTCAGCATCGGAAAGCCCAGGGCTTCGCGACTGTCGTAATAGCGCTGAGCCACGGCCCTGGCCATCGCCCGAACGCGCAGGATGTAGCGCTGACGCTCGGTGACCGAGATCGCCCGGCGCGCATCGAGCAGGTTGAAATGATGCGATGCCTTGAGCACCTGTTCGTAGGCGGGCAGCGCCAGCCCTTGCGCCACCAGCGCCTCGCATGCGGCCTCGTTGTCGTCGAAGCGGGCGAACAGGCCCCGGGTATCGGCCAGCTCGAAGTTGTAGCGGGACTGCTCGACTTCGTTCTGGTGATAGACGTCACCGTAAGTCACCGGACCTTCCGGGCCGTCCGCCCAGCGGAGGTCGTAAACGCTCTCCACCCCCTGCAGGTACATGGCGATCCGCTCAAGGCCGTAGGTGATTTCGCCTGTGACCGGTCGGCAATCCAGGCCGCCGACCTGCTGGAAATAGGTGAACTGCGTGACCTCCATGCCGTTCAGCCAGATTTCCCAGCCCAGCCCCCATGCCCCGAGTGTCGGCGACTCCCAGTTGTCTTCGACCAGGCGCACGTCGTGCACCTGCGGATCGATGCCCAGAGCCCGCAACGACGCGAGATAGCGCTCGACGATATCGGCCGGTGAGGGCTTCAGCACGACCTGGAACTGGTAGTAATGCTGCAACCGGAACGGGTTCTCACCGTAGCGGCCGTCGGTTGGCCGGCGGCTGGGCTGGACATAGGCGGCCCGCCAGGGCTCGGGCCCCAGGCTTCTCAGAAAGGTGGCAGCGTGGAACGTCCCGGCCCCCATTTCCATGTCATAGGGCTGGAGCACCACGCAGCCCTGGTCGGCCCAGTACCGCTGCAGCGTGAGGATCAAGTCCTGAAAGGTTCGCGGTGCGCCCTCTAGACCGGGGTCGCTCATCTGTCGTTCTCCCGCAGCCTCCGCCCTGCGGAGCCTGCACAACTCCCCGGCCCGCCTCGAGTGCGGCCGACGATCGCAAAGCCGCAGCAGTATACCGGCGTCTGCGGAGCGGTCCCACCACGTCAAAACGCACTATTGTGGAGCATCTTCTAGCGCTGATGCACGCCTATGGTGCATCATGAGCACCGATGGTGCGCCATCGACACCGAGAATCAGACAGATAGCCTGAATCGTGCACTGGCATGATCCATGCACTCTTTGAGTGCCCGAGGTGCCCGGCCCACCGGCCGTCCCTTTGCCACGATAAAAGCATTCACATTGGAGGAAATAACCATGGGTCCCGCTGAAGTACTCGGCATGATGAAGGAAAAAGAGGTCAAGTTTGTTGACCTGCGGTTCACGGATACCAAGGGCAAGGAGCAGCATGTCACCGTGCCGGCCCACACGGTGGATGAAGAGCTGTTCGAAGACGGCAAGATGTTCGACGGCTCGTCGATTGCGGGCTGGAAGGCGATCAACGAGTCCGACATGATCCTCATGCCCGACGCCGAGACGGCGGTGCTCGATATCTTCGCCGAGGAGTTGACCCTGAACCTGCGGTGCGACGTCATCGAGCCGTCCACCATGCAGGGCTACGCGCGTGATCCTCGCTCCTGCGCCAAGCGCGCCGAGGCCTACCTGAACTCCAGTGGTATTGCCGACACCGCGTTCTTCGGCCCGGAGAACGAATTCTTCGTGTTCGATGACGTCCGTTGGGCGTCTGACATCAGCGGTTCGCACTACAAGATTGATTCCTCCGAAGCAGGCTGGAACTCCGAGAAGGTGTTCGCGGACGGCAACCTCGGCCACCGGCCGACCGTCAAGGGCGGCTACTTCCCCGTCCCGCCGGTCGATTCACTGCACGATATCCGTTCGGCGATGTGTCTGGCGCTCGAGGAAATGGGCGTGATGACCGAGGTGCACCACCACGAGGTGGCGACCGCCGGGCAGTGCGAGATTGGCGCCCGCTTCAACTCGTTGGTCAAGAAAGCCGACGAAGTGCAGATTCTCAAGTATGTCGTGCAGAACGTCGCGCACAGCTACGGCAAGACGGCCACCTTCATGCCGAAGCCACTGGTCGGCGATAATGGCAACGGCATGCACGTCCACCAGTCGCTGGCCAAAGACGGCAAGAACCTGTTCACTGGCGACGGCTACGGTGGCCTCTCGGAGACCGCGCTGTATTACATCGGCGGCATCATCAAGCACGCTCGTGCCATCAATGCCTTCACCAACGCCAGCACCAACAGCTACAAGCGCCTGGTGCCCGGCTTCGAGGCCCCGGTGATCCTGGCCTACTCCGCGCGCAACCGCTCCGCCTCGATCCGCGTGCCCTACATCGCCAATCCGAAGGCCCGCCGCATTGAAGTGCGCTTCCCTGACTCCACCGCCAACCCGTACTACGCCTTCACGGCACTGCTGATGGCCGGCCTGGACGGCATCCGCAACAAGATCCATCCGGGCGATGCCATGGACAAGGACCTCTACTATCTCCCCCCCGAGGAGGAGAAGGATCTGGCGACGGTCTGCTTCTCACTCGACCAGTCCCTCGAAGCCCTCGACAAAGACCGGGAGTTCCTCAAGCAGGGCGATGTCATGACCGATGAACTCATCGATGGCTACATCGCACTGAAGAGCGCCGACGTGCAGCGTCTGCGGATGACGACCCACCCGGTCGAGTTTGACCTCTACTACAGCCTGTAAGCGATGGCGGGCACGGCATCCCGCCGTGCCCGCCTGGCTGTTGCCATGGGGAAGTTCGCGCTATGCTCCGTGCATGCGCGCAGTTTCCTGCATCGTTCTGGTCTTCTGGTCGCTGGTGGCACTCGGCCAGGGTACGGCGTACCGCTGGGTCGACGACGACGGGGTGGTCCACTTTTCGGACCGTCCTCACGAGGGCGCCGAGGAAGTCCGTCTTGGACAGCCTCCGGGGTTCAGCTCGCCCGCGATCCCGCCGGCACCGCGTCCTGCAACACCCGCCACCCCGACCACGGACCCTGCACCGGCCTACGAGTCGCTGGATATCCTCCAGCCGGGCCAGGAAGAGACGCTTTGGAACATCGGCGGGATCCTCACTGTGAGCGTACGCGTCCGCCCTGCGCTGCGCGCCGATCATCGCCTGCAGCTGTACTACGACGGCCAGGCGCTGGATCCACTTCCGCCGGGCGTGACGTCCTTCGAGCTGTCGGAGGTCTGGCGCGGCGAGCACACCCTGCGGGCCACGATTGTAGACGGCGACGGCCAAGCCCTCGCCGAGAGCCCGACGCGGACATTCTACGTCCAGCAGACGTCCATCCAGCAGCCTCAGCGCCAACGCCCCTAGTTGCATTCCCGGTGCCGCCGAGCGCGGACTGTGGCCGCCCCGGGACCTGACCGATGGCCCGTCCGCTCAACAGGCCGCCGCCGCCGGAACTGCTCTCCCTCCTCGATCACCTGGGCACCAGCGTGCTGCTCGCGACCGCCACCGGTGAACTGCTTTACCTGAATGCAGCGGCTGAGGACCTGCTGGGCACCAGCACCCAGCGTGCGCTCGGACAGCCCTTGCGACAGCTGCTGGGTCCTGGCGCCGACACCCTGCCGGCACTGCTTGCACGGGCAGCTGCGGCCGACCAGACCTTTTCCCGCCGCGAAGTCCTGCTCGAGGGTGTGGGGGGAGAGGCCACCGTGGTCGACTGTCGGGTGACTCCGGTCACCCGACAGGACGGGGATACCCCGCATCTGCTCATAGAACTGCACGATGAAACGCCGCGACTGAGGATTCGTCGGGACGCCATGCTGCGGGCCCAGCGGGAGGTGAGTCGCCAGATCATTCGCCAACTCGCCCACGAGATCAAGAATCCGCTGGGCGGGTTGCGCGGTGCGGCCCAGTTGCTCGAGCGCGCCCTGCCGGACCCCACGCTCACGGAATACACCCAGGTCATCATCGCGGAAGCGGACCGCCTGAAAACGCTGGTCGACGACCTGCTCGGCCCGGGCCGGCAGCCGGATCCCCAGTCGCTCAACATCCACGAACTCCTGCAGCACGTCTATCGCCTCGTGTCCGCCGAGGCGCCGCCCGATGTGCAGGTGCTGCGTGACTACGATCCCAGTCTCCCGCCGCTGCGCCTCGATCGCTCCCAGATGATCCAGGCCTTCCTGAACCTGGTCAAGAATGCGCTGGAGGCTGTCGGCACTACAGGCACCATCGTGCTGCGCACCCGTGCCCGCAGCAACGTCACCCTCGGCGGCATCCGCCATCGCCTTGTCGCAAGCATCGAGATCGAAGATGACGGCCCGGGGGTCACCGAGGAGTTGCAGGAGACGATTTTCTATCCGCTTGTCACTGGTCGAGACGCGGGCACCGGCCTGGGTCTGCCGCTCGCGCAGGAGCTGGTGAACCGGCACGGTGGCCTGATCGAATTCGACAGCCGGCCGGGGCGCACGGTGTTCCGCGTGGGCCTGCCGATCCATGAGGAGGCTGCATATGAGCACTGAATCCCTGCACGTCTGGGTGGTCGACGATGACGAATCCGTGCGTTGGGTCCTGACCCGCGCGTTGGAACAGGCCGGCATGACCCCGCGGGCCTTCGAGCGCGCCGATGCGCTGCTCGCGGCGCTTGCTGATGACAGCCCGGACGTGCTGGTCACCGACATCCGCATGCCCGACATGAGTGGCCTGGCGCTGATGGAGCGGCTGCAGCGGGAGCGCCACCGCTTCCCGGTGATCGTCGTCACCGCCTACTCGGATCTGGACAGCGCGGTCTCGGCCTACCGCGGCGGTGCCTTCGAATATCTGCCCAAACCCTTCGATATCGATGAGGCTGTCGAGCTGGTCCAGCGCGCTGCCGCCGCCGGCAACGGGGGCGCTGACAGCGGCGAGCCGGCCACGGGCTATCCGTCGATCATCGGCCGTGCACCGGCCATGCAGGATGTCTTCCGCGCCATCGGCCGGCTGGCCAATGCCACGATGACCGTGCTCATCACCGGCGAATCCGGCACCGGCAAGGAACTGGTCGCCCGCGCACTGCACGACAACAGTCCGCGAGCTGCGGCGCCGTTCATCGCACTGAACACCTCCGCCATCCCCTCCGAGCTCCTGGAGTCCGAGCTGTTCGGTCACGAGAAGGGTGCGTTCACCGGTGCGGACTCGCGGCGTATCGGCCGATTCGAGCAAGCCGATGGTGGGACCTTGTTCCTCGATGAGATCGGCGATATGTCGCCGGCGCTGCAGACGCGGCTGCTGCGCGTTCTGGCCGAGCGCGAGTTCTACCGGGTCGGCGGCCAGACCGCGATCAAGGTCGACGTGCGGGTGATCGCGGCGACTCACCGCGACCTCGCCCGCGCGGTGGCAGACGGCCTGTTCCGCGAGGACCTGTTCCATCGTCTGAATGTCATGCGCATCGAGGTGCCACCGCTGCGCGCCCGACGCCAGGATATTCCGGCATTGCTCCGACACTACCTGGCGCGAGCGGCCGACGAGCTCAGTTGTGCGCCGAAACGCCTGTCGCTCGAGGCCGAGCGCGCGTTGAGCGCCTTCGACTGGCCGGGCAATGTCCGCGAACTGGTCAACGCCTGCCGGCGCCTGACCGTGCTCGCGCCTGGCAGCGAGATTCGCGCCGAAGACATTCCCGCAGAATTCGGCGGTCAGGATGAGGACACTCGCGCGACAGACTGGACCGAGGGGCTCGCGGCCTGGGCGGAGGCCGCCTTGGGGGCGGGTCAGACCGGCCTGCTGAACGACGCCCTGCCCGCCCTCGAACGCACGCTGATCCGCGTGACCCTGCAGCAGGTTCGAGGCCGTCGTCAGGACGCGGCGCGCCTGCTCGGCTGGGGAAGAAACACCCTGACGCGAAAAATGCGTGAGCTCGGGCTCGACTAGCGCATTGCCCAGGCCGCCGGGCTGATCGAGCGTCTGCGCCCGGCGGCGTCGGCCACCCTACCGCCAAGTCCTGGCGGCAGGGTCCAGCGAGACGTTGCAGACGATTGACCCGCTGGGTACGGTGGGTTGCGTGCACCTGCAGGCCTGTTGAAGGTTCGGAGAAACTCACCATGTTCAATCATGTCATGATCGGCTCGAACGATATCGAGCGCTCCAAGCGGTTCTACGACGCCGTCCTCGGGACGCTCGGCGTCGGGGAGCCTATCCGCAACGAGGCACCTACGGGTCATCTCCGGCTGTTCTACCGGCACGCAGATGGCGTCCTTTGCGTGACCGAGCCCATCAATGGCGAACCTGCGACCGTGGCCAACGGCTTCACGCTAGGCCTCAAATGCAGCTCGCCGGAGACGGTGCGTGCGTTCCACGACACGGCCATCGCCCACGGAGGCCGCTCGATCGAGGATCCGCCTGGCCTTCGGCAGAGCTCGATGGGGGCCCTGTGTCTGGCCTATGTTCGCGACCCCGACGGGCATAAACTCTGTGCCATACACCGCCCCTAGCCAGAGCCCTGCGGAACACGACCCAGCGCTCAAGGAGGGCCTCGCTACGCCGCTGAAGTGGGCCGCCATTGCGCTGGTTGAGCCGTTGACCGCAGCTTCCCGGCGCGCGGTCCACGACCCGCCCCCTCGCGTATCCCGCCCTCAGGGCGTATTCAGGCTGCCGACAAGCTCGGTGACCGAGCCCATCCCATGCTGGCGCAGATACGCGGTGATCCCGGTGTTGATCTTGCGACAGAGCAGCGGATCGTAAAACAGTGCCGTGCCCACGCCGACGGCACTGGCGCCGGCGATGAGGAATTCCAGAGCGTCTTTGGCTGTGTGGATGCCGCCTTGCCCGATGATCGGCACGCCATGTCGGCGCGCCACCTCGCTGACCTGAAACACTTTCAGCAGGGCGATCGGTTTGATTGCCGGGCCGGACAGCCCGCCCTGCACGTTACCGATCACCGGCCGACGGGAGTCGACGTCAATCGCCATACCGGTAATGGTGTTGATCACCGCCAGCGCGTCGGCACCGGCCTCGATGCACAGCCGCGCGTTCTCGCGGATGTCGGTCTGGTTCGGCGAGAGCTTGGCGATGATCGGCTTGGCCGTCTCCGCCCGGCAGGCGGCGACCACGCGTGCCGACATCTCCGGGTAGTTGCCGAACTGCACGCCACCCTCCTTCACGTTCGGGCAGGAGATGTTGATCTCCATGGCGTCGATCGGCGAGTCGTCGAAGCGCCGTGTCACCTCGGCGTATTCATCGATAGTCGAACCGCAGACGTTGGCAATGAATCGGGTCTCGCTGAAGTCCAGTGTCGGCAGGATCTCGCGCACGACGACGTCTACACCGGGGTTCTGCAGGCCGATGGCGTTGAGCATGCCTGAGGCCGTCTCGTAGATCCGATGGGGCGGGTTGCCGAGCCGTGGCGCGCCGGTCGTGCCCTTGAGTACGATGCCGCCGACGTCGCGGTTGGAGAATCCCGCCACCCGGGTATATTCCTCGCCGAAGCCCACGCAGCCCGAGAGCAGCACGATCGGCGAGGCGAACGGCAGCCCACAGAAGTCAAAAGCAAGCGGCGTGTCGGTCTCAGCGGTCACTGTGATGCTCGCGGTCGATGGCAGGCTGCATTCTATCGCGCTGGCCGGCTCGCGACACGAGCGCCAGTCCCCTTCATCCGGAGCCTATCCACGTGTTCACCGTCATTCTCCATCAGCCCGAGATCCCGCCGAACACGGGAAACGTCATCCGCCTGTGCGCCAACACGGGCTGCGCCTTGCACCTGATCCGCCCGCTGGGCTTCGAACTCGATGCGCCCCGCCTGCGTCGCGCGGGTCTGGACTACCACGAGTACACTCGCCTGGCCGTGCATGACTCCCTTGCAGCCTGTCTTGCCGCCGCGAGGCCTGGCCGGCTGTTCGCCTTTTCCGCGCATGCCAGCGATTCCCATGCCACAGTGCGCTGGCAGCCGGGCGACGCGCTGCTGTTCGGTGCCGAGACCCGCGGCCTGCCCGCCGAAGTGCTCCGGCACCCGGCCGTCACGGCGGCGCTGCGCATTCCCATGCGTCCTGGCGTGCGCAGCCTGAATCTTTCCAATGCCGTGGCGATCGCGGTTTACGAGGCCTGGCGCCAGCAGGATTTCGTAGGTGCCTGATTTTGCTGCGATGCAGCGGAGAGGTCATCGACGGTCTCCGGCCGGAACCGTTCATGCCGTGTGGGCCTGCGGTCGTTGTTTGGTGACAACGCCGACAGAAGGCCTTATGGTAGATCCAGGGTCGTGTTGCGGCCATTCTGGCCGGCGCTGCCGCAGGAACCGCAAGCGACTGTATTTTTTTTACCACCTTCGATGACCTGTCGGAAGGAGAATGCAATGATCCGAAAGACCCCCCTGAGCCTTGCCATCATGGTGGCGCTGGCCGGCACGGGTGCTCACCAGGGCGCTTCGGCCCAGCAGGCGACCGGCAGCCAGCGGCAGCAGCTCGACGAAATCGTCGTCACCGGCACCCGCACCGAAGGCCGCACCGCGCTGCAGAGCCTCGCGCCGGTCGATCTGCTCAGCGCCGCCGACCTCGAGGCCCATGGCAGCACCGAACTGAACACGGTCCTCTCCTATTCCCTGCCATCGTTCAACTTCCCCAACCCGGCAATCAATGACGGCACCGACTCCATTCGCCCGGCTCAGCTGCGCGGTCTGTCGCCCGATCAGACCCTGGTCCTGGTGAACGGCAAGCGCCGCCACACCAGCGCACTGCTGAACCTCAACCAGGTCGGTCGTGGCGCCGCTGCAGTCGATCTCAATACCATCCCGACCGGCGCGGTCGGCGCCCTTGAGGTGCTGCGGGACGGTGCCTCCGCTCAGTACGGCTCGGACGCGATTGCCGGCGTGATCAACGTGCGCCTGCGCGAGGCCCGTGAGGGCGGCGGGGTCACCTTGACCTACGGTGAGCACCTCACCGAACTCGACGGGCCGCGCTCCACCCGTAACATCCGTGATGGCGAAACGGTCACGGTGGGTGCGTGGGCCGGCCTGCCGCTCGGCGCCGAGGGCTTCCTGACGGTGTCGGGCGAGTACCGCGACCGCAGCAACACCAACCGGGCCGACATCGACACCCAGCGCCAGTATCCCCTGCTGCCTGATGGCAGCCTGGACCCTCGCGAGACCCAGTTCAACCGGCTGAACTGGCGTCAGGGACTGGCTGATGTGCGTGACATCACCCTGATGTTGAACGCCGGCCTGCCGATCCGCCCGGATCTCGAGCTCTACGGTTTCGCCAGCTACCAGGACCGCGACTCCACGTCAGTCGGCTTCTATCGTCGGGCGCTTGATGCACGCAACGTCCCGGAAATCTACCCCAACGGTTTCCTGCCGCAGATCAACCCGGAGATCACCGATCTCTCCGTCGCAGGCGGCGCCCGCGGCGAGGCCGGGGAGTGGGGCTGGGACGCCAGCATCGTCTATGGCAGCAACGAGGTCGACTGGAACATCCGCAATTCGCTGAATCGTTCGCTGGGCGTCGACAGCCCCACCGAATTCGATGCGGGCAGTCTCAAATTCGAGCAGACGGTATTGAACCTCGATGCCGCGCGCGCGTTTCCGGTCGCGGCGTTCGCCGGTCCGCTGAACGTTGCGTTCGGTGCGGAATATCGCAACGAGAGCTACAAGCTGGGCGCGGGTGAACCGGACTCGTATTTCGGGGTTCCGGGGCTGGCCGGCGGCAGCCAGGTGTTCCCGGGCTACCAGCCACAGAACGCGGTGAGCGAAAGCCGGGATTCCTTTGGCTTGTACGTGGATCTGGAAGCCGATTTCACCGATCGGTTCGTCGGCTCGGCGGCGCTTCGCTTCGAGGACTACAGCGATTTCGGCAGCACCCTGAACGCCAAGCTCGCCGCCCGCCTGCAGGCCACCGACGCGGTGGCCGTGCGCGGTGCTGTCAGCACCGGCTTCCGTGCGCCGTCGCTGCATCAGAGCCACTACACGGCGACCTCCACCGTGGTGTCCACCGTCGATGGGCAGCTGGTGTTCAATGAAACCGGCACCTTCGCTGTTGACAGCGATATCGCGCGTGCTCTGGGCTCTCAGCCGCTGGACGCCGAGGAGGCACTGAACATCTCACTCGGCATGGTACTGACTACCGGTGGCCTGGTGCTGACGGTCGATGCTTACCGGATCGAGATCGACGATCGCGTCCTGCTCTCTGAAAACCTCGGGGGAACCGCCCGCCCGGACATCGTGGCCCTGCTGCCCGAAGGCGTCACCCAGGCACGGTTTTTCCTGAATGCCGCCGACAGCCGCACCACCGGCATCGACGCGGTGGCCAGCTACGCCTGGGACATGGGGACCGCCGGCGAATTCACCGCCACGGCCGCCGCCAACTGGAACAAGACGTCGCTGTCCAATCTGCGCTCCACCGGCGTGCTGTCCGAGCTCGACCCGCCGCCGACGGTCTTCGGTCGTCAGAACCTGCTCCGCCAGGAAGAGGGGGCACCCAGGAACAAATACATCCTCGGGCTCGACTGGTCGCGTGACAACGTCAGTGCCTTCGTGCGGGCCACCCGCTTTGGCAGCGTGCTGATCTCCGCCAACAGCCCGGCCAGCGACTGGACGGTCGACTCGATGTGGGTGGTGGATGTCGAAGGTACCGTTGGTCTGACCGAGCGGCTGAGTGTGTCGCTGGGCGCGAACAATCTGTTCGACGACTATCCGACCCAGAACCCGTTCTTCAATCCGATCACCGGTAATGCGCCCTTCCTGTTCAGCGCGTTCTCGCCGGCCGGCTTCTCGGGGCGCTACGTCTACGCCCGGGCTCGCTACAGCTGGTAAGCCACACACCACGTCCGTGCGGGGATCATCCCCGCACGGACGTGGTGGTCTCTGAAGCGCAGCCTCCGGAGGGTGCCCGCTGTGCCGCTCAGTCCGGCCCGTCGGTCGTGTAGGGGACCCAGTCGCCGCTCTCCGACTTGAGACGGCGCGCCATCAGTGCCGTCACCGCACTGCGCGGCTCGGCCGCAGCGTAAATGACGCGATAGATCTGCTCGACGATGGGCATGTCGACGCCGTGTCGCAGCGCAACGTCCCGCACGGCTCTCGCGGCGTAGATGCCTTCGACCACCTGGCCGATCTCGGCCAGGGCCTCTTCCTGACCCCGGCCCCGCGCCAGCGCAAGCCCCATTCGCCGGTTGCGTGACTGGTCGTCGGTGCAGGTGAGCACCAGATCACCCATGCCGGCCAGACCCATGAACGTGTCTTTTTCTGCGCCCAGGGCCACACCCAGACGAACCATTTCACTCAGGCCCCGCGTGATCAGAGCGATGCGGGTGTTGGCGCCATAGCCCAGACCGTCAGAAATACCCGCGCCGATTGCCAGCGCGTTCTTGACTGCGCCGCCGACCTCGACCCCCACAATGTCCGCGGAGAGATAGGCGCGGAAGGTGTCACTGGCGATGCTGCGGGCAAGTGCCGTGGCGAACTCGCGGTCAGTGCCGGCGACCACCATGGCCGTCGGCAGCCCCGCCGCGACCTCTTTCGCGAAGGTCGGGCCGGACAGGACCGCCACCGGGGTCGTGTCGCCGAAGACTTCGGCCACCACCTGGTGGGGCAGCAGCCCGCTGGCCTGCTCGAAGCCCTTGGTGGCCCAGCACAGCCGCCGTGGCGGCGTCGGCAGCGCCCTGAGCTGGCCCAGCACTCCACGCAGTGCGTGGCTGGGCACCGAGACCAGGACGTCGGCGCCGTCGGCGAGCGCATCTTCCAGGCTGTCCGCCGTGACCATCCCCGTTGGAAATGCCGCGTCCGGCAGATAACGCGCATTGACCCGTGAGCGCGCCATCTCCGCCACATGGACGTGATCCCGGGCCCACAGCCGCGTGGGCCGTCCGGCGCGCGAATACTGGATCGCGAGCGCCGTGCCCCAGGAGCCTGCGCCGAGTACCGCCAGCGGGCGATCGGTGGCGCTCACCGGCGTGGCCGTTCAGGCGTTACCGGCGGGTGGGGTTTCGGGCGGCGTCATATCCACCTGCTGTTGCTGGGCCGCCTGCTCGCGCGCCTGGACGTAGACGGCATCGAAGTTGATCGGCTGCAGCAGCAGCTGCGGGAAACCGCCCTTGCTGACCAGCTCGGAAATCACTTCACGGGAATAGGGGTAGATGACGCTCGGGCAGTAGCTGCCCATGAGCTGGCGCATCTCTTCCTCGTTGTAGCCGGTGAGCCCGAAGATGCCGGCGTGCTGCAGCTCGACCAGAAACAGCGTGCGATCCTCGGCGGCCTTGGCCTCGACCGTGATGGTCAGGACGACTTCCCAGGCGTTCTCGCCCACCTGGCGTGAACCGCTCTTGAGGTTGAACTGGATCTGGGGATCACCGGTCTGCCCGGTAAACACCTGCGGCGTGTTCGGTGATTCGAAAGAGAGGTCCTTGACGTAGATTTTCTGCAGCACCAGCTGGCGCTGAACCTGCTCCTGGGTGGCGGCGCCGGCCTCGGCGTTGCCGTTCGTGGTGTTCTCGGTCATGGTGGCTTCCTGAAGGGTTGCGATTCAAAGGTTGGTGAAATTCCAGCGGACGGGGCCGGTCAGCCACGCCCCAGGAGCGTGTCGAGCTCGCCACGACGCTCCAGCGCGTGCAGCTCGTCGCAGCCACCCACATGGTGGCCATCGATGAAAATCTGGGGGACAGAACGCGCGCCGTGGCTGCGCTGCTCCATCTCTGCGCGCAGCGCGGGCTGCTCGTCGACCCGATATTCGGCGAATTCGACGGTCTTGCGTGACAACAAGGCCTTGGCCCGCAGGCAGTACCCGCACCAGCCGGTGGTATAGAGCTCGACCTTTGCGCTGCTCATGCCGCGGTCCCCTTGTCGCTCTTGCGTCCGGCCGCTTTCGACTTCTGCCTGGGCCGGTCCTCGGCGCGGGTGACCGGCAGGTTGTCCTGCCGCCAGGCGTTCAGGCCACCGCGCAGACTGAACGCCTGCTCATAGCCCTGCTTGCGCAACTCGGCGGCACTTCGGGCGCTGGCCATGCCGTTCTCGCAGACCAGCAGTATCGTCTTCTTGCGCTGCTTCGCAAGCAGATCCGGATTATCCTTGAGTGCGGCGGCGGTATGGTTTCGCGAGTTCACGATGTGGCCGGCCGCCCAGCTGGCGGGCTCGCGCACGTCGACCACAATCGCGCCCCGGTTGATCAGGCGGACGGCATCTGCGGGGGAGAAGCTTGTTGCCCCCTGGCCGCGCCGGCGGAATTCATGAAACACGACCAGAAAGATCATCAGCACCAACGCGCTGACGAGGAAGGGATGGTTTCCCGAAAATTCGATGATGCGGTCCATGGGCCATCCGGGGGGCGCGGAAATCCGCCTAGTATACCAACCCCGCTGCCGCTGCGAGGGCTGGCCCGCGCCTGCCTCGCGGTCGTCACCGCTCTGGTCGTGGCGGGCACGCTGGCACTGCTTGGCGAACCCGCGCTCGCCCAGTCCGCGGAGCACAGCGAGCGCGAGCTGGGCGCGCTGCGCCAGCGCATTGAGGCCCTGCAGCGGCGTCTGGCAGGCCAGACCCGGCAGCGCGACGCCCTCGTCGCCGAGCTCCAGCAGGCGGAAACCGCCGCCGGGCGTCTGACCGGGCAACTGGCCCAGACTGGCGAGTCGCTGACCGCCGCCGTCGCCGAAGCCGAGAGCGCCGCCGCTGCCCAGGCGGCCGCCGCCCGGCGTGCGACGCAGGCCCGGGACACGCTTGCCGCCCAGCTTCGCCAGGGTTGGCAGACCGGCCGCCAGGAACGCCTGCGCCTGCTGCTCAACCAGGAGGACCCGGCCACGCTGGGGCGCATGCTGGTCTACCAGGATTACCTGAGCCGCGCCCGGCGTGCCCGCCTGGACGCCCTGCTGGAGCAGCTGCGTGAACTGCGCCGGCTCGCCGAGGAGACGGACGCTGCGCGTGCGCGGCTCGCGGCGCTGCGTCAGCGCCAGTCCGACGAACTGGCGGCGCTGGAGCGGCGCAGAGCGGAGCGCGCAGGCCTTCTGGCAAGCATGGATGCCGAGCGTCAGAGCGTGACCGACCAGCTCGGCGCGCTGCGCCGGGAAGAGGCGGCCTTGACTGCGCTGATCGAACAGCTCCGGCGCGAGCTGGCCGGCTT
>PWZL01000054.1 GCA_003567475.1 Gammaproteobacteria bacterium | reverse complement strand
GGGGAGCCTGCTCGGCGAGTCGCCGGGCGGAACCGTTGGCTACCGGACACGACTGGACAGCCGCATCGGCCGACAGACCCGCCTCGAAGTGCTCACCGAAGGTATTCTGACCCGCCGGCTGCAGCAGGATCCGGCCCTCGAGGGCGTCGGATTGGTGATCTTCGATGAATACCACGAACGCAGCCTGCAGGCCGATCTCGGGCTGGCCCTCACGCTCGACGCCCGGCGGCATCTCGTCCCGGCACTCAGGGTGCTGATGATGTCGGCCACGCTCGAAGCCGGGGCGGTCGCCCGGGTGCTGGGCCGGGCCCCGATCATCGAGAGCAGGCTGGTGAGTCACCCGGTCGACACCCACTACCTGCCGCGTGCCGATGACCGCCCGCTGGCCCCACGGGTGGCACGCCGCACCCTCGAGGCCATGGCGGACTGGCCCGGTGACGTGCTGGTCTTCCTCCCCGGGGCCCTCGAGATCCGCCGCACCGCGACGCTGCTGGCCGAGGCCGTGGGGCCCGCCGCAGTGGAGATCCTGCCGCTGTATGGCGACCTGCCCCCGGCGGCGCAGGCGCGTGTGCTGGCGCCGGCCGCCGAGGGTCGCCGACGCGTGATCCTCGCCACCAACATCGCCGAGACCAGCCTGACACTCGAGGGCGTCCGGATCGTCGTCGATACGGGGCTGGCCAGGGTCTCACGCTTCGATCCCGCCAGCGGCATGAGCCGCCTGGTGACCGTACGCTGCGCCCGGGCCTCGGTGGACCAGCGACGCGGGCGGGCGGGACGAACCGCACCGGGCGTGTGTCTGAGGCTCTGGACCGAGGCGGAACACCGCCGCCTGCCGGCGCAGGCTTTGCCGGAGATCCTGGAGGCCGACCTCGCGCCGTTGGCACTGGAGCTGGCCTGCTGGGGGGATGCGACAGGCGAGTCGCTGGACTGGCTCGACGCGCCGCCGGCGGCCACGCTGGACCAGGCTCACGCGCTGCTCCGACGGCTGGGCGCGCTGGACAGCGACGGACGGGTCACCGCTGACGGTCGGCGAATGGCCGCGCTCGGGGCCCATCCCAGATTGGCCCGGATGCTGCTGGCCTCGCAGGAGACAGACACCGCGGCCACCGCCTGTGCACTGGCGGCGTTGCTGGGCGAGCGCGACCCCCTGCGCGGTGAGCGCGAGGTCGATCTGCGGCTCCGGCTGACCTGGCTGGCCGGGCCCGGGTCCTCGCCGGCCGGCGCGCATCGCCCGCTGCGTCGCGCCATGGCACTGTACGCGCGGCGCCTCGGCGTGACGGCCGAGCCGTCTGCCATCCGTCCCGATGAGGCTGGACGGCTGCTCGCCCACGGCTGGCCGGACCGGATCGCGCTGGCGCGAGAGGGCGGTGGCGGCCGCTTTCTGCTCAGTGGCGGGCGCGGTGCCCATCTGCCGGAGGGCGACGCCCTCCTCCAGACCCCCTGTCTGGTGGTCGCCGCGCTGGACGCCGGCGATCGTGAGGCGCGCATCCAGCTGGCCGCGCCGTTGGACCCCGGGCAGCTGCAGCGCGCGTTCACCGGGCAGATTGACACGCATGACCGGGTCACCTGGGAGCCCCGCGAGGCGGCGGTGACGGCGGTGCGGGAACGCCGACTCGGCGCGCTGGTGCTCGAGCGCCGGCGCCTCGAGCCCCCCCCTGCCGAGGCCGTGCTCACCGCGCTGCTGGACGGGGTCCGCGCCATGGGTCTGGAGGCCTTGCCCTGGACACCCACCTGTCGCCAGTGGCAGGCCCGCGTGCGGCTGCTGAGGGCACATCAACCGCACGCCGAGCCCCCCTGGCCGGACGTCTCGGACGGCGCGCTGCTCGACTCGCTCGAACACTGGCTGGCCCCATGGCTGCCCGGGCTGAGCCGGCGCGACCACCTCTCGCGCCTTGACCTGAGCCGTATACTGGAGGACCTGCTCGACTGGCCGCAGCGCCAGCGGCTCGACAGCCTGGCGCCGACGCACCTGCGGGTGCCGAGCGGTTCGCGCGTTGCCCTGGACTACCTGGACGGCGACACACCTTCGTTATCGGTGCGCCTGCAGGAAGTGTTCGGCCTGACCGAGACCCCAAGCCTCGCCGGAGGCCATGTACCCGTGCGCCTGAAGCTCCTCTCGCCGGCCCGCCGACCGGTGCAGGTGACCTCGGACCTCGCGAGCTTCTGGCGTCACACCTACGCCGAGGTTCGCCGGGAACTGAAGGGCCGCTATCCGAAGCACGACTGGCCGGAGAATCCGCATGAGGCGGTCGCGACACGGCACGCCCGGCCAAAACCGTCTCGGCCCGACTGAACTGAGCCCCTCATGAACTGCCTACGCCACCAACACGCGGGTGGACCCTCTTGAAATCGCCAACCGCACGCCCGTCTATGACACACTTCGCTGCCGCTGAAGCCCCGACAACCGGAAAGCGTGCATGACGTCTGATCCCTCACTCCACGACCGCGTGGTTCTCATCACCGGAGGCAGCCGCGGCTTCGGGCGTTTCATCGGCGAGGCGCTGCTCGAGGCCGGTGCCCGGGTGGTCCTGACCGGCGCGACGCGCTCATCGCAACTCGCTGATGTTCAGGCGCAGGCGGACGCGCGGTTCGGCCCGGGACGCTGCGTCACGCTGGCGGCGGATGTCTCTGCACCGGACGACTGTCAGCGTACCGTGCTGGCGGCGCTGGAACACTTCGGTCGCATCGATGTGCTGATCAATAATGCCGGGCGCGGCAGCGCCGAGTACCGGGCGACGATCGACGATTCGACCACGCGCTTCTGGGATGTCCCCGTCGCCGCCTGGCGACGGATCATCGACACCAACCTCACTGGTGCCTTTCTGATGACCCGTGCGGTCGTACCGCACATGATCGAACACGGCTTCGGCAAGGTCTTCTCGATCTCGACCAGCCTCACGACCATGATCCTGACGGGGCTGTCACCCTACGGCGCCTCCAAGGCCGGGCTGGAAACGGCACATGTGGTCTGGGCTCGGGAACTTGCGCCCCACGGTGTCGACGTGAACATCCTCCTGCCCGGTGGCGCCGCGGACACCGATTTCATCACCCAGGACATGGTACCGGGCACGGTCGGCCAGCGGACCGGGCCCGACAGCATGCTGTTGCCGGGCGATGTCATCGTGGCACCCGCCCTGCACCTCTGCAGCGACGCCAGCAACGGCATCACTGGCCGCCGGATCATCGCGAAATTCTGGGATGCCACCCGGCCCACGGCCGAGGCGTTTTCCGGCTGCCTCCAGCCGCAACATGCGCACCCCGAAATCATGTAGGTTGACCCACTCATGATCGTCGCCATCGTCACCTTCAGTCCGCGCCATCGCAGCAGCCTTTCCACTGCACAACAGCGCGCGCTCTTCGAAGCCACCGCGCCCGCGTACCTCAAGATTCCAGGTCTGCTGCGCAAGTACTTCATCGGCAGTGAGTCGCGCGCAGGCGGGATCTACGAGTGGCGCAGCCGGCAGGACGCCGAGGCGTTTTACACCACCGAGTGGCGAAAGCGGATCACCGACACCTACGGCACCGAACTGAGGATAGAGTGGTTCGATGCACCCTGCGTGGTGGACGTTGAGGGTGGACAGATACTCTACGCGCCTGACTTGCTGGATGAACGCGGGGATCACCCCCGATGACGCCTCAAGAAATCGTGCGCGAGTATCTCCTGGCGATGGAAGCACGCGAGTTCGTGCGCGCCCGCAGCCTGCTCGCCACCGACTTCCACATGTGTTTCCCCGGCGGCCGGACCTTCGACAGTCTTGAGGCCCTGGCCGACTGGGCGGCGAGCCGCTACCGCCACGTACGCAAGCGATTCGACGGCTTCGACACCGTCGCGCTGGCCGTCGGAGACCCGGATCACGCCGTGGTCTACTGCCGTGGCGTCATGGATGGCGAAGCCCTCGACGGCACGCGCATCGAGGGTGTGCGTTTCATCGATCGCTTCGAAGTGCGTGGTGGCAGGCTGGTCGACCAGCAGGTCTGGAACGATCTGGGGGAAGCCGGGATCGGGTGTCGATGACCGCGCCGTCAGCCCCCTCCACCGCCCCGGGCCTGGGGCTGTATGCCCGTCTGCTCGCGGTGCCTGCGATCTGGGGGGGTACGTTCATCGCCGGGCGGATCGTCGCGACCGCACTCCCGCCCGCCACCGCGTCGGTCCTGCGCTACCTGGTCGCCAGCGCCGCGCTGCTGGCCTTGGTGCTCATCGGACGGCAACATCTGCCGCGCCTCACGCTGCGCCAGGCCGGCGCGACGCTGCTGCTCGGTGCGAGCGGGGTGTTCGCCTATAACCTGTTCTTCATGGGCGCCCTGGCCGAACTCACGGCCAGTCGCACCTCGCTGATCATTGCGCTCAATCCGATCGTCACGATTTCGGTCGCCGCACTGGTATTCGGCGATCGCCTCACACCACGCCGCTGGCTCGGGATCTTCATTGCACTGTTCGGGGTCTGGATCGTCGTGGCCCGCGGCGAGGTGCTCAGCTCGATCACGACCGCGGTCGGTCGCGGCGAACTGCTGATGTTCGGAGGGGTGTGCGCGTGGGTGAGCTACACCCTGCTGGGCCGCCGCGTGCTGACCGGTCTGTCGGCCTTCGCCGCGACCACTTACGCCGCACTCTGGGGAACGCTGCTGCTGGCACTCGGTGCCTTGCCCGAACTTCGCCGGGTCGACCTGGTCGCGCTCGACGCCGGGGTCATGGTCTCGCTGGTCTACCTCGGGGTCGTGGGCACCGCCGTGGCCTTCGTCTGGTACTACGAGGCCGTGCGGGTTCTCGGCACTTCGATCCCCATCATGTTCACCAATCTCGTGCCGGTGTTCGGCGCGGCGTTCGGCGTCATCCTGCTGGGCGAACCGTTGCTCGGCAGCATGCTGCTCGGCGGTGCCATCGCGATCACCGGCGTGATGATGGTGACGCGTCACTGAGCGGGCAGGCCCGCAGCAAGGAGAACCCATGGCCAGATCTCTGCTTCGCGACCGGCTGGACGCCGGTGAGTTCTTCATCGCCCCCGGCGTGCCGGACATGCTGGCGGCCCACGTCGCCCGCGGCCTGGGCTTCGACACGCTGTACGGCTCCGGCTACTGGCTGACCGCCTCGAATACCGGCCTGCCGGACGTCGGACTGGTCACCTACACCCAGATGCTCGAGCGCATGAGCACCCTGGTGCAGGTCTCGGGGGCGGTCGTCATCGCCGATGCCGACACCGGCTTCGGCGGATTGCTCAACGTCGCCCACACGGTGCGGGGCTATGAAGCCGCGGGCGTCAGTGCGATCCAGATCGAGGACCAGGAGTTTCCCAAGAAGTGCGGCCACACACCGGGCAAGCGGCTCATCCCGGCCGAGGAGATGGCCCGCAAAATCCGTGTGGCCTGCGACGCGCGCGAGGACGATCGGAACTTTCTGGTCATCGCCCGCTCGGACGCCCGGCAGGGCGAGGGGCTGGACAGCATGCTCAGGCGCCTGGAACGCTATGCCGAGGCCGGGGCCGATGTGCTGTTCCCGGAGGCCTTGCACGACGAGGAGGAGATGCGCCGCTGCTGCGAGGCCCTGGCGACACCGATGCTGGCCAACATGGCCCATGGGGGCGTTACCCCGATTCTGCCTGCCGACACGCTCGCCGAGATCGGCTTCAGCTGCGCGATCTTTCCGGCCATGACCAGTCTCGCGGCGGCTGCCGCCTATCGGCGCAGCCTGCAGACCCTGCAGGCGACCGGCGGCTGCACGCCCGACGACGTCGAGCTCTACGACTTCCGCGAACTGTGCTCGCTCATCGGCTTCGAGGAGGTCTGGGCCTTCGAGCGCAAATGGGCGCAGCGCGACTAGCGCTCAGGGCGTGGGCAGCTCCGGCTCCGCAGGATCGCCCGGACGCTCGGCAAACAACCTCGCGAGCAGCCAATGGCCTGGCAGGTAGATCACCAGTGGGTAAGCGATCAGCAGCAGCGCCAGCCAGACGCCCCCGGGGATGGCCTCCCAGCCAGCAAGCGCCGGCTGGAAGACCAGGTTGATGTTGCGGCGGGGCTCGGTCAACAGCCACCCGCCGGCCACCAGGGCCGTGCCGAACAGGCATTGCAGCCACCAGCCACGCCGGTCGTAGCCCCAACACCAGAGCAGCCACAACACCAGCACCGGCAGGACCACGTGATACAGCGAAGTCAGGCGCATCGCCAGCGACAGCTGGTCTTCGAACATGTAGGCGGTCAGGCCGGTCACCGAGCCGCCGACGATCACCCCGACGCCGACATCCAGAGTCCAGCCAGCCCCGACGAGCACCACCGTCCCGGCCTGGCTGGACACCAGCAGCCGGTTGCGCGTCCACAGCGCCAGCAACAGGACGAACTTCGCGGCATTGCACAGCCAGAAGAAATTCTGCGGGCCGACCTCCGGCAACAGGATCGCCAGCCACAGCAGCATCCACGCCGTGAAGGCGAGCCGCACGCCCCCCATCATGCCTTGTCTCCAGAAACACCGGCCCTGCAGCGAACCCGGTGGCGGTCAGCGTACCGAGTTTGCGGTCCGCCTCATGATAGCGCCGGTCAGCCCGTGACCGCCTGGCTACTGACTTGACCCGCCATGGCCTGCGACCGGATACTTCTGCTACCTGGCTGTATTTCAAACCTTTTTTGATGCCCTCGGGCGCGCGGAAGACGTCGCCCACAGAACCTGTTGTCGATGGAGACCCGAATGCCGAGCTTCCCGCGTGCCGTCCCGCCCATTCCTGCCATCCTGCTGATGCTGCTGGCCGGCTGCCAGCCCGACAGTACGCCACCGGTGGCGGCCGAACCGCCGGCCCCGTCGGTCGCAGCGGCAACTGCGGCCCGCGTGGTGGGCGTCACCGCGGCCCACCCGCTGGCGGTCGACGCCGGGGTGGCTGTTCTCGAACGGGGCGGCAGTGCGGCCGACGCCGCGGTGGCGGTACAGACGATGCTGAGCCTGGTCGAGCCTCAGAGCTCCGGCATCGCCGGCGGGGCGTTTCTCCTGTACTACGATGCGGCCACCGGCCAGACCACCGCGTTCGATGGGCGGGAGACCGCCCCGGCGGCCGCCCGGCCTGACATGTTCCTCGACGACGACGGCGAGCCGTTGCCCTTTGTGGAAGCCATCACCAGTGGCCGGGCGACCGGGGTCCCGGGCGTCATGCCGATGCTCGGTGCCGTGCATGAGCGCCATGGTCGACTGGCCTGGGGGACGCTGTTCGACGAGGTGATCAGCACCGCCGAGGAGGGGTTCCCGACACCCCAGCGGCTCGCACGTTTCGCCAACAGCCGCTGGCCACAGCCGAACCTGCCCGACGCTCGTGCCCTGTTCAGCAACGACGAGGGTGAGACCCTTCAGGCGGGCGATCACTTCCGTAACCCGGCCTTTGCCGGCGCGGTACGACAGCTGGCCGAGCGTGGTCCACGCGCGCTGCTGGAGCCGCCGCTGTCGACGGCCATCATCGAGCGCACCACCATGGACCCCCTCCCCGGCACGCTCACGCAGGCCGACTTCGACGCCTACCAACCCGCCATCGGCGAGCCGGTCTGCGGGGGCTTCATGGCCTACACCGTGTGCGTGCCCGCACCGCCGTCGAGTGCCGTGTCGCTGCTGCAGATGCTGGCCATCCTCGAACGCACGGATATCGCGGCACTGGGCCCGGAGGATCCGCGCGCCTGGTTGCTGTTCGCCGAGGCCAGCCGGCTGATGTACGCTGACCGCGACCGCTATATCGCCGATCCGGCGTTCGTGGAGGTGCCGGTGTATGAGCTGCTCGACGAGGCCTACGTAGCCGAGCGCGCCGCGCTGATCGGTGCGCGTGCGGGCGACGTCCCCGCGCCCGGGCAGCCGCCCGGGTTCGCGCCGGGGGCCGCGCAGGCGGCAGCCGTCACGACCGGCACCAGCCACTATGTCATCGTCGACGACGAGGGCAATGTGGTCACCAGCACCACCTCGGTGGAATCGCTGTTCGGCTCGGGCCGCAGCGTCGAAGGCTTCTTCCTGAACAACCAGCTGACCGACTTCTCCTTCCGCCCGGAGATCGATGGCGGGCCGGTGGCCAATGCGGTGGCGCCAGGCAAGCGGCCGCGTTCCTCGATGTCCCCGGTGCTGGTGTTCGACAGCCAGGGGCGACTGACCGCGGCGCTGGGGTCTCCGGGAGGCTCGGCGATCCTGGTCTACAACGCCAAGGCACTCGTCGGGCTGCTCGCCTGGGAGTTGTCACTGCAGGAGGCGTTCGACCTGCCGAACCTGGTGGCGGTCGGCGAGAACTTCTTCGGGGAAGCCGCACGCTTCGAACCGTCGCTGCTGCAGGCGCTGGACGCGCTGGGCGTCACGGTCACGCCCGGTCGTGGCGAGGAGTCGGGGCTGCACGGTGTGGTCTTCCACGCTGACGGCCGACTGGAAGGCGCTGCCGATATCCGCCGCGAGGGCACCTGGCGCGAGGTGCGGCTGCCCTGAGCATGCCAAAATAGGGGTTGCCTGCCCGACCCACACCACGGAGACCGTGCATGTATCGTCTGTTGCTTGCCCTGTGCCTCATCCTCCCCGCGTGGGGCCCTGCACTCGCCGACCCCCCCTCGCTGCCGCGCGGTGAGCCGATGGCGGCCTGGCCGGACGCGGACTACGATCCCGCGATCCCCGCGCTGGAGAGCGTGACCGGCTTTGCCCTCGGCGAGGCGCTTGTCGACCATCGCGACATGCTGGCCTACCTCGAGGCCCTGGAGGCGGCGGCACCGGAGCGGCTGCGCGTGGTGCGAATCGGCCAGAGCTGGCAGGGACGGGACCTGGTGCTCGCGGTGATCACCAGCGAGCGCAACATGGCGCGTCTCGACGAGATCCAGGCCGGCATGCAGCGTCTGGGGGATCCGCGACAGACCGACCGTGCCGCGGCACAGCGCCTGATCGACGACCTGCCCGCGCCCGTGTGGCTGGCCTACGCGGTCCACGGCGATGAGATCAGCACCACCGATGCGGCGCTGTACGTCGCCTATCACCTGCTGGCGGCCCGCGGCGACGACCGCGTCACCCAGATCCTCGACGAGACCGTCGTGATTCTCAATCCGTTGCAGAATCCGGACGGCCGCGAGCGCTTCATCGCCTCGACGGTCGCTGCGCGCGGGCTCGAGGCCGACGATGACCCCGGCTCGGCGGAGCGCGATCAGCCCTGGCCTGGTGGCCGCTTCAATCACTATGTGTTCGATCTCAACCGTGACTGGTTCGCGCAGACCCAGCCGGAAACCCGTGCCCACACGCGCGCGATGCTGGAGTGGCTGCCTGTCGTGGTCGCCGACGTGCATGAGATGGGCACCGACCAGACGTATTTCTTCCCTCCGGCCGCAGCGCCCACCAATCCGTTGCTGACCCCGGCCCAGGCGCGCCTGCGTGAGGCGATCGGACGCAACAATGCGGAGTGGTTCGACCGCTTCGGTATCGAGTATTTCACCCGCGAGATCTTCGACCTGTTCTATCCGGGCTACGGTGACGGCTGGCCCCACCACTTCGGCGCGGCCGGCATGACCTATGAGCAGGGTTCGGCCCGTGGTCTGGTCGCCCGGCGCAGCAACGGCGAACGCCTGAGTTTCGCCGACACCATCTGGAACCAGTCGGTCGCCTCGCTCGCCACCATTGAGACGGTCGCGCGCGAGCGCGCTCGCTGGCTGAACGACTTCTACGACTACCAGGTCAGCGCCATCGACACCGGACGGCGCGCTGCCGAGGGCCGCTATGTGCTGCTGCCCACGCAGCGCGACCAGGCCGGCGCCGACCGCCTGGCGCGACTGCTGGCCAGCCAACGGGTCGACGTCAGCCGCGCCGACGCCGACTTCCGCGCCTGCACCACGGACTATGCGCGCGGCAGTTACATCATCGACCTCGCCCAGCCCGCCTCACGCCTCGTCCGCGTGCTGCTGGACCGACAGATCGACATCGAAAGCGACTTCATGGCGGAACAGAAGCGCCGGCGCGAACGCGGGCTGCCTGACGAGATTTACGACGTCACGGCCTGGTCGCTGCCACTGATGCGCAATCTTGAGGTCGAGCGCTGCAATGCGCTGCCGCGCGTGTCGCTGACGGCAGTCGACGCCGACCCACCGCAGCGGGGAAGCGTCGACAACACCGGCGCGAGAGTGGCGTTCCTGGTGGCATGGGGCGAACGCGAAGCCGCCGCTTTCCTGTCGCGTGCCCTGCGCTCAGGTCTGACGGTGCAGTCTGCCGACGAGGCCTTCGAGACGGCGGGGCGGCGTTGGCCCGGAGGGTCGCTGGTCATCCCGCGGGCCGGCAACCCCGACGACCTCGTGAGCCTGCTCGAGACCCTGGCACAGCACACCGGTGTCCAGATCGTGGGTGTGGACGACAGCTGGATCACTGAAGGTCCGAACTTCGGTTCTGCAAAAATGCCACGCCTGCGCGCCCCGCGGGTCGCCCTGCTCTGGGATCGCCCGACCTCGCCCACCGGCGCTGGTGCCACGCGCTTCATCCTTGAACGGCATTTCGACCTCCCGGTCACGGTGCTCCGAGGCCACACGTTCGCCGGGCGGGCACTTGACCGCTTCGACGTCATCATCCTGCCCCAGGGCGGCGATTATGCTGGGGTTCTGGGTGGCGGTGCCGCCGAAGAACTGCGCGACTGGGTGCGCCGAGGGGGCGTGCTGATCGGTCTGGGGGGCGCCGTAGGCTATCTTGCGGAGCCCGCTCACGGCTTGATGTCACTGCGGCGTGAAGACGCCTGGCGCGAAGAGCCGACAGACGCGGCGGATGACGAGAAAGATGCCCCGCGCAGCCTACCGGGCACACGAATCGCCGACGCCGCGGCCTACCTCGCCGCCATCCAGCCCCCGCAGGCCCCCCCCGACACCGTCGCCGGCGCGCTGCTGCGCGCCGACGTCGACGCCGAGCACTGGCTGACCGCGGGCGCGGCCGAGAGCGTCTATGTGCTCTATCAGGGCACGGCGATCTACTCGCCCCTGCGACTCGACCAGGGGGTCAACGCGGTGAGCTTTGCCGCAGCGGAGGGCTTGGTGGCCTCGGGGGCGGTCTGGCCGGAGAACCGCGATCAGCTGGCCTTCAAGCCGGTCATTGCGCTCGAGCCGCTGGGCCGGGGCTACATGATCGCCTTCACCACCGATCCGACCTGGCGGGCGATGCACGACGGTCTGGAAGTCCTGCTGGCCAACGCCGTGCTCCGGGCGCCTGCGCGGACGCGTCCTCGCCGCTGACCCGCACGCGAATCGTCAGGACGCCTCGCGGCCACCGCGCCGCGAGGCGTCCTCAATGCAGTGTGCTGCCGTCCGGCGACTCGCCGCCCAGCGCCGCGCGGGCCTCCTCAGGCGCGAACTGGAACGCCTTGTTGCAGAACTCGCAATTGAGTTCCAGCCCGCCCTGCTCGGCCAGGATGCTTTCGATTTCCTCGCGACCCAGCAAGCGGATCACATTGTCGAGATGCTCGCGGGTGCAGCGGCAGTCGTAACCGATCGGCCGCGCATCGAACAGGCGGACGTCGTAGCCGACAAACAGGCGGCGCAGCAGCTCGGCGGCAGACAGCTCGGCGAGTTCCGCGAGGCGGGCGGTGTCGGCCAGCAGGCCGAGCGTGCGCCAGTCTTCCTCATCGATCGTGGCATCCGGCAGCCGCTGCAGCATCAGCCCGACGGCGCTGCCGCCGCTGACCCCCAGCCAAAGGCGTGTGAGCAGCTGCGCGGAGTCACGGAAATACCCCTCGAGCGACTCGGCCAGGGACTCACCGGCCAGGGCCACGATCCCCTGGTAGCGCTCCTGGCCGGGGCCGGGATCGACGGTGACCATCATGCGGCCCTCCCCCAGAAGCTCACGCATCGAGCCCTCGCCGTCGAGGCGTTCACCGCGCGCGAGCCCCCGCAGGTTCAACGCATGGTCACACTGCACCAGCAACAGACGAAGATCGCCCTCGCCCTGAATCTGGACATGCACGCTGCCGCGACCCTTGAGGTTGTCCGCGAGCAGCACCCCCGCGGCGGCGGCCTGCCCCAGCAACGCCGCCACATCCGCCGAGTACTCGTGGCGCTCGAGCATCTCCCGCCAGGTCTGGTCGATACGCACCAGCCGACCGCGGATGCCGGCGCCTTCGAACAGGAAGGCGCGCACCTGGTCCGCCTGCCTCATTCCAGCACGGCCTTGATCAGCCCGTTGACCTGACCGGGATTGGCCTTGCCCTGGGTGCGCTTCATCACCTGGCCAACGAAAAAGCCCATCAGCTTGTGTTTGCCTGCGCGGTACTCGGCCGCCTGCTCGGGGTGGTCCGCAACCACCTCGGCGACGATCGCCTCCAGCGCCCCGGTATCGGTGATCTGCTTCAGGCCGCGGGCCTCGATCACGCTGTCAGCATCGCCTGCGCCGGCCCACATCGCCTCGAACACTTCCTTGGCGATCTTGCCGGAGATGGTCTCGTCATGAATCCTCGCGACCAGGCCGGCCAGGGCCCGGGCATCGACCCGACTGTCGGTGATGTCCAGGCCCTCGCGCTTCAGCACCGCGGTCAGCTCACCCATGGTCCAGTTGGCCACCAGCTTGGCCGCGCCGGGGACCGCCTCCACGGCCGCTTCGAAATAGTCAGCGAGTTCCCGGCTGCTCGTGAGCACCCCCGCGTCGTACTCCGACAGGCCGTACTCGCGCACGAAACGTTCACGCCGCGCCGTCGGCAGTTCCGGCAGGCTGGCCCGGATGGCCTCGATGGTGGCCGTTTCGATGAGCACGGGCAGAAGGTCCGGATCGGGGAAGTAGCGGTAATCGTTCGCCTCTTCCTTGCTGCGCATCGGCCGGGTGATGTCGCGCTCCGGATCGTACAGGCGGGTTTCCTGCACCACCTTGCCGCCGTCTTCCACCAGTTCGATCTGGCGCTCCACCTCGTGGCGAATCGCCCGGTCGATGAAGCGGAAGGAGTTCAGATTTTTCAGCTCGGTGCGCGTGCCCAGCCGGGTCTCGCCGCGCGGGCGGATCGAGATGTTGGCATCACAGCGGAACGAGCCT
This sequence comes from Gammaproteobacteria bacterium, assembly GCA_003567475.1. Classification (GTDB taxonomy): domain Bacteria; phylum Pseudomonadota; class Gammaproteobacteria; order Steroidobacterales; family PWYM01; genus PWYM01. The sequence continues at coordinate 22,595 of PWZL01000054.1, read as the reverse complement.
TCCTGCATGTTGCCGTCGCAGATCCCCAGCCAGCGTACCAGCTGATGGATACGGCGCAGGTAGGCCACCGCCTCCTCCGGCGAGCGCAGGTCGGGCTCCGAGACGATCTCCAGCAGCGGTGTCCCTGCGCGGTTCAGATCGATGCCCGTCATGCCGTGGAAGTCCTCGTGGAGACTCTTGCCGGCATCCTCTTCAAGATGCGCACGGGTGATGCCGATACGCTTGCGGCCGCCCTCCGGCAGATCGATGTCGAGCGATCCACCGTGCACGATGGGCAGTTCGTACTGGCTGATCTGGTAGCCCTTGGGCAGATCGGGGTAGAAGTAGTTCTTGCGTGCGAACACCGAGCGCGGGGCGATGTTGCAGTCGGTTGCCAGACCGAAGCGGATGGCCATGCTCACGACCTCGGCGTTGAGCACCGGCAAGACGCCCGGATAGCCGAGATCGACCAGGCTGGCCTGCGTGTTCGGCTCGGCGCCATAGGTGGTGGCGCTGCCGGAGAAGATTTTGCTCCGGGTCGACAGCTGCGCATGAATTTCCAGGCCGATGACCGTTTCCCAGCTCATGGCAGGCGCCTCAGGCGTAGGCCGCCGGCAGGCGGCGGTGCCAGTCGGTGGCCCGCTGATAGCGATGGGCCGCGCCCAGCAGCGCGGCCTCGCCGAAATGCGGGGCGATGATCTGCAGGCCGACCGGCAGACCGGCCACCTCGCCACAGGGAATGCTGATGCCCGGCAACCCGGCCAGGTTGACGCCGATCGTGTAGATATCGTTCAGATACATCTGCACCGGATCAGCGGTCTTCGCACCCAGTTCAAAGGCCGGTGTGGGGGTCGTCGGGCCCATCAGCAGATCCACGCGCTCGAACGCACGGGCGAAATCCGCCGTGATCAGCTGGCGCACCTGCTGGGCTTTCAGATAGTAGGCGTCATAGTAGCCGGCCGAGAGGACATAGGTCCCGGTCATGATGCGCCGCTTGACCTCTGCGCCGAAGCCCTCGCCCCGGCTGCGTTCATAGAGATCGAGCAGGTCCTGCGGGGCCTCGCAGCGGTGGCCGAAGCGCACCCCGTCGAAGCGCGAGAGATTGGACGAGGCCTCGGCGGGCGCGACCACATAGTAGGTGGGCACCGACAGCTGCAGGTTGGGCAGATCGACTTCGACAAGCGCGGCGCCCTGACGCTCGTATTCGCCCAGGGCCTCGCGAACGGCCACGGCCACGCCCGCTTCCAGTCCTTCATCGAAGAACCCCCGCGGCACCCCGATGCGCAGGCGTCCCGGCTCGGCATCGAGGGCCTCGCGATAATCCGGCACAGCCGCCTCGACACTGGTCGAATCCCGGCGATCCGCCCCGGCGATAGCCGCCAGCAGCAGTGCTGCGTCCTCGGCACTGCGCGTCAGCGTGCCGGCCTGGTCGAGGCTGGAGGCGAACGCGACCATGCCCCAGCGCGACACCCGTCCGTAGGTGGGTTTCAGGCCCGTCAGACCGGTCAGCGCCGCAGGCTGGCGGATCGAGCCGCCGGTGTCGGTGCCGGTGGCCGCTGGTGCCAGGCCCGCGGCCACCGCGGCTGCCGAGCCACCGGAGGAGCCGCCGGGCACACGTGCCGGGTCCCAGGGGTTGCGCACCGGCCCGAAGTAGCTCGTTTCATTCGACGACCCCATGGCGAATTCGTCCATGTTGGTCTTGCCCAGCGTCACCACACCGGCGGCATCGAGCCGTTCCACCACGGCCGCGTCATACGGCGACACAAAGCCCTCAAGCATCCGCGAGCCGCAGGTGGTCCGGGTGTCACGCGCGCAGAAGATGTCCTTGTGGGCGATCGGCAGGCCGCTCAGCGGCCCGGCCTCACCCCGCGCGCGCCGACGATCCGCCGCTTCGGCCTGGGCCAGGGCGCGGGCCTCGAGCACACTGATGAAGCAGTTGAGCCCGGCGTCATGGGCCGCGATGCGCGAGAGAAAGTGGCGGGTGAGCTCGACGCTGGAACAGTCGCCGCGGGCCAGGCGCCCGGCCAGCTCCGCCAGGGTCTCGGCATGCAGTGCGGTCATTCGACCACCCTCGGCACCAGGTACAAGCCGTCCTCGGTCAGCGGCGCATTGCGCTGGTAGTGCTCGCGGTGGTCGGTCTCGCTGACCTCGTCGGCGCGCAGCCGCTGGACCGCATCGAGCGGGTGGGCCATCGCCGCAACGCCGGTGGTGTCGGTGGCCTGCAGCTGACCGACCATCCCGAGGATATTGGCGAGCTTGTCGGCAACCTCGGCAACCTCACCCTCATCGAGGCTCAGTCGCGCGAGCCGCGCAATTGCGCGCACCTGATCGTTCGTGAGTGACACCTAGACTCCGCCCGGCAGCGTTAAAGGACCAGCCGACAAGTCTACCCTGTCGCTTGCCGATCTATCCAGCCGTTGCTAGCATCCGTCGTTTACTTCCGCCCCAGGCGCCCCTGATGTTCAAGAAGTTCCGCGGTTACTTCTCCAGCGACTTGTCGATCGATCTGGGGACAGCCAACACGCTGATTTACGTACATGGCAAGGGCATCGTCCTGAACGAGCCCTCCGTGGTGGCGATCCGGGAGGAGCCGGGGCGCGGCGGGAAGGTGCTCGAAGCGGTCGGCGTCGAGGCCAAGAACATGCTCGGGCGCACCCCGGGCAACATCACCGCCATCCGGCCCCTCAAGGACGGGGTGATCGCCGATTTCACCGTGACCGAAAAAATGCTCCAGCACTTCATCAAGAAGGCGCATGGCAGCCGGTATTTCCGGCCCAGTCCGCGGGTGCTGGTGTGCGTGCCCTACGGCTCGACCCAGGTGGAACGCCGGGCCATCCGCGAATCCGCCGAAGGCGCCGGTGCCCGCAAGGTCTACCTGATCGAGGAACCCATGGCGGCGGCCATCGGTGCCGGCATGCCGGTCCACGAGGCCCGGGGTTCGATGGTGCTGGATATCGGTGGCGGCACCTCCGAGGTGGCGGTGATCTCGCTCAACGGCATCGTCTATGCCGCCTCGGTCCGCGTCGGCGGTGACCGCTTCGACGACGCCATCATCAATTATGTCCGGCGCAATTACGGCATCCTCATTGGCGAGGCCACGGCCGAGCGCATCAAACACGAGATCGGCTCCGCGTATCCCGGACAGCAGGTCCGGGAAATCTCCGTCAAGGGCCGCAATCTCTCCGAGGGCGTGCCGCGGGCCTTCACCCTGAACTCCAACGAGATCCTCGAAGCGCTGCAGGAACCCCTCGCCGGCATCGTCGGTGCGGTCAAGGCCGCGCTGGAACAGACCCCCCCTGAACTCGGGGCGGATGTCGCCGAACGCGGCATCGTGCTGACTGGTGGTGGCGCACTGCTGACCGACCTCGACAAGCTGCTCATGGAAGAGACCGGCCTCCCGGTGGTGGTTGCCGATGAACCCCTGACCTGCGTGGCGAGGGGCGGGGGTCGGGTGCTCGAGCTGATGGATCAGTACGGCCCCGGAGTCTTCGGTCTCGAGTGATCCCGCACAGCGCGCGATTCCCCTACAGGGCGCCGCGGCCTGCGTTATGATCGCAGGCGGGTATCCAGAGTCACCGGGCGAGGGCTATTTGCCCGTGAAATCATAGACATGTCGCGACGCAGGGAAGCCGTAGGACCCGCCTGGGGGCTCGCGCTCGGGCCGAAATTCTTCCTGCTTGCGCTGATCGCCGCCGGCCTGATGATCACCGATCACCGCCAGCAGCACCTGGCCGCCATCCGCGATGCGCTCTCGGTCGTGTTGTTTCCACTGCAGGCGGTGGTGAACCTGCCCTTCGCCACCTGGCACTGGGCCGGCGATGCCACAGCCACTCGCCAGGCGCTCATGGACGAGCTCAACCAGCTGCGCGACGATCGTCTGGATCTCCAGGTTCAGCTGCAGCGGCTGGCGGCGCTGGAGGCAGAGAACGCCCGGCTGCGGGCCATGATGGGCGCCAGCCGCCAGGCGGCCGACCGCGTGCTGGTGGCCGAGATCCTGGCCGTGGACCTCGATCCCTTCCGTCATCGCTTCACGGTCAACAAAGGCACCCGGCATGGGGTCCATGTCGGCCAGGCGCTGCTCGATGCCAACGGCGTCCTCGGCCAGGTGGTGCGGGTACAGCCGCTGACGGCCGAGGCCATCATGATCAGCGACGCCGACCACGCGCTGCCGGTCATCGTCAACCGGAACGGGCTGCGGACCATCGCCATGGGCACGGGCGACACCGAACACCTGTCACTGCCGTTTCTGCCGAACAGCGCGGACATCGACGAGGGCGACCTGCTGGTGTCGTCGGGACTTGGCGGCACTTTCCCCAGCGGCTATCCAGTGGCCACCGTACGTCGGGTCGAACGCCGGCCCGGCGAGGCTTTCGCGCAGATCTCGGCCGAACCGGCCGCAGGCCTGCTGCGGGCCCGCGAGGTGCTGCTGGTCTGGAGCAGCCGGACCGGCGAGGAGGAAGCGCCGGCAGAGCAGACGGAGCGCGCCGACCCCGGGACCCTGGCCGGCGCACCCGGGTCCGGGCCGTCGCCGGACGGGCAGGCACCATGACCGGACAGCGCTCGGTCATGGCTGCGGCACTGGCCTCTCTGGTGCTGGCGTTGGCGTTGGCCATCGTGCCGCTGCCGGCGCAGGCCGGAGCACTGAGACCCGACTGGGTCGTGCTGGCGCTGGTATTCTGGTGCCTGACCACCCCAAGCCGCTTCGGCCTGGGCTGGGCCTTCATCCTGGGCCTGCTCCTGGACACGCTGACCGGAGCGCTGCTGGGGCAGCACGCGCTCGCCCTGATGCTCGCGAGCTATCCAGTCCTGCGGTTTCGACTGCGACTGCGGGTGTTTCCCATGCTCCAACTGACCATTGCCGTGACACTGCTGCTCGCGCTCTATCAGTTCACGCTGTTCTGGATCGACGGGGTCACCTCCCGCGGTATGCCAGCCAGCGCCTACTGGTGGCCGGTGGTCACCGGGGCACTGGTCTGGCCGCTGGTGTTCCACATCGGCGAGCGGGCCCTGCGCGAGAGCGCGCGCCCGCAGGTGGGTCTCTGAGGTGGCCCCACGGATCCGTTTCAAGGACCCCTGGCGCGAGCAGCGCCTGTTCTTCGGTCGGCTGATCGCCGCGGCCGTGGTGATCGTCCTGCTGACCGGCGTGCTGGTCGCGCGCCTGGTTCAGCTCCAGGTGCTCAATCACCCGCATTTCGCGGGCCTCTCTCAGGACAATCGGATCCGGATCGAGCCGGTGCCGCCCACGCGTGGGCTGATCTACGACCGCCACGGCCAGATCCTGGCGGAAAACCTGCCGGCCTATCAGCTGGAGTTGATCCCCGAGCAGGTCGACGACATGCGCGCGACCCTGTCGGCCCTTGCGGAACTTGACCTGATCGCCCCCGGCGAAATCGACCGCATCCTGGCGCTGGCGAGGCGACAGCGACGATTCGAACCCGTGACGCTGAACTTCCGCATGGACGACGAACAGGTCGCGACCTTCGCCGTGCGGCGCCAGCATTTCCCCGGGGTCGATATCCGTGCCCGCCTCCGCCGTCATTACCCCTTCGGCGCCGCCACGGCACACACGGTCGGCTACGTCGGCGGGCTCAGCGCCCGTGACCTGGAGCGACTGGAGCGCGCCAACTACGCGGGCACCTCACAGGTCGGCAAGACCGGCGTCGAGTTCGCCTACGAGAGCCTGCTGCATGGCCAGGTGGGCTATCGGCAGGTGGTCGTGAACGCGCGTGGCAGGGTCCTGCAGCGCCTGGAGACGCCCGCCGAGCGTCCCGCCACCGTCGACGGTCGACGCACCAGTCGCCTGCCCGTGCCCGGACAGGATGTGGTGCTCGGGCTCGACATCCATCTCCAGCTCGCAGCGATCGAAGCGCTGGCTGGACGCCGGGGTGCCGTCGTTGTCCTCGACACCCGGGACGGCGATGTGCTCGCGATGGCCTCCACGCCGGGGTTCGACCCCAACCTGTTCAGCACGGGGATTTCCCAGACCGACTACCAGGCGTTACTGAGCGACCCGGACAACCCGCTGTTCGACCGCGCACTGCGCGGCATCTACCCGCCGGGGTCGACCATCAAGCCGCAGATGGCACTGGCCCTGCTGCACCACCGGGTGGTCGGCCCGGGCGAGCGGCTGTTCTGCCCCGGGCATTTCCGGCTGCCGGGAAGCTCGCATCGGTTCCGCGACTGGCGACGCGAAGGCCACGGCAACGTCGATCTCATCGAGGCGATGGCCCAGTCCTGCGATGTGTACTTCTATGCGCATGGCAGCACGCTCGGCATCGACCGCATGCACGAGTTCCTGAGCGCCGTGGGGCTGGGGGAGCGCACCGGCATCGACATCCAGGGGGAGCGGCCCGGCCTTGTGCCCTCTCGGGAATGGAAACGCGCCGCCTTCCGGCGACGCGAGGACCAGGCCTGGTTCCCCGGCGAAACCGTGATTGCCGCCATCGGCCAAGGCTACATGAACGCGACCATGCTGCAGCTGGCTCACTCCACGGCGGTGCTGGCCCGGCGGGGCGTGCGGATCCAGCCCCGCCTCGCCATCGCCAGCGCCGACCCACTGACTGGCGAACTGATCAACCTGCCCTCGGTCGAACTCTCGCAGGTGGTGCTGGAGGACGAGCGCCACTGGGACCTGATCCGTGATTCGATGATTGCCGTCACCCGCGGGGCCCGCGGCACGGCGCGATTGCAGCTGCGCGGCACGAGTTACCTGGTGGCTGGCAAGACCGGCACCGCGCAGGTGTTCTCCGTAGGCCAGGATGAGGAATACGATGAGGACGAGATCGATGAACGGCTGCGCGATCATGCGCTGTTCGTCGCCTTCGCCCCGGCGGAAGCCCCGGAGATCAGCATTGCGGTGATCGTCGAAAACGGCGGCAGCGGCAGCAGCGTCGCCGCACCCGTCGCGCGCGCCGTGATGGACCGCTATTTCGCCGCTCGGGAGCGTTGATGTTCGAACAGACCCAGGCCTTCGAGGCCCGCAGGCCCCTGACCCTGCCGGCGCGCCTGCTCCGCAGCCTGCACCTGGATGCACCACTGCTGATCGCGCTGCTGGCCGTATGTGCCATCGGCCTGGGGGTGCTCTACAGCGCGGTCGGTCAGAACCCGGCGCTGGTGGTCAGCCAGACCCTGCGGCTCGGCGTGGCGCTGGCCGCCCTGCTGGTGGTCGCACAGATCCCGCCTGCCGCGCTGCGCAAGTGGGCCCCCTGGCTTTTTCTGGCAGGCATCGGGCTGTTGCTGGCGACGCTGTTCTTCGGCGACGTCGGCAAGGGCGCGCGGCGCTGGCTGGACCTTGGCATCGTCCGTTTCCAGCCCTCGGAGGTACTCAAGCTTGCCGTGCCGCTGATGGTGGCCTGGTATCTGCACGAGCGGGCGCTGCCTCCCGCTTTCCACCATGTGCTCGTCATCCTGCTGGCGGCCTTCGCGCCAGCGGTACTGATCGCGGCGCAGCCGGACCTTGGCACCGCCGTCCTGGTCGCCTGTTCGGGGTTCTTCGCGCTGCTGCTCGCCGGCCTGAGGCTCCGCTACCTGTTTGCCGCAGGCGCCCTGGCCTTGGCGGCGCTGCCGGTGCTCTGGCACTTCATGCTGGATTATCAGCGCCGGCGCGTCCTCACCTTCATGAACCCGGAGTCCGATCCGCTCGGCGCCGGCTACAACATCATCCAGTCCAAGATTGCCATCGGCTCGGGCGGGGTGTTCGGCAAGGGCTGGCTCAACGGCACCCAGGCACACCTCGAGTTCCTGCCAGAACGCGCGACGGACTTCATCTTTGCCGTCATCGGCGAAGAATTCGGGCTGCTCGGCCTGCTGGCCCTGCTGGGCCTGTATCTGTTCATTGTGGCGCGCGGCCTGTACATCGCCGCCAATGCCCAGGACACCTTCAGCCGGCTGCTCGCGGGCAGCCTCAGCCTGACCTTCTTCGTCTACGTGTTCGTCAATGCGGGCATGGTCTCCGGACTGTTGCCGGTGGTCGGCGTCCCATTACCCCTGGTCAGTTTCGGCGGCACCTCGATGGTGACCCTCATGGCCGGTTTCGGTATTCTCATGTCGATCCACACCCGCCGCAAACTGCTGGCGGCCTGATCCCGGAGTCTGCTGTGTCGCGAGCCCTGTTGGCCCTGGTGTTCTGCCTGTTGCTGCCCACGATCGCCCTGGCGACCGACGACGGCGCCTTCCGCGACGGCCTCGCCGAGTTCAAGCGGGAGGTGGCTGAACGTCATGGCTTCGCCGATCAGACGCTCGCCCTGTGGTTCGCCGATGTGGAGCTGCAACAAGCCATCCTCGATGCGATCAGCCGACCGGCAGAGCGCGTGCGGCCCTGGCACGAATACCGTGAAATCTTCCTGACCGAGCGGCGCATCGCAGGCGGCGTCGAGTTCTGGCGCGAACACGACGCCGCCCTGCGGAGCATTGCCGCCGAGTATGGCGTAGCCCCCGAGATCATCGTCGCCATCATCGGCGTGGAAACCCTCTACGGCCGGATCACCGGGCGCTGGCGTGTCCTCGATGCACTGGCCACGCTGGCCTTCGCCTACCCGCCTCGGGCCGCCTTCTTCCGACGGGAGCTGGAGCAGTTCCTGCTGCTCTCGCGCGAGGAACGCCTGGAACCGCGTGCGGCGCTCGGCTCCTACGCCGGCGCCATGGGCCCGCCCCAGTTCATCCCGTCGAGCTACCGGGCCTATGCGGTGGACGGCAGCGGCAATGGGCGCCGGGATCTGTTCCACGACTGGGATGATGTCCTGGCCAGCGTCGCGAACTATTTCAAGGTCCACGGCTGGCGGGACGGTGAACCGGTCGCCCAGCCCGCCGAGGTGGCCGCCAACTGGCCAGGCCGCCACCCCGCCAACAGCCTCGAGCTGGGCAGCACCGTGGCCGGCCTCCAGGCCGAGGGCTATGAATTCACCAGTGCGCTGCCGGCCGAGGCACCGGCGATGATGGTCCGACTGGATGGCGTCGATGCCGATGAGCTCTGGGTGGGGTACCACAACTTCCGCGTCATCACCCGCTACAACCGCAGTGTCATGTACGCGTTGGCCGTCTATCAGCTCAGCCAGGCCATCCGTGACCGGATGGAGGGCGACGAATGAGGCTGCTGCCCCCCCTGGCCCCGCTGACGCTGCTCGCGCTGGTTCTGGCCGGCTGCAGTCACCAGCCCCCGGCCACCCCCCCCTCCGCTGGCCCGACGCCGGTCAGCAGTGGCCCCCGGCCGTCGGTTGATGCACCGCCCTCCCGGGCAGAACCTACCCGGGCCGCGCGCGGGCAGCCCGGGGTGGCCGAGCCGCCCAGCGCGCGCGGTAACATGGCGTTCTACGAAGTGTTCGGCCAGCGTTACCGTACGCTCGCCAGTGCCGAGGGCTACCGCGAGCGCGGCGTGGCGTCATGGTACGGCGCCAAGTTTCACGGCCTGCCGACCTCCAGCGGCGAACCCTACGACATGCACGCGATGACCGCCGCACACCGATCGCTGCCGCTGCCCACCTGGGTGGAGGTTCACAACCTGCGTAATGGCAAGCGCATCGTCGTGCGCGTCAACGATCGGGGGCCCTTCGTCGACAACCGGATCATCGACCTCTCCTATGCCGCAGCGCGGGAACTGGACATGGTCGAGGCCGGCACGGCGCTGGTCGAGGTGCGCACACTCCGGGACCCGCTGGACATTGATCCAGTGGCGATCGTCTACACCCCCGATGGCCGCCGGGTGCGCGGCGGCGAACTCCATGCCGCCCACCGCCCAGCCCGCCGGAGCACGAGTTTTTCCCCTGTGGCGGTTGCCGAGGCCGCGTCCGGTCCGCGTCCGGCCGAGTCCGAAGGGGAGACGCTGTTCGTACAGGTGGGCGCCTTCGCCCAGCGCGAGAACGCCGAGCGGCTCACGGCACGCCTGGCCGCCGACGGTTTCCCCGACACCTTCATTATGGGCGACAATACGTCAGCCCAACCCATCTACCGTGTGCGCATCGGCCCAATCGCCGACGTCGCCAGCTTTGATGCCACCGTCGAGGAGCTCATGCGCCTCGGCATTTCAGACCCCCGTCTCGTCACCGACTGATTACGCCCATGCCCAAACCACTCGCCGCCCTGCTGGTCGCGGTCCTGCTGCTTGCCAGCGAGGCCTTCGCCCAGATGCCCATTCCGCAGGCGCCACAGGTGTCGGCCCGACAGTACCTGCTCATGGACGCGGCCAGCGGCGAGATTCTCGCCGAGCGGGACGCGAATGCCCCGGTAGAGCCGGCCAGCCTCACCAAGCTCATGACCGCATACGTGGTCTTCCGCGCGATCGCCGAGGGCCGGGTGGGGCTGGATGACCTGGTCACCATCAGCCGGGAGGCCTGGATTGCCGGCGGCGGTGTGCCCGGCAGTCGCGAACGGCGTAACGTTTCGACCATGTACGCTCGCGAGCGCAGTCAGGTCAGCGTGGATGACCTGCTGCACGGCATGATCGTGGTCTCGGGCAACGATGCCAGCGTCGCCCTGGCCGAGCGGGTGGCCGGTTCCGAAAGCGCGTTCGCCGGGCTCATGAACCACTATGCCGCCGAACTGGGCATGGTGAACTCGAACTTCCTGAACAGCCACGGACTGCCGCAGGAAGGCCATCTGTCCTCCGCGGCGGACATGGCACGACTCGCGCAGGCCATCGTCAACGAATTCCCGGATTTCTACGCGTATTATTCGGAACGTGATTTCACGTGGGATGGCGTCACGCAGCCCAACCGCAACGGTCTGCTGGGCATGCAGGTGGGCGCCAATGCGCTGGTCGACGGTATGAAGACCGGCTTCACCACGGCCGCCCAGTTCTGCCTGGTCACCTCGGCGGCAAGCGGCGGGATGCGGCTGGTGTCGGTGGTCATGGGCGCCCCGAACGTTGGCGCCCGCGAGCGCGCGAACCGCGAACTGCTGAGCTGGGGTTTCAACAATTTCGAAAGCCATGAGCTCTACCGCCCCGGTGTCGCAGTCACCCGCGAGCGGCTGTGGCGCGGGGCCGAGGCCGAAGTCGCTCTGGGGGTGGCCACGACGTTGCGGGTGCTGGTCCCGAGGGGACAGCGGGATCGCCTCGAGGCGGTGCTGGAGTTGCCAGGGGCGTTGACCGCCCCTCTGCAGGCAGGCGCAGAGGTCGGCGTCCTCGATATCCGGCTCGACGGCGAGTCGCTGGCCCGCAGCCCACTCGTGGTGGTTGACGACGCGCCACGAGGCAGCCTTTGGCAGCGCGCGCGCGACAGCGTACTGCTGTGGCTGGAGTGACCGGCACGCATGGTCAGGCAACCTGATAGCCTGCTGGAATTCCCTTGTGATTTCCCGATCAAGGTGATGGGCGCCAACGAGCCGGATTTCGTCGCCCATGCCCGGGACCTTGTCGCCACGCATGTCGACGACCTGGTGGCTGCGAATATCGACTCACGGGTGAGCCGTAATGGCCGATTCGTTGCCGTCACCCTCCGCATCCAGGCCCGCAGCCGGGCCCAGCTGGACGCCATCTACCGCAGTCTCGCCGACAGCGAGCGCGTCCTGATGGCGCTGTGAGCCGCCCGGTCATCCTGCGGGAGCTCGGCTGCGTCGACTTCGAGCCGACCTGGCGCCGGATGCAGGCGTTCACCGACGAGCGCACACCGGAGACGCCGGACGAGATCTGGGCTCTGGAGCACCCACCGGTGTTCACGCTGGGGCTGAACGGTGACCCGGCCCACGTCCTTGCGCCCGGCGACGTGCCGGTGGTGGCCACCGACCGAGGCGGCCAGGTGACCTACCACGGCCCGGGGCAACTGGTGGTCTATCCGCTGCTCGATCTCCGCCGCCTGCGGCTCGGGATCCGTGACCTGGTCACCGCCCTGGAGGAATCGGTGGTGATGTTGCTGGCTGACTGGGGGATTGCGGCAGCGCCCCGGGCCGATGCGCCGGGCGTCTACGTCGCAGGCGAGAAGATCGCCAGTATCGGCTTGCGCGTCCGCCGGGGGGCGAGTTACCACGGGATTGCCCTCAACGTGGATCTGGACCTCGCGCCGTTCGGCTGCATCAACCCCTGCGGCTACCGTGATCTCGCCATGACCCGGATCGCCACACTGCGCCCCGGCGAGGGTGTCGGGAGCGTCCGGCCGGTCTACCTCGCCGCCCTGCTGCGCCGGCTCGGGCTCGAGGCCACCGCCGCACCCAGCCAGCGCGAGGCTTCGACCAGCCGAGCCGGCGTGCCGACATCGGACCATCGGCCACGGTAATGCTCCCCGGAGATCCGGCCCGCCGCGATGGCCGGTGACAGCACGCTGGCCAGCGCCCGTCGCCCCGGCGCCAGCCCGGCGAACAGCGCCGGATGCAGCAAGGAGATCCCGGCGAAGGTGAGGGTCGGTCCAGCGCGCTCGACCCGGCCGGCCCGCAGCCCGAAATCACCAGCAGGATGATGGGACGGATTGTCGACCAGTACGAGATGACCGAGCAGGTCATCGTCGAGGGGCTCCAGCACCAAGGGATGATCTGTGACGATATCGCCGTTGATCACCATGAACGGCTCGGTACCGAACCGCGACAGTGCAGCGATAATCCCCCCGGCGGTCTCGAGCGGTGGCTCGCCCTCGTCGCTGTAGTGCAACCGCAAACCCCATTCGGCGCCGTCACCGAGCGCGTTTCGCAAGCGCTGCCCTTGCCAGGAGAGATTGATCACGACCTCACGGATGCCGGCTTCCGCAAGGCGACGAAGGTGGCGGACGATCATCGGTTCCCCGCCGACCGACAGCAGGGGTTTCGGACACCGACGGGTGAGCGCGCCCATACGGCGGCCCCGACCGGCCGCCAGCACCATCGCCTTCACCCGCCGCCCCCGGGCACGGCCACCACCGCGGGCAGGGCCGGCAACACCCGCCGGGCGATGAACTCGCCCAAGGGCGCAAGCGCGGGGTGGGCCTCGGTCACCTCGACCACGTAGTCCAGCGTCGCGGGAATGTCGCCCAGATACCCCGGCTTGCCATCCCGGTGCCACAACCGCGCAAAAATCCCGGCCGCCTTGAGATGCCGCTGGATACCCATGAGGTCGAATGCGTCGGTAAACGCCGCCAGATCGCCGATCGGCAGCCCCCGGCGCGCCGCCGCCGTGTGATACACGCCGATCCAGCGCGCCCGGTCGGCTGGCGACCAGCGCAGGTAACAGTCCTTCAGCAGCGATACCGCGTCATAGGCCAACGGGCCGGCCACGGCATCCTGAAAGTCCAGGATGCCGGGGTTGCCCTCGGCACAGACCATGAGATTGCGCGAATGGTAATCCCGGTGGACGAACACCTGCGGTTGCGCCAGGGCAGCTTCACGCAGGGCAGTGAACGCCCTGGCAAGCATCGCCTCCTCCGCGCCCGAGAGGGCAAGCCCGAGATGGTGCAGGCACAGCCAGTCCCTGAACAGCGCCATTTCCCGGTCGAGCAGGGCAGCGTCATAGGCCGGCAGCGCCTGCAGATACCGCCGCCCGCACGCCTGCATCATCACCAGCGCCTCGAGGGCCTCGCGATACAGCGTATCCGCCCGTCCGGGCTGCGCCGCGAGCGCCGCAAAATAGCTGGTTTGCCCCAGGTCCTCGAGCAGCAGGAAGCCGTCATCGACATTCGCCGCGACCACGGCGGGCACATGCAGACCGCAGTCGCGCAACCAACCGGCCACCCGCAGGAACGGGCCAACCGGTTCGAGCGCAGGCGGCGCGTCCATCAGGACCAGCCAGCGGGCGCCATCATGCAGCCGGAAGTATCGCCTGAAGCTCGCGTCGCCGGAAGCCGGCTGCAACGCCTCCGGTGGCGCGGGCAGGACTTCCGCCAGCCAGGCGAGCGCCGCAGTCTGGCGCGTGTCCGGCCCGGTCGGGGGTGCGTTGAAGGTACTCATGAGTTGTGCCATTGTAACGGCCCTTTTGCGAGTATTCCCGGGTCGCAGTGCCTGCCTACCTGCCCGCCGAATGCGCGCACACCCGCGCGCTGATCTGCCTCACGCTGTTGCTCCTTGCCCCCGTCCTGGCCCGGGCGCAGGGACCGATGTGCATGCCACCCATCGATCCGGAGATGGAGCAGCTGCTCGAGGAGGCCCGCGCCGGCGAGCACGACATCGTGATCAGCGCCGATGACGCCGATCTCGTACGCGACGGCATCTCCCGCCTGACGGGCGACGTGCAGATTCGTGGAACCGGGCGGCTGCTGCGCGCCGAGTCAGCGGAGTTCGACAGCGAGACACTGGCACTGCGGGTCACCGGCGGCGTCGAATACCGCGACGGCAATCTGCTGGTGCGCAGCGAGGATGCGGACTTCGATGGTGCGGAGGAGCGCATCGAGTTCTCGGCCTCCACCTTCGCACTGCCACGACGGCCGGCCCGCGGCGGCGCCGCGAGCCTCGTGGTGCGTGGCGACCGCACGGTGCGGCTGCGCGATGTCCTCTACACCTCCTGTCCTGAGGGCAATGAGGACTGGCGCCTGCGGGCCGGTGACATCCGCCTGGATGCCGACTCGGGCTTCGGCACCGGCCGGAACGTTCGGGTGGACTTCCTCGGCGTACCACTCTTCTACACACCCTGGATCACCTTTCCGATCACCGACGAACGCAAGTCGGGGGTGTTGTTTCCCCAGCTGCGGCGCTCCAACCGCACGGGGGCCGACATCAGCGTGCCCTACTACTTCAATCTTGCGCCGAACTATGACCTGACTCTCGAACCGCGGCTCATGAGCCGACGCGGCCTGCTGCTGGGCAGCGAATTCCGTTACCTGTCGCGGCGCTCCGAGGGCCAGGCCACCGCCGAGTTCCTCCCCAGCGACCAGGTCAGCGGCGACGACCGACGCTACAGCAGCCTGTTTCATCGCACCCGCTTCGGCGAGCGCATCCGTCTGACCGTCGACGGCAGCGAGGTCAGCGACGGGGCGTATTTCGAGGATCTGGGGGGCGGCGTGGTCGCGACCAGCCAGACCCATCTGGACCGGCGGCTGGACGTGGAATACCTCGGGACCGAGCTGCGCGCACTGGCGCGCTTTCAGGGCTACCAGACCATCGACGAGCAGATTCTTGACGAGGAACGGCCCTATCGCCGCCTGCCGCAGTTCCTGGTCGAGGGTCACTGGCCTGAGCGCTGGCTGGGGACGGATCTGCGCCTGACCGGCGAGCTGGTGAACTTCGATCGGCGTGTCGGCGTGACCGGGTGGCGCCTGGACATGCAACCGGAAATCAGCCGGCGCTTCGGGCCACCAGGGCTGTACCTGCGCCCCGCGCTCGCGCTGCAGCACACCCGCTATCGCCTCGACGACCTGCCCGCCGACGCCCCGCGTCACCCGACCCGTACACTGCCGGTCGGCACGCTGGATCTGGGCGCGCTGTTCGAGCGCGAACTCCACGGGGGACGGCTGTTGCAGACCCTGGAGCCGCGGTTGCAGTACGTGCACATCCCGTTTCGGGCACAGGATCGCCTGCCGGTATTCGATACCATCGAACCCGATTTCGGCCTGGTGCAGCTGTTCCGAAGCAACCGCTACCTTGGCGTCGACCGCGTGGGCGACACCGACCAGATCAATCTCGGGTTCACCACCCGGGTGCTGGACGAGACCAGCGGGCGAGAGCGCCTGCGGCTTACGCTGGGTCAGACCCGTTTCCTGGCGGACGCGGAGGTGGGGCTACCCGGCACACCTCCGCCTGGGCGTAACAGCAGCGAGTACGTCGGCGAGCTCGGCCTGGTGCTGGCCGAGCGCTGGCGCCTGGACCTCGCGCAGCAGTGGAACAGCGATCTTTCCGCCACCACCCGTTCCGAGGCCCGGCTGCAATACCGCCGCGATGACCGGCGACTCATCAACATGGCTTACCGCTTCCGGCGGGGCGCCCTCGAGCAGGGCGACGTCTCTTTCATGTGGCCGGCCTCCGAGCGCTGGAGCTTCATTGGCAGGTACAATTATTCGCTGCGTGAGCGGGCCTCTCTGGATCGCTTCGCCGGCGTGGAGTATCGGAGCTGCTGCTTTTCAGTCAGTCTGGTCGCCCGCCGTTACGTCAGCCGTCGCACTGGCGGCTCGGATACAGCCATCGCGCTGCAGATTGAACTGAGGGGACTGGCCAGTGTCGGAGATTCCAGCAGAGATTTCATCGAAAGAGGCACCATCGGCTATGACCGTGACATGTTCTGAGCGCCTGTGGGCCGCCCGTGGCGCACTCGCAGCACTCACGGCCTGCCTGTTCCTGAGTGGCCTGCTCGTCCAGCCGGCGGGTGCGCAGACGCGCGAGCTTTCCGGCACCGGTCAGCTCATCGACGGCGTGGCCGCAGTGGTCAACGAGGGCGTGGTACTGAAAAGCGAGTTGCGGGAGCAGACGCGCGAGATCGTCGCGAGGCTGAGGGAACAGGACACCCAGCTGCCCCCACTGCCCATTCTCGAGCGCCAGATCCTCGAGCGGCTGGTCGTCGAACGCATTCAGCTGCAGCGCGCCGAACGTCTCGGCATCCGTGTCCCCGATGAGATGCTGAACCGCGCGATTGCCGACATCGCCGCGCGCAACGGGTTGACCATCGAACAGTTCCCGGCCGTGCTCGCGGCCGAAGGGATCGACTACGCGAGCTACCGGGAACAGTTCCGCGAGCAGTTGATCCTCGAACAGCTCCGCTCGCGCGATGTCATGGGCCGGATCAACATTTCGGAGCGTGAAGTCGAACAGTATCTGAGCCGGCAGCAGGAAGCCGCGCTCGGTGATCTCGACTACAACGTCTCGCACATTCTGATCAGCGTCTCCAGCGCGGCCTCACCAGACCAGCTGGGTGCAGCCCGCGCAAGAGTCGACGAAATCGTCGAACGCCTCGCGGCGGGCGAGGATTTCGCGCAACTTGCGGTCACCTACTCGGATGCCCAGAACGCACTCGAGGGCGGCGGCCTGGGCTGGCGCAAGGGCAGCCAGCTGCCCACCATCTTCGCCGAGGTCGTCGGCGGACTGGAGCCGGGCGAGACGACCGAACCGTTTCGCAGTGGCAGTGGCTTTCACATCGTTCGCGTCAACGACGTCCGCGGCAGCGAACGGGTCATGGTCAACCAGGTCAACGCCCGCCACATCCTGCTCACTCCCACGGAAGTCATGGACGATGAGGCGGTCCGCCAGCGCCTGCTGAACGTCCGCAACCAGATTCTCGGCGGCGACGACTTCGGCGCCATCGCGCGGGCAATCTCCGAAGATATCGGCTCCGGCGCCGAAGGCGGTTCGCTGGGGTGGACCGAGCCTGACAGTTTCGTTCCGGACTTTGCCAACGTCATCCGGGAACTGCCGGTCGGCGAGCTGAGCATGCCGTTTCGCTCACCTTTCGGGTGGCATATCGTCGAGGTCATCGATCGTCGTGTGCATGACAGCACCGAGGAGCTGCAGCGACGCGATGCCATCATGGCCCTGCGCGAGCGCAAGTTCGAGGAAGAAATCGAACTGTGGATCCAGCGCCTGCGCGACGAGGCCTATGTCGAGTACCGAATCTGAGCCCCAGACACCGCGCCCGCCCCGACTGGTCCTGACCAGCGGAGAACCTGCCGGTATCGGGCCGGAACTGTGCCTGATGCTGGCGGCTGCCCCCCTGGCAGTCCGGCTCGTGGTCTGCGCGGATCCGGCCCTGATGGCGTCGCGGGCGCGAGCGCTGGGCCTGGATGTCGCGCTCGATGTGCTCCCCCTCGATGCGCCGATACCACATCACCGCGCCGGACGACTCTGCCTGTGGGCCCACCCGCTGCCGTCGACCTCAGAGCCCGGGTGCCTGGATCCCGCCAACGCCCCGGCCGTGCTCGCCATGCTGGACACAGCGCTGGCCGCCTGCCGCGAGAACCGCGCCGATGCCATGGTCACGGCGCCGGTGCAGAAAAGCGTCATCAACGACGCCGGCAGGGTCTTTTCGGGGCATACCGAGTATCTCGCCGATGCCTGCCAATGCCCACGACCGGTCATGCTGCTGGTGGCCGGACCGCTCCGGGTTGCCCTCGCCACCACGCATCTGCCCCTCTCTCAGGTGCCGGGAGCCATCACGGCTGCCTTGCTGGCCGAGGTGCTCGATGTCCTGCACGCCGATCTCGTCGCCCGCTTTCGGCTGACCCGACCGCGCATTCTCGTGTGCGGGCTCAACCCCCATGCCGGCGAAGGCGGGCATCTGGGCCACGAAGACGAGATGATTGTCCGACCAGCGGTCGCGGCGGCCCGCGCTCGCGGCATCGCAGCCACAGGGCCGGTGCCGGCGGACACCGCGTTCACGCCGCGCAGTCTCGCCACGGCAGATGCCGTGCTGGCCATGTATCACGATCAGGGTCTGCCGGTACTGAAGGCCACGGGGTTCGGCGAGGCGGTCAACGTGACCCTCGGGCTGCCAGTGATCCGCAGCTCGGTCGATCACGGCACCGCCCTGGATCTGGCCGGCACAGGACGCGCCGACCCAGGCAGCCTCCTGGCCGCGATCAGGCTCGCGGCCAGCCTCGCGACTGCGGCGTGAACCATCGACCGCGGAAGCGCTTCGGCCAGCACTTTCTCCATGATCGGGCCGTCATCGCCCGCATCGTGGCCGCCATCGACCCGCAGCCGGGAGAACACCTGGTCGAGATCGGACCCGGCCTTGGCGCCCTGACGGCCCCGCTGCTGGCACGCTGCGGGAAGCTGCAGGCGGTGGAACTCGACCGCGACGTCATCGGCCCGCTGCGCGAGCGTTGCGCGGGGCTGGGAGAGCTGCTCGTCCATGAAGGCGATGCGCTGGCGGTGGACCTGGCCGCACTGAGCGGAACCGGCAGGCTTCGGCTGGTCGGCAACCTGCCTTACAACATTTCCACACCGCTGCTGTTCCACCTGCTGCGCCAGCGCGAGCAGATACACGACATGCACTTCATGCTGCAGAAGGAGGTGGTGATGCGGATGACCGCCGCGCCCGGTGGGCGCGACTACGGCCGCCTCACGGTCATGCTGGGCTGGGCCTGTGAAGCCGAGCGCCTGTTCGACATCGGCCCCGGAGCCTTCAACCCGCCACCGCGCGTCTGGTCATCGATCGTGCGGCTGCAGCCGCGCGCTGCGCCGCTGGGACCGCCAGTGGACGCGGCAAGACTGCAGACCCTCGTGACCGCAGCCTTCGGACAGCGGCGCAAAACGCTGCGTAACGCCCTGCGTGCGCACCTGGACATCGAGGCGATCCAGCGCTGCGGCATCGACCCCGGCGTCCGGCCGGAGATGCTGGAGATTGCGGATTTCGTCCGTCTCGCCGCGCTCGACACGGTAAAATCACCAACATGACGAATGACAACTGCCAGATTCACATCGACGTGGAGACCAGCTACGTCGAACATCAGTCCTCGCCGGATGATGAGCGATTCGTGTTTGCCTACACGATCACCATTCGCAATGAGGGGGAGCTGCCGGCACGACTGCTGTCTCGGCACTGGGTCATTACCGATGCCAACGGCAAGGTCCAGGAAGTGCGTGGCGAGGGGGTTGTCGGCGAACAGCCGCGACTCGAGCCCGGTCAGGGGTTCCGCTACACCAGCGGCGCAGTCCTGGAAACACCGGTCGGCTCGATGCATGGCAGCTATCGGATGCAGGCCGAAGACGGCCGCCACTTCGATGCGCCGATCCCTGCGTTCTCGCTGGCGATGCCCGGCATGTTGCACTGAGTCGCTGGCGTGGCCACCTGGGCCATCGGGGATCTGCAGGGCTGTCATGCCCCGCTGCTGCGTCTGCTTGACCGGATCGCTTTCGACCCGGCGCACGACCGGCTGTGGCTGGTCGGCGACCTGGTCAATCGCGGCCCTGCGTCGCTGGAGGTGCTGCGTTGGGCCCGCGACCAGGGCGAAGCCGTGGTCAGCGTGCTGGGTAACCATGACCTGCACCTGCTGGCCCGTGCGTCAGGTCGCGTCACCACCCGCGGCCGTGACACCCTCGACCCCGTGCTGAAGGCGGAAGACCGCGA
Organism: Gammaproteobacteria bacterium; assembly: GCA_003567475.1. Taxonomy (GTDB): domain Bacteria; phylum Pseudomonadota; class Gammaproteobacteria; order Steroidobacterales; family PWYM01; genus PWYM01. Next base: position 2,737 of record PWZL01000054.1, on the reverse strand, counting down.
TGAACTCATCGGCTGGCTGCGGCGACGGCCGCTCGCCCATTACGACTCGGCCCTGGATGCGTTGCTGGTGCATGCCGGGGTGCCCCCCGGCTGGGACGCCGCGACAACGCTGACGGAAGCCGACCGCGTCGGGCGCGTGCTGGCCGGAGACGAGTGGCGTGACCTGATGGCGGTGCTCTACGGCGACAAACCCGATCGGTGGTCACCGGCCCTGTCAGGCTACAACCGGCTGCGCTTCACCATCAACGCACTGACGCGTATGCGCTTCTGCCGGCCGGATGGCAGCCTGGAGATGAAGGCCAAGGGCCCCCCGGACACCGCGGGCGGCGGGCTGGCGCCCTGGTTCGACCATCCACGGGCAGCCTGGGGGGCGACCCGGGTTGTGGTCGGGCACTGGTCGGCACTGGGCTGTACGCGTCGCGACAACCTCGTTACGCTCGACACCGGTTGCATCTGGGGCCGCGCGCTGACGGCGCTGCGAATCGATGTAGCCGATGCCGAGCCGGTCGGCGAACCCTGCCGCCGCGGGGGGCACTAGGCCGGAGCAGGAGGACCCTGATGAGCGGACTCAAGCCCTTCAACCTGATGCGCTGGATCGACGAGCACCGTGAGGCGCTCCGGCCGCCGGTCTGCAATCGCCAGCTCTTCCGGGATTCGGAATTCATCGTGATGGTCGTCGGCGGCCCCAACAGCCGCACGGATTATCATCACGACGAGGGGCCGGAGCTGTTCTACCAGGTGCAGGGAGACATGCTGTTGAAGACGGTCCAGGACGGCCGGCACGTCGACATTCCGATCCGCGAAGGCGAGATCTTCCTGCTGCCCCCCCGGGTGCATCATTCGCCGCAGCGCTATGCCGACACCATCGGTATCGTCGTCGAGCGCGCGCGACGGCCGGAGGAACTCGATGGCTTCATCTGGTACTGCGAAAACTGCGGCAGCAAGCTACACGAGGAATTCCTGCACGTGGCCGACATCGAGCGCGATCTGCCCCCGGTCTTCGAGCGCTTCTACGCCAGCAAGACCCACCGTACCTGCAACGCCTGCGGCTGGGTGATGCCCAGCCGGCCGCAGGGCTGACCCGCCCCCATGGCCACCCTCCGCCCGCCCGAAGACAGCAGCTTCACCGCCACGCTGCGCGCCGCCCGGGAACTCGATGGTACCGACAGGCTGGCACCCTTCCGCCGACACTTCCACCTGCCTGCCGGGCGCGCGGGCCGGCGGATCTACCTGTGTGGCCATTCACTTGGCTTGCAGCCGCGCGGTGTCGCGCCGCTGCTCGCGGAAGTGCTGGACGACTGGCGACAGCTCGCCGTCGACGCCCATTTCGACGCCACCCGACCGTGGGTCGACTACCACCGCCAGGTGGTCGATGACCTCGCCACGCTGGCGGGCGCGCAGCCGTCGGAAGTGGTGGCCATGAACAGCCTGACGGTAAACCTCCACCTGATGATTGCCAGCTTTTATCGGCCCGAAGCACGCCGCCCTGCCATCCTGCTGGAAGCCGGCGCTTTTCCTTCCGACCGGTATGCCGTCGACTCGCAGATCGCCTGGCATGGCCATGACCCGAAGACGGCACGGATAGAGGTGGCGCCGCGGGACGGCGAAGGGCATCTGCGCACAGCCGATATCATCGCGCGCGTCGAGGCTGAGCGTGAGCGCCTGGCGCTGGTGCTGCTGCCGGGCGTCCAGTATCTCACGGGTCAGGCGCTGGATATCGCCCCGATTGCCGCGGTCTGCCGCCGCCATGGGATTCCCATCGGACTGGACCTCGCCCATGCGATCGGCAATCTGCCGCTCCGGCTGCACGACTGGGACGTCGATTTCGCCATCTGGTGCAGCTACAAGTATCTCAATGCAGGCCCGGGGGCCGTTGGCGGCTGTTTCGTGCACGAACGTCATGCACGCGCCGAACTGCCCCGCCTCGCCGGCTGGTGGGGACACGACCCGCGCAGCCGCTTCGACATGCCTGACGGATTCCGCCCCATGGTCGGCGCCGAGGGCTGGCAGCTCAGCAATCCGCCAATCCTGTCGCTGGCGCCACTGCTGGCCTCATTGTCCTTGTTCCGCCAGGCAGGCATACGCCAGCTTCACGCCAAGTCGTGCCGTCTGACGGGCTTCCTCGAGGCGTTGCTGCACACCTGGCTTGCCAACGAGGTCGAGATCATCACACCGCCCGAGCGCGGCTGTCAGCTCTCCCTGCGTCTGCGCGGCGGGAGGACGCGAGCCCGCCGCGCCTTCGAAGCGCTGGCTGAGCATGATGTCGTGGCCGACTGGCGAGAACCTGACACGCTGCGGATGGCACCGGTGCCCCTGTATACCCGCTTCCAGGACGTTTATCGTGCCGCGGATGCGCTGAGGCGGATTCTGCGCCCCTGAGCGGACGCGTGGCCGCGTCTCAGTCGACCAGTTCCGTGCCTTCCCAGCAGCGCGTGGGTCGCGGCCGCGACGGGTTGGTGCAGATCCGCTCGAGCATTCCAGCGGGCATCCGGTCGACCAACGCATTGCGGCCATCCTGCAGGCGCCGGATATCGAAAGCGTCGTAGAGTTGGCCGCTGACCGTTCTCGATTCGAAACGCAGGCGGTCCTCCTCCACCGCGATGACCTGGTAGAGCTGTACCTCCTCGCCCACCCGCGTCATCTCCTCCCGCGCCTCTTCCGAGACGAGATACATCTTCGGACCTGCCACGGACACCACGTAGACCGTCCCGACCTCGTTGTCGACGAGCGTACTGCC
>PWZL01000073.1 GCA_003567475.1 Gammaproteobacteria bacterium | reverse complement strand
TCACCGACGAGCCCGGCGGCCAGGGGGGCATCCTGGTCGGACAGGGCGACACGATGGACCAGGGCAGGATTCCACGCGCGGACGTGGCGCGTGTGAGTGTCGCCGCCCTGGGTCGGGATTCGGCGGTACGGCGAACGCTGGAGATCGTCGGTGACCCGGCGGGTGAGCCTGCCGAGGTCGAGGCGGTATTCGAGGGCCTGGCCCCCGATCCGGAGGCCCGTATCGGCGGTTGACTCCGGCGCTCAAGTGCCGGATTTCAGCAGCCGGGCCTTCTCGCGCTGCCAGTCGCGGGCTTTCTCGGTGGCGCGCTTGTCATGCTGTTTCTTGCCCTTGGCGAGGCCGATATCGAGCTTGGCGCGGCCGCGTTGCCAGTACAGCGACAGCGGGACCAGGGTGTAACCCTTGCGCTCGACTGCGCCTATCAGCCGATCGATTTCCTGGCGACTGAGCAGCAACTTGCGGGTGCGGGTGGGATCCGGGTGCACGTGGGTCGAGGCCGAGAGCAGCGGCGTGATCAGAGCGCCCAGCAGGAACGCCTCGCCCGCGCGCAGCACCACGTAGGCCTCGCTGATCTGGGCCTTGCCTTCACGCAGCGCTTTGACCTCCCAGCCTTCGAGCACCAGCCCGGCCTCGATATTCTCCTCTATGAAGAAGTCGAACCGCGCCTTGCGATTGAGCGCAATCGTGTTGTCGTTACCGGTTTTCTTGCGTTTGCCTGCCATCAGGCGGAGCAGTATACCGCCGGAGCCTGCGGACCGTGCGCTCGGAGCGTCGTGATTGTGCCGGCGCCTGGCATTGTGCAGAATCCGGCGCTTGCCTGTGACAGTTACGAGGTGAGGCCGTGAGTCCTGCGTCCGGCATTGGCAGTCCAAGGAAGTCTCTGCACGGCCAGTGGTCGTCGCGCCTGGCGTTCATCCTGGCCGTGACGGGCTCGGCAGTAGGTCTCGGGAACGTCTGGCGCTTCCCCTACATTGTCGGCGACAACGGTGGTGGCGCCTTCGTGCTGGTCTACCTGGCCTGCGTGCTGGCGATCGGACTCCCACTGATGATGTCCGAAATTCTCATCGGTCGGCGGGGCCGGCGGAACCCGGTGATGGCGATGTCGCTGCTGGCCCGGGAAGAGGGCAGCAGTCGTCATTGGGGCTTGGTCGGCCTGATGGGCGTGGCGGCCGGGTTCATCATTCTATCGTTCTACAGCGTCATTGCCGGATGGTCCGTCGCCTACGTGTTCGCCAGTGGCGCCGGCCGGTTCTCCGGGGCCGATGGCGCGCAGATCGGCGCGCTGTTCGAAGGACTGACGGGCAGCTGGACGACCATCGGCTTCTGGCACACGGTGTTCATGATCATGACCGTGGTGGTCGTCGCGCGGGGTGTGGAAAAGGGCCTGGAACGGGCGGTACGCATCCTGGTGCCCGCACTGGTCGGGATCATGCTTGTGCTACTGATCTATGCGATCACTTCCGGGGGGTTCGGCGACGGTGTTCGTTTCCTGTTCCAGCCGGACTTCAGCAAGCTGACCGGGGCCTCGGTGCTCGTGGCCCTGGGGCAGGCGTTTTTTACGCTGAGTCTGGGTATGGGGGCGATCATGGCCTATGGCGCCTATCTGCCAGAGGGAACGTCTATCGGCAGCACTGCCATTACAGTGGTCATTGCCGATACCGCCATTGCCATTCTGGCCGGACTGGTGATCTTCCCCATCGTGTTCGCCAATGGCCTGGACACCGCTCAGGGGCCTGGTCTCATCTTCCTCACCTTGCCGCTCGCGTTCGGCAACATGACCGGTGGGCTGTTCTTCGGGACCTTGTTCTTCATTTTACTTACCTTCGCCGCCTGGACCTCGGCCATTGGTCTGATCGAGCCGGCAGTCGCGTGGATGGTCGAGCGCATCCAACTGACCCGAGCGCAGGCGGCGGTGACCGCCGGTGGGATCATCTGGCTGCTTGGCTTCGCGACCGTGTTTTCCTTCAACCTGCTGGCCGACTTGCAGTTCGGCGCGGGTACGGTGTTCGACAATGCGGACTACCTCACCAACAACCTGATGCTGCCACTGGGGGGCTTGTTCATTACGCTGTTCGCCGGCTGGGTCCTCTCGGCCCGTGTCACGCGTGACGAACTTGCCCTCGCAGGCGAAGGACGCTATCGGCTGTGGCGGTTTCTGACCCGCTGGGTGGCCCCTCTGGCGGTGGTGGCCGTGTTCCTGAATGCCATCGGACTCCTGCGGCTGACATGAAAAATGTTCGAAAATCGGCGCTGGTTCATCACAGCGCCGGGCAGATGTTCGATCTGGTCAATGATGTGGAGTCCTATCCCGAATTTCTTCCCTGGTGTCGCTCGACCCGGGTGTTCGAGGTGACTGACACCCATATGCGCGCCCAGGTCGAGATGGCTGTCGGTACGCTTACCCGCACGTTCTCCACCCGTAATACCCTGTCACCGCCCGAGCGTATCGAGCTGTCTCTGCTGCATGGCCCGTTCCGGCACCTGCATGGCGAGTGGCGTTTCGATGCGCTTTCCGAACAGGCCTGCAAGGTCAATCTTGAAGTCAGTTTCGAGGTCTCGAACCGGTTGTTGTCGACCGTTCTGACCCCGGCCTTCGAGAAAATCTGCAACTCCCTGGTCGCGGCCTTCACTACGCGTGCCGATCGGATCTATGGTCGAAGATGACCCTCAGGTGCTGGAGTTGGAAGTGGTCTATGCCACCCTGGAGCGCCAGACAGTGGTCAGACTCACCCTGCCATCACCCGTGACTGCCCGTGAGGCGGTGGTGCAGTCGGGCCTGCAGGCGCGCCATCCGGGGATCGCTCTGGACCAACTGCCACTGGGTGTGTTCGGTGAGGTGGTCCCGCCCGAGCGGCTGCTGGAGGACGGCGACCGCGTAGAACTGTATCGGCCCCTGGCGATCGATCCGCGGGAAGCCCGACGTCAGCTGGCCCGCCACCGGCGAACGATGCGCGATACGCTGGAATAGCGCGGCGGGAGGGCCGGCCGAGCAGGCCGCCTCAGAAATCGAACAGCCCTGCGCGCCGCGGGTGCAGCTCTTGATCCGTCTCGATGCGGCTCACCCGGTCGCCGTCGAAATGGACGATCAGCCAGCTGCCCTCGACTTCTCGGGAGCGTCCACGGCGCAGGGTATAGACATAGTCCCAGCGGTCATCCCTGAAGCTGTCTCGGACCACCGGGGTGCCGAGCAGAAAGCGCACCTGGCTGCGGGTCATGCCCACTTCCACCTGCTCGATTTTTTCCTCGTCGAGCAGATTGCCCTGCTGGACATCAACCCGATAGACGCAGCCGGCAAGCACGCAGGCGGCCAGTACGGCAAGCCAGGAGGCTGGACGAAACAAGCGATTGGGGGCAGTGGTCATCGAATTTCCAGGCTGTTTAACAGGACCAAAATAGTCCATAATGATTGGAGATGGAATGATAACGGATTCAGAGCTACGGAGTCGCAACGGTGGGCACCAAGGAGCTGCGCAAGGCTGGCTTGAAAGTCACGCTGCCACGTCTGAAGATTCTAGAAATCCTGCGCGATAACAGCGATCGGCACATGACGGCCGAGGACATCTACAAGGCCCTCATCGAAGCCGGTGAGGACATCGGCCTGGCCACGGTCTACCGGGTGCTGACCCAGTTCGAAAATGCCGGGATCGTGTCCCGGAACCATTTCGAGGGCGGCTCCTCCGTTTTCGAACTCGACGACGGTGAACATCACGATCATATGGTGTGTGTGGACACCGGAGATGTCATCGAGTTCTTCGACGAGCGTATCGAGGCGCTGCAGGAGGAGATTGCCGAGCGCCACGGTTTCGACCTGCACGACCACAGCCTCGTGCTTTACGTGCGCCGCAAGGCGGCAGACTGAGCGGCCTTGCCCAGCATCTCCTCGGCGTGCGCCCGGGTGCGCGCGGTGATCTCGACCCCACCGAGCATTCTCGCAAGTTCTTCGATCCGGCCGGTGTCATCCAGCGGCTGAATGCGTGTTCGTGTCTGCCGGCCGCCACTTTTGCTCACATGCAGGTGCTGGTGGCCCTGGCTGGCCACCTGAGGGACGTGGGTGACGCAGAGCACCTGGCACCGCTCACCGAGTTCCCGCAATTTGCGTCCGACGATCTCGGCCACGCCGCCCCCGATGCCCGCGTCCACCTCATCGAAGACCATGCAGGGCGTACTGCCCGCGTCGGCGGCGATGACCTGGATGGCCAGGGCGATGCGTGAGAGTTCGCCGCCCGAGGCGACCCGCGCGAGTGCCCGCGGGGGTTGACCGGCATTGGCGCTGACCAGGAATTCGACACTGTCCAGGCCACTGGCCCGGGCTTTGCCCGGTGCCAAAGCGGTGACAGCGACCTCAAATCGGCCGCCGGCCATGCCAAGCTCCTGCATCAAGGCAGTCACTTCGTCGCCGAGTGACTGTGCTGCCAGCCTCCGCCCTCTCGACAGCGTCTCCGCCAGGGCACGCCAGGCCTGCTCACTGCGTTCGACGGCCTGCTCGAGGTGCTCGAGTCTCGCCTCGAGGGATTCGAGGGTCTCGAGTTCACCCTGCAGTTCCGCCAGGACGGTGTGCAGCATCCGCTCCTCGACCCGGTGTTTGCGCGACAGCTCGCGGATCCGTCCCAGGCGTCGCTCCGCCCATTGAACCCGCTGTGGGTCGACTTCCGCGTCGTCGGTGTAGCGCCGGAGCCCATCGGCAGCCTCGCCAAGCTGGATCTCGGCATCCTTCAGGAGGTCTCGCACGCTGGCAAGCGCGGGGTCGAGTTCAGCCAACGCGTCCAGCTGACGCAGCTGGCGCGCCACCACCGGATGGGCGGCGAACTCGTCCTCGTACAGCTCGGCGAGCGCCGCCTGAACGCCGGTGGCGAGTCGCTCGGCATGGGCAAGTCGGCGGTGTTCGTTTTCGAGGGCCTCAAGTTCGCCCTCCTCGAGCGCGAGGGTGTCCAGTTCATCCACCTGATAGCGCAGCAGTTCCAGGCGCGCATCGCGTTCCTCACGCGAGCCCAGTGCGTCGGCCAGGGCGCGGCGGTCGCTCTGCCACTGCTGCCAGGCCTCCGCTGTGAGCCCCGCCTGCTTTTCCAGCCCGCCATGGTGGTCCAGCAGCCGGCGCTGCTCATCGCCCCGCAACAGCGACTGATGGGCGTGCTGGCCGTGGATGTCGACCAGTTGTTCCCCCAGCGTGCGCAGGCTGGCCAGGGGTACGGGCTGGCCATTGATGAATGCCCGCGATCGCCCCTCGGCCCCGATCACACGACGGATCAGGCACTCCTCGCCCTCGTCGATCATCTGCTCGGCGAGCCAGTCGCGCACCGCCGGCAGCGTGCCGATGTCCACCGTCAGGGCGATCTCGGCGCGCTTCTGGCCATGGCGGACGGCTGCGGCATCGGCCCGATCCCCCAGCGCGAGCCCTAGCGCATCCACCAGGATCGACTTGCCCGCGCCGGTCTCGCCGGTGAGCACCGTCAAGCCACCGTCGAGTTCGAGTTCCACCTCGTCAATGATGGCGAAATTCCGGATCTGGATGTGGGCCAGCATGCTTGGCGCTCCGGTCAGCCGCGCCGCCAGCGGTTATCGCGGCCCCAGTGCAGCTTCGAGCGCAGAATTTCGTAGAAATCGTGGTTCTCGGGATGGAGCAGCGTGATCGGGCTGGCTGCGGCGCGGACGTGCAACCGGTCGCCGGGCTCGAGATCTCCCAGTGTCCACCCGTCGCAGATCACCTGGGCGCGCACATCGAAACGCGGCTCCACGCTGGTCTCGATCCGGCTCGTGGCAGGCAGCACCAGTGGCCGGTCGCTCAGGGTATGCGGACAGATGGGGGCCAGCACCAGGGCATCGACGTTCGGCTGAATGATCGGCCCCCCGCAGGACAGCGCATAGGCCGTGGACCCGGTGGCGGTGGCGATGATCAGGCCGTCGCCGCCGTGGGTATTCAGGTAGCGGCCATCGATCCAGGTGATGACGTCTAGCATGCGGCCGGTCATGTGTTTGGTCAGCACGACGTCGTTCAAGGCGACCATCGGCCCGGCCCGAGTGCCGTCCGCGCGCACGATCTCGGCCTCGAGCAGGCGTCGCGGCTCAGCGAGATAGCGGCCTGCGAGTATGGCCGGCAGGTGGCTGGCCATCTCATCCGGGGAGATGTCGGTGAGAAACCCGAGCCGACCCCGGTTGATCCCGATCAGCGGCACGTCATGACCAGCGACCAGGCGCACCGCGTAGAGCATGGTACCGTCGCCGCCCACGGCGATGACAAGGTCGCAGCGACCCGCCAGCGCCTGTTCCTCGACGCGTGCTGCCTGGGACAGCGTCGGTGGTACGGCGTCGGCTGGCATGCCGACCAGGACCTCTCGGCCGTCCTCGCGGAGCATGCCGAGCAGGCTGGTGACCGGCTCTATGACCTGCGGGTCCTCGAAGCGGCCCACGAGGCCTATGGTCTGGAATCTGCGTGTGCTCATGATGCCGCCAAGGCGGGTCTCGACCCGGAACATCCCCATTCTTGACACTCGGGCGTGGCGATTGCTAGCTTCATTTCAAGGCTGTTCCGGTTTTTAGTTTGTTTCAGCCGATTCAGGGGCTTGAACAGCGGAGACGGTCATGCAGGAAGCAAGCTATCCCGATCTGCCCTCGGAGCGCGCGCAGCATGTGCTGCGGGTGCTGGTCGAGAAGTATATCCGTGAAGGCGAGCCTGTGGGATCACGGACGCTGTCGCGGGACGCCGGCCTGGACCTTTCGGCGGCCAGTATCCGCAACGTGATGGCCGACCTCGAGGAGCTCGGTTTCATCGCCGCGCCGCACACGTCGGCGGGACGGATCCCGACCGATCTGGGGTACCGGTTTTTCGTCGATACCCTGCTCAGGCTGCAACCGCCTACCGCCCGCGATATCCGGCGGCTGGAGCAGGAACTCCGCCAGCATGCCGATGACCCGGAAGGACTCCTCGAGCATGCGTCCAACATGCTGTCCAAGGTCACTCGCCTGGCGGGCGTGGTCACCGTCCCCAAGCAGCCCCACACGGCGCTGCGCCAGGTGGAGTTCATGGCCCTGTCCGAGCGCCGGGTGCTCGCGATCCTGGTGGTCAATGACCGGGAGGTGCAGAACCGTATCCTGCACCTCGAGCGTGATTTCGGGCCCGAAGAACTCAAGGCGGCCGCCAATTACCTGAACGAGAAATTCGCCGGTCGGGATCTCCCGACAGTCCGCCGACTGCTCATCGATGAGCTGCACCGCACCCGCGAGACCGTCAACGAAATGATGCTGGACGCGATAGAAATCGCGCGAATGGCGTTCGAGGAGCCGAGTCGGCCACGCGCCGAATACATCATGGCAGGCCAGACCAACCTCATGGAATTCCGCGAGCTCTCGGACGTCGAGAAGCTGCGGCGACTGTTCGAGGCCTTTGGTCGCCAGCGCGACCTGCTGCACATTCTCGATCGCTGTGTCTCCGCGGAGGGGGTGCAGCTGTTCATCGGTAAGGAGTCAGGCTACAGCGTGCTCGATGACTGCAGCGTGGTGACGGCACCCTACACCCTCGATGATGCGGTTGTCGGGGTGCTGGGGGTCATCGGCCCCACCCGCATGGCCTATGACCGTATCATTCCCATCGTGGACGTCACCGCGCGACTGCTCGGCACCAGCCTGAAAGCGCGTAATTGACGACCAGTGGCGAGGCCCCGGGGGGTTGAAAACCCTGGCGGTGGCCCCATCTCCGCCCATTGATGCCAGAAGCCGTTGATTTTGCAGGGCACGCCCAGGCGTGGCGTCGCCCTCCTGCCTGTTGGGAGGCACCATGACCGAACCGAACGATCCCCGCCGCGATGCCGGTGACGATACCGCAGCCCGCGGCGGTGTCGACGAGTACGCCGAAACTCAGGTGCTGGAGCCGGGAACGCAGGCCGGGGCGGGCGAGACCGCCGCTCTCGAGGCCGCGCTGGCGGAGGCGGAGTCGCGTGCCGAAGCGCAGCGTGAGCAGGCGCTGCGGCTGGCGGCTGAGATCGACAACCTGCGCAAGCGCTCGGCTCGCGAGGTGGAAAACGCGCGTAAATTCGGTGCGGAGCGGCTTGCCGGCGAGTTGCTGGCGGTGGTCGACAGCCTGGAAATGGGCCTGGCAGCCGCGCGCGGCGAGAGCGCCGGCGCGGCCCTGATCGAGGGCCAGGAAGCGACGCTCAAGCTGTTGTCCAACGTGCTTGAAAAGGCCGGTGTCCGGCCGCTGGATCCGCAGGGGGAGCCGTTCGATCCCCAGTTCCACGAAGCCATGAGCATGGTGCCGACGGCCGATGCCGAGCCTGGCTCGGTCATCACGGTGGTGCAGAAGGGCTACCTGCTGCACGAGCGCCTGCTGCGCCCGGCCCGTGTGCTGGTCGCCGCCGAGACGCCGGGGTCAGGCGACCGGTGAGGCGGCGGGTGAGGCGGTGAGCCGGGAATTCTGCCCGCGGCGGCCTTGAAAACGCCCGCGAGTGCCCCATCTAGCGGTTAATGAACAGGATTATCTGCGGTGCCGAGCGCCGCGGCAGACACGGAGAGACATCATGGGACGGATCATCGGTATCGACCTCGGGACCACCAATTCCTGCGTGGCCATCATGGATGGCGGCAAGCCCAAAGTCATCGAGAACAGCGAGGGCGATCGCACGACGCCCTCGATCATCGCGTTCACCAAGGATGACGAAGTGCTGGTGGGTCAGTCTGCCAAGCGCCAGGCAGTGACCAATCCCCAGAACACACTGTTTGCGGTCAAGCGGCTGATCGGTCGGCGGTTCGAGGACCAGGTCGTCCAGAAGGATGTCGACATGGTGCCCTACAAGATCGTCAAGGCCGATAACGGCGATGCCTGGGTGCAGGTCAACGACAAGAAAATGGCACCGCCGGAGATTTCCGCACGGGTGCTGATGAAGATGAAGAAAACCGCTGAGGACTACCTCGGCGAGACCGTGAGCGAGGCCGTGATTACGGTCCCGGCATACTTCAACGACTCCCAGCGTCAGGCGACCAAGGACGCGGGCAAGATTGCCGGTCTGGAAGTCAAGCGCATCATCAACGAGCCGACCGCGGCGGCGCTCGCTTACGGACTCGACAAGCAGCGCGGGGACCGCAAGGTGGCGGTCTATGACCTCGGTGGGGGCACGTTCGATATCTCCATCATCGAGATCGCGGAGGTCGATGGTGAGCACCAGTTCGAGGTGCTGGCGACTAACGGCGACACCTTCCTGGGTGGCGAGGACTTTGATCTCCGCATCATCGAGTACCTGGCCAAGGAGTTCAACAAAGAAAGCGGGATCGATATCCGCAAGGATCCGCTTGCCATGCAGCGGCTCAAGGAAGCCGCGGAGAAGGCGAAGATCGAGCTCTCCAGCGCATCACAGACGGAAGTCAATCTGCCCTACATTACCGCCGATGCCAGCGGACCGAAGCATCTCAACATCAAACTGACGCGGGCCAAGCTCGAGTCGCTGGTCGAGGACCTGGTGGCCCGCACCATCGAGCCCTGCAAGATCGCGATCAAGGACGCTGGCCTCAAGGTCTCCGAAATCGAGGACGTGATCCTCGTCGGCGGTCAGACCCGCATGCCGAAAGTCCAGGAGGAGGTCAAGAATTTCTTCGGCCAGGAGCCACGCAGGGACGTCAACCCCGATGAGGCCGTGGCCGTGGGTGCGGCGATTCAGGGCGGTGTGCTGGCCGGTGAGGTCAAGGACGTGCTGCTGCTCGACGTCACTCCGTTGTCGCTGGGTATCGAGACGCTCGGCGGGGTGATGACCAAGCTGATCGAGAAGAACACGACCGTCCCGACCCGCGCCCAGCAGGTGTTCTCGACCGCCGACGATAACCAGACGGCGGTGACGATTCATGTGCTGCAGGGCGAACGCGATCGCGCGCTCGACAACAAGTCGCTCGGTCGCTTCGATCTGAGCGAGCTGCCGTCAGCGCCGCGCGGCGTGCCGCAGATTGAGGTGACCTTCGATATCGACGCAAACGGCATTCTCAACGTCTCCGCCAAGGATAAGGCGACAGGCAAGGAGCAGAAGATCGTCATCAAGGCCTCCAGCGGTCTGTCCGACGAAGAGATCGAGAAAATGGTCAGGGATGCCGAGGCGCACGCGGACGAAGACCGCAAGTTCCGCGCGCTGGTGGAGACCCGCAATCAGGCCGATGGTCTCCTGCACTCCACGGAGAAGACCCTCGGTGAGCTCGGAGAGAAGGTCACTGCCGAGGAAAAGGCTGCGATCGAGAGCGCCATGGAAGGGCTGCGCGAGGCGCTCAAGGGCGATGACCATGAGGCTATCGAGGAGAAGTCCCGCGTGCTGGCCGAGGCCTCGGCCGGGATGGCGCAGCGCGTCTATGGTGAGCAGGCGGCGGCCGGCGAAGGGGCCGCGCCCGGCGCTGAGGCGGGGGGCGAAGGGGGAGGCGCCCGGCGTGATGACGACGTCGTCGACGCGGAGTTCGAGGAGGTCAAGGACGACGACAAGAAGTCCGGCTGACCGGGCTTCCCGGATGAGGAGGCGTGACGGTCCATGCGGCCGTCTCGTCACATGCCGGCGGCGTTGCAACGGAAGCTGATCAATGGCGAAAAGGGATTACTACGAGGTTCTCGGTGTCAGCCGCGGCGCCGCCGCGGACGAACTGAAGAAGGCCTATCGCCGTCTGGCGATGAAAAACCACCCTGATCGCAATCCCGGCGATGCAGCGGCCGAGGCGCGTTTCAAGGAAATCAAGGAAGCCTACGAGGTGCTCTCGGATGAGCGCCGCCGGGCCACCTATGACCAGTTCGGGCACGAAGGTCTTGACGCGTCCATGGGGCGCGGCGGAGGGCCGGGCGCTGGTGCCGCTGGCGATGCGTTCTCCGACATCTTCGGTGACGTGTTCGGCGATATTTTCGGCGGCGGTCGCCGGGGCGGCAGGAACGGCGTCTACCGCGGCGCGGACCTGCGCTATGAACTGTCGATCGATCTCGAGAAGGCGGTTTTCGGCGATACGGTAGAGTTGCGCATTCCTGCCGAGGAGGACTGCAGCCGCTGTGACGGTACCGGTGCCGAGCCGGGCACCAAGCCGGTGACCTGCCCGACCTGCAACGGGGCCGGCCAGGTGCGTATGCAGCAGGGTTTTTTCTCCGTGCAGCAGACCTGCCCGACCTGCCGTGGGACCGGACGGATCATCAAGGACCCTTGTACGGCCTGCAATGGCCGGGGTCGAGTGCGGCGGGACAAGACGCTGTCGGTGAAAGTGCCGCCCGGCGTCGATACCGGCGACCGGATCCGCCTCGGCGGAGAGGGCGAGGCGGGCCGCAATGGCGGGCCGCCCGGGGACCTGTACGTCGACATCGCGGTCAAACCCCACGCCATCTTTTCGCGCGAGGGTGCCGATCTGCAGTGTGAAGTGCCCGTCGCGTTTACAACCGCCGCCCTCGGCGGCAGCGTCGACGTGCCGACACTCGATGGGTCGGTCAACCTCAAAATTCCGCCAGAGACCCAGTCCGGGCGAGCGTTCCGGCTGCGGGGTAAAGGCGTCCGTCCTGTGCGCGGCGGCCCCCAGGGTGACCTGTACTGCCGCGTTACCGTAGAGACGCCGGTCAACCTGACGGGCGAGCAAAAAGAGTTGCTGCAGCAGTTCGACGATGCGTTGCATCATGGCGGAGCAAAGCACAGCCCGCGGTCGCGTTCATGGATGGACGGCGTGAAACGGTTTTTCGAGAACATCGGTGGCTGAGTCCACGGCGCTCAACGTGGCCGTGTTCGGGGCCAGTGGCCGCATGGGCCGGACCTTGCTGGGGCTGATCGCGGCTGAACCCGAGCACTTCAGGCTCTGCGGCGCTTCCGCCGCGCCGAACGACCCGGCGCTGGGACAGGACGCCTCGACCCTGTGCCCGGCCCTGCCGCGGGGCGTGCGTGTGGTCGCTGAGCCGGCGGCCGCGTTGTCCGGGGCGCAGGTGGCGATCGATTTTACGCTGCCGGCGGCCACGTCGGTGCACCTGCAGGCGTGCCGCGAGGCCGGGGTCGCTCTGGTGCTTGGCACCACCGGCCTGTCGCCCGAGGCGCAGACACTGCTGGGGGAGACGGCACGCAGTCTCCCGGTCGTCTACGCACGAAACTTCAGCGTCGGGGTCACGCTGCTCACCGAGCTCACCCGTCTGCTGGCCGAGCGTCTGGGCGAAGACTACGACGCGGAAATCATCGAGGCCCATCATCGCGGCAAGGTCGATGCCCCTTCCGGCACGGCACTGGCGCTGGGCGAGGCGGTGGCCCAGGCGCGCGGCAAGCCCCTGGCCGAGGTCGGCGTCTGGGCCCGCTCGGGGCAGACGGGCGCGCGCATCCCCGGGCATGTCGGCTTCGCGGTGGTGCGGGCCGGGAGCATCGTCGGCGATCACACGGTGATGTTCGCTGCGGACGAGGAGCGGCTCGAGCTGACCCATCGGGCCACGGACCGCGGCGTGTTTGCCCGGGGCGCCCTGCGCGCGGCGGCCTGGCTGGCTGAGCGCCCGGCCGGCCTTTATGACATGCGACACGTCCTGGGGCTGGCTGGCTGAATCGACCGCCGGGCGGGTGCACAGCCGCCCTCGCTGCACTACAATAGCGGCCCAGCCTGCATTCCGTATCCACGCTGACGAGTCAGGAACGCGCCACCCTTGGGAAGGTGGTGCATTTCCGCGCGCCCCCGGGAAACTGACTGCCCACGGAAAACCGACTGGAGTTCCATAAAAAGTGACAGAACCCGCCATCCTCGCACTGGAAGACGGCACGGTCTTCCGCGGCCTCTCGGTAGGCAGTCCCGGTCGTACGATCGGCGAAGTGGTGTTCAACACCGCGTTGACCGGCTACCAGGAGATCCTCACCGATCCCTCCTACTGCCGTCAGATCGTGACGCTGACGTATCCGCATATCGGCAACGTCGGGGCCAACAGTGAGGACATGGAATCCGGTCAGATCCACGCCTCGGGGCTGGTCATCCGCGACATGTCCATGGTGACCAGCAGCTGGCGCTCGGAATGGCCGCTGGATGAGTTCCTGCGCCGCGCGCGGGTGGTGGCGATCGCCGATATCGATACGCGGCGCCTCACTAGGCTACTGCGCGACAAGGGGGCGCAGTCGGGCTGTATCATCGCCGGCGCCGATGCCAATCCCGAAGAGGCGGTGGCCGCCGCGCGCAAATTCCCGGGTTTGAAGGGTATGGATCTGGCCCGGGTCGTGACCACGGCCCAGGCCTACCAGTGGAACCAGGGCTCGAGTTTCCCGCAGGCCCGGCCGATGAGCCTGCACCGCCAGGCCTCCCTGCACGTGGTCGCCTACGACTATGGCATCAAGCGCAACATCCTGAGGCTGCTGGTCGATGCTGGCTGCCGGGTGACGGTGGTTCGCGCCCAGACAGCCGCCAGCGAGGTGCTGGACATGGCCCCTGATGGGGTGTTTCTGTCCAATGGTCCGGGTGATCCCGAGCCTTGCACCTACGCCATCGAAGCCGCACGGGAAGTGATGGCCGCAGGCGTGCCACTGTTCGGGATCTGCCTCGGCCATCAGCTGCTGGGTCTCGCCAGCGGCGCGCGGACGCTCAAGATGAAGTTCGGTCACCATGGCGCCAATCACCCGGTGCAGGAACTCGACAGCGGGCGGGTGATGATCAGCAGTCAGAACCACGGTTTCGCGGTCGATGAAGACAGTCTGCCCGATCACCTGCGTGCCACCCACCGGTCCCTGTTCGATGGCAGTCTTCAGGGGATCGAGCGCACCGACTGTCCGGCATTCGGCTTCCAGGGTCACCCCGAGGCAAGCCCTGGCCCGCACGATCTGCGGCCCCTGTTCGAGCGTTTCACGGCGCTGATGCGCCGCCACCGCGCTGCCCGCCGCCCGGGCGCCGGTGCGCGCTGAAACCACGCGAGAGACCACCCAGCATGCCCAAGCGCACTGACCTGAACAGCATTCTCATCATTGGCGCAGGCCCGATCGTCATCGGTCAGGCCTGCGAGTTCGACTACTCCGGCACTCAGGCGTGCAAGGCCTTGCGCGAGGAGGGGTACCGGGTGATTCTCGTGAACTCGAACCCGGCGACGATCATGACCGACCCCGAGGTGGCTGATGCGGTTTATATCGAGCCGGTGCACTGGCAGGCCGTGGCCGCGGTCATAGAGCGCGAGCGCCCGGATGCGCTGCTGCCGACGATGGGTGGTCAGACCGGACTGAACTGCGCGCTGGATCTGGCCCGCGAGGGCGTGCTTGAGCGATTCGGCGTCGAGCTGATCGGTGCCTCACGCGACGCGATAGACATGGCCGAGGATCGCGAGAAGTTCCGTGTCGCCATGGGCGAGATCGGTCTGGAGACGCCGCGTGCGGGCATCTGCCACAGCATGGAAGAGGCGCTGGCCTACCAGGCCAGGAACGGCTTTCCCATCATCATCCGTCCCTCGTTCACGCTGGGCGGCAGTGGCGGGGGCATTGCCTACAATCGCGAGGAGTTCGAGGAGATCGTCGCCCGCGGCCTCGATCTTTCGCCCACGACCGAAGTCCTGCTCGAGGAATCGGTCATAGGCTGGAAAGAGTTCGAGATGGAGGTGGTGCGTGATCGTAGCGACAACTGCATCATCGTGTGTTCCATCGAGAATCTCGATGCGATGGGGGTACATACCGGCGACTCCATCACCGTCGCCCCGGCACAGACGCTGACGGATAAGGAATACCAGCGCATGCGCGATGCCTCCATCGCGGTGCTGCGCAAGATCGGCGTGGAGACCGGCGGGTCCAACGTGCAGTTCGCCGTCAATCCCGACGACGGCCGGTTGCTGGTCATCGAGATGAATCCCAGGGTTTCGCGTTCCTCGGCGCTGGCGTCGAAGGCGACCGGTTTCCCCATCGCCAAAGTGGCTGCCAAGCTCGCGATCGGCTACACCCTCGACGAGCTGCGTAATGACATTACCGGTGGTGCGACGCCGGCCTCGTTCGAGCCGACCATCGACTATGTGGTCACCAAGATCCCGCGGTTCACCTTCGAGAAATTCCCTGGCGCGCTCAACCGGCTGACCACGCAGATGAAGTCCGTCGGTGAGGTCATGGCCATGGGACGGACGTTCCAGGAGTCGCTGCAGAAGGCGCTGCGAGGGCTGGAAATCGACGCTGATGGCCTCAACGAGATGCTGCCCGCACGGCTGGATGAAGATGACCACACCCGCCTGCGCCAGGAACTGCGCATGCCTGGATCTCATCGGCTGTTCTATGTGGCCGATGCCCTGCGCCACGGCCTGTCGGTCGCCGAAGTCGGCGAGCTCACCGGCATCGATCAGTGGTTCCTGGTCCAGATCGAGGATCTGGTGCGCACCGAGCACGCCCTGCGCGGCCGCCGTCTGGATGATCTGTCCCATGATGATTTCCGCCGGCTCAAGCGCAAGGGGTTTGCCGACAGCCGGTTGGCCAGTCTGCTGCGGCTGAGCGAGCAGGAGGTGCGCGATACGCGCTGGGCGCATGGCGTGCGGCCGGTGTACAAGCGGGTGGATACCTGTGCGGCCGAGTTCGCCAGTACGACCGCCTACATGTACTCGACCTACGAGGAAGAATGTGAGGCCGCCGTCTCGGACCGCCGCAAGATCATGATTCTCGGCGGCGGACCCAACCGCATCGGTCAGGGTATCGAGTTCGACTATTGTTGCGTGCACGCCGCCATGGCACTGCGCGAAGACGGGTTCGAGACCATCATGGTCAACTGCAATCCGGAGACGGTATCCACGGATTACGACACCTCCGACCGCCTGTATTTCGAGTCGTTGACGCTGGAGGACGTCCTCGAGATCGTGCATCTCGAACGTCCGGAAGGGGTGATCGTGCAGTATGGTGGCCAGACGCCGCTCAAGCTCGCGCGTGCCCTCGAAGCCGCGGGTGTGCCCATCATCGGGACCTCGCCGGATTCGATCGATCTTGCCGAGGACCGGGAGCGCTTCCAGGATCTCGTCGCGCGCCTGAATCTCCGGCAGCCGCCGAACCGTACGGCGCGTAGTGCCGAACAGGCGCTGGAACTGGCTGCCGAGGTCGGCTACCCCTTGGTCGTGCGACCGTCTTACGTGCTCGGTGGCCGGGCGATGGAAATCGTCTATGGGGAGGAGGATCTACGGGGCTACATGCAGGCCGCGGTGAAGGTGTCGAATGCAAGCCCCGTGCTGCTCGACCGCTTCCTCGATCTCGCCATCGAGGTGGATGTGGACTGCGTCAGTGACGGTCGCGACGTGCTGATCGGCGGCATCATGCAGCACATCGAGCAGGCCGGTGTGCACTCGGGCGATTCGGGTTGCTCGATCCCCCCCTACTCGTTGGACGAGGCGACCCAGGCCGACCTGCGAGTGCAGGTCGAGCAGCTCGCGCGCGGCCTGAACGTGGTCGGCTTGATGAATACGCAGTTCGCGATCCAGAACGGCGTGATCTACATCCTCGAGGTCAATCCGCGCGCTTCGCGCACGGTGCCTTTCGTCTCCAAGGCCGTCGGCCAGCCGCTGGCCAAGATTGCCGCCCTGGCGATGGCCGGGCGCTCACTGGCCGACCAGGGGGTGACCGGGTTCGCCTCGCCGCCGTATTTCGCGGTCAAGGAATCGGTCTTCCCATTTGCCAAATTCCCGGAAGCTGACCCTATACTGGGCCCTGAGATGAAATCGACCGGTGAGGTCATGGGGACGGGCCGGAGCTTTGGCGAGGCCTATGCCAAGGCCCAATTGGCCTCGGGGGTGATCATCCCCCGACGCGGTACTGCGCTGATCAGCGTGCGCGACCGTGACAAGCCTGGCGCCGTGGAGCTTGCCCGCCTGCTGGTGGAGCGGGGTTTTGACATCGTAGCGACGGGCGGTACAGCCGTGGCGATTGCCGAGTCTGGGGTACCGTGCCGACGTGCCAACAAGGTGCGCGAGGGCCGGCCGCATATTGTCGACATGATCAAGAACCAGGAAATCAGCCTGATCGTGAACACCACCGAGGGTAAGCAGTCCATTCGCGAGTCGCAGTCGATTCGCGGGGAGGCCGTGCACCACAAGGTGACGTACTACACGACCCTCGCTGCCGCCCGCGCCACGGCGCTGGCGCTGGATTATCTTGATGAGGCAGGAGTGAACAGGCTGCAGGATCTGCACCGGGAGGTGATGACATGAGCCAGCGGGTGCCATTGACGTTGCGGGGCGCTGAGAAGCTTCGTGAGGAACTCAAGCGATTGAAATCGGGAGAGCGTCCTCGAGTCATCGCCGCGATTGCCGAAGCGCGTGCGCATGGTGATCTCAAGGAGAACGCCGAATACCATGCCGCGAAGGAACAGCAGGGGTTTATCGAGGGGCGCATCAGCGAAATTGAAGCGAAGCTGTCGAACGCCCAGATCATCGATGTCACGCAACTCGAAAACCGCGGCAAGGTGGTCTTCGGCACCACGGTTGTGTTGCACGATGAACATGACGGTCGCGACGTGACCTACCAGATCGTGGGTGACGACGAGGCCGACAGCAAGCAGGGGCTGATCTCGATCAGCTCGCCGATCGCCCGTGCGCTGATCGGCAAGGAGGAGGGTGACGAGGTCGAAGTCAATGCACCAGGTGGCGCCAAGCGCTTCGAAATCCTGGAAGTGCGCTACATCTGAATTCCCATGCCTCAGCCAGAGGGCAGGATGATGCCTGGTTGTTCGGGATGGCGGCGGTAGAGCAGGGCGACGTGGCCGATGCGCTGCACCAGCGTGGCGCCTGTGGCGTCGACGATGGCCGCGATGGCAGTGTCGCGGGCTTCGCGGTCGCCCACCCGCAGCCGTACCTTGATGAGTTCATGGCTGTCGAGAGTGATGTCGGCCTCACGCAGCAGTGCCGGGGTGATGCCATTGCCGCCCACCATCACAACCGGTTTGAGTCCGTGTCCGAGACTGCGGAGATACTTCTTCTGGGTGTCGCTGAGCAGCGTCATGTGGATCGCGCCGAAAACCTCAAGGAACGGGAATTTTCGCATGCATCGCTGGCGCTTGCATCCGCCTCCGCGCCCGAGGCGTATTCGTTGACATGGACGCAGCACTCCAGGGCGCAGGTGGTCGGCTGATGGCGCGGCGAAGTTCGAGCAGCCAGCGCTGGTTGCGGCGTCAGGCGCAGGATCCATGGACCCGACGGGCCCGCAGTGAGGGCTGGCGGTCCCGGGCAGTCTTCAAGCTCGAAGAGATCGACCAGCGAGACCGGCTGCTGCGTCCCGGCCAGGTGGTCGTCGATCTCGGCGCCGCACCAGGGGGCTGGAGCCAGTATGCCGCGCGACGGCTGCAGGGTCGGGGTCGGGTATTTGCCCTGGACCTGTTGCCGATGGATGCGCTGGCGGGGGTTGAAATCCTTCAGGGTGACTTCACTGCAGATGAGGTGCTGGCGAGCGTGCTCGAGGCCCTGTCCGGGGATCGCGTGGATGTGGTGTTGTCGGACATGGCGCCAAACCTGAGCGGCACCCGTGCGGTGGATCAACCCCGCGCGATGCTGCTGGCGGAGCTGGCGCTGGAGTTCGCGCGACGCACGCTGCGTCCCGGCGGGGATTTTGTCACGAAGCTGTTCCATGGCGAGGGGTTTGACGATTTCGTGCGCGAGTGTCGCGGTGATTTCGATCAGGTGCGGGTGCGCAAGCCGGGCGCGTCCCGCGGCGACAGTCGCGAGACCTATCTGGTGGCCCGTGGGCTGCGCGCGGAGCGCGCTGCGGGTGGATGAAGCCGGCGGGATGGACGTGCGCCGTACGGTGGCGAGAACCTAATGCATGGTGTAGTGTCCTATCAGGTATGTGCGACAGTGCACAGATCCAAGTTTCGAATGGCGGTCACTATCGATCGTCCGGCATCAGCAACCAAGCCGCAGGGAACGCGGCGTCAGCGAGGGTAAGTCGTTGAACGACATGGCGAAAAATATCATCTTGTGGATCGTGATCGCGATCGTGCTGATGTCGGTGTTCAACAGCTTCGGCACCGGTGGCAGAACCGTCGAGACCCTGGAATATTCGGCCTTCCTCAGCCAGGTCCGTCAGGGGCAGGTCGACAAGGTCACCTTTGAAGGCGACACGATCCGGGCGGTGCGCGGGAATGAGCAGTTTCTGGTCTATAACCCGGAAACCGACAACACCGCATTGATCAGCACCCTGCTGGATAACAACGTGCGCATTGACGCGAGCGCGCCCCGGCAGACCTCCTTCCTGATGCAACTGTTCATCTCCTCGTTCCCGATCCTGCTGCTGATCGCCGTCTGGATCTACTTCATGCGCCAGATGCAGGGCGGGGGTGCGGGCCGCGGCGCCATGTCCTTTGGCAAGAGCAAGGCCAGGCTGCTGGGCGAAGATCAGGTGAACGTCACCTTCAACGATGTCGCCGGGGCTGACGAGGCCAAGGAAGAGGTCGTTGAGGTGGTCGACTTCCTCAAGGATCCGTCCAAGTTTCAGCGTCTCGGCGGCAAGATTCCAAAGGGCGTGCTGATGGTCGGTCCGCCAGGCACCGGCAAGACGCTGCTGGCGCGGGCTATCGCCGGTGAGGCGAAGGTCCCGTTTTTCACCATCTCCGGTTCGGATTTCGTCGAGATGTTCGTCGGCGTGGGCGCTTCGCGAGTGCGCGACATGTTCGAGCAGGCCAAGAAGCACGCCCCCTGCATCATCTTCATCGATGAGATCGACGCGGTCGGCCGCCATCGGGGCGCCGGGCTGGGCGGTGGTCATGATGAGCGTGAGCAGACGCTGAATCAGCTGCTGGTCGAGATGGACGGGTTCGAGGGTAACGAGGGCATCATCGTCATCGCTGCCACCAACCGGCCTGACGTGCTCGATCCGGCGCTGCTGCGCCCTGGTCGATTCGATCGCCAGGTGGTGGTGCCGTTGCCGGACGTGCGCGGTCGCGAACAGATCATCAAGGTTCACATGCGCAAGGTTCCGCTCGGCGATGATGTCCGTCCCGGGGTAATCGCCCGCGGGACACCCGGTTTCTCGGGGGCGGATCTGGCGAACCTGGTCAACGAGGCGGCCCTGTTCGCGGCGCGCGCCAACCGGCGACTGGTGGGCATGGAAGACTTCGAGAAGGCCAAGGACAAGATCATGATGGGCGCGGAACGCCGCTCCATGGTCATGAACGAGGGTGAAAAGAAGTTGACGGCCTACCATGAGGCTGGCCATGCCATCGTAGGCCTCACGGTGCCTGATCATGATCCGGTGTACAAAGTCAGCATCATTCCGCGAGGCCGGGCCCTGGGTGTGACCATGTTCCTGCCTGAAGAGGATCGCTACAGCTACTCCAAGCAGCGTCTGCGCTCGCAGATCTGCAGTCTGTTCGGAGGTCGCATTGCCGAAGAGCTGATTTTCGGTGCCGACCAGGTCACGACTGGCGCCTCCAACGACATCGAGCGAGCGACCGACATCGCGCGGAATATGGTCACCAAATGGGGGCTCTCCGACCGGCTTGGTCCGCTGACCTACAGCGAAGATGATGGCGAGGTGTTTCTGGGTCGCTCGGTGACCCGGCACAAGCAGGTGTCGGACGTCACTGCGCACACCATCGACGAGGAAATCCGCAAGATCATCGACGAGAGTTACGCACGGTCTACGGAAATCCTGGAAGAGAACGTCGACAAGCTGCACACCATGGCCGACGCACTGATCAAGTACGAGACCATCGATGAGCAGCAGATCCGTGACATCATGGAAGGCCGTGAGCCGCGACCGCCCAAGAGCTGGGAGGAGTCAGACACGCCGCCGAGCGCCGGCTCCGGCGAGACCCGCAAGCCCCGCGAGTCCGGCGGTGAGGGTGCGATCGGCGGTCCGGCAAGCCAGCACTGAATGACGCGGCAGGCAGCGTGTCCGCGAAAGGCCCCTCGGGGCCTTTCGTCGTTTCGGGGGGCCGCGGAATGACAGGTGAATCGGAGCGCTGCCAGCTGCGCTGCGGTGATCATCTACTCGACCTCTCCAGGCCCCGGGTCATGGGGGTGCTGAACGTCACGCCAGATTCGTTCTCGGACGGCGGGCGATTTCTGGACCCGGGAAGGGCTGCCGCCCGGGCCGCCGAGATGGTGGCCGAGGGCGCTGCCCTCATCGATCTCGGCGGGGAATCGACCCGACCGGGCGCGCCCCCGGTGTCGCTGGAGGAGGAGCGCCGCCGGGTGCTGCCTGTTCTCAGGCGGCTGGTACGGGAGTTGGCGGTGCCGGTGTCGGTGGATACCCTCAAGCCTGCGTTGATGCGCGAGGCGGTGGCTGCCGGGGCGGGGCTGATCAACGATGTCAATGCCCTGCGGGCGCCTGGTGCGCTCGAGGCGATCGCCGACAGTGATGCCGCGGTCTGCCTGATGCATATGCAGGGCGAGCCTCGGACCATGCAGGCGGCGCCCGAGTATCATGACGTTGTGAGCGAAGTCAGCGCGTTCCTGCAACAACGCGTGGCAAGCTGTGACGCTGCCGGGATTGGCCGACACCGCCTGTTGCTCGATCCGGGATTCGGTTTCGGCAAGCTGGATGCGCATAATCTGGCACTGTTACGCGGGTTGCCCGTGCTGGTGGCCAGCGGCATGCCGATACTTGTGGGGCTGTCGCGGAAGTCGATGATTGGTCGGCTGCTCGGGCGGGAGGTTCCGCGGCGCCTCGCCGGGAGCCTCGCCTTGGCGCTTGCCGCCGTGGCGCGCGGGGCGCGCGTGGTGCGCGCGCACGACGTTGCGGAGACAGCCGACGCGCTGGCCATCTGGCGCTTGGCCGGTGTGCAGACCCAAGGGGAAGAGGCATGACACGTCAGTATTTCGGGACCGACGGCATCCGTGGCCGGGTGGGCGAGCCACCGATGACGGTGGATTTCGCTTTGCGGCTTGCCAGTGCGGCCGCGTCAGTGCTCGCGCCTGCGGGCGGTTCGGTGCTGATCGGCAAGGACACGCGGGTGTCGGGCTACATGTTCGAGTCAGCGCTCGAGGCCGGCTTCGTGGCCTCGGGGCTGGACGTCGGGCTGCTGGGCCCCCTGCCGACGCCGGGTATCGCCTATCTCACACAGGCGTTGAACGCCGACTTCGGCGTGGTGATCAGCGCCTCACACAATCCTTACGACGACAACGGGATCAAGTTCTTCGACCGCCACGGTCTCAAACTCTCGGACGAGCTTGAGATGCGCATCGAAGCCGCACTGGAGGGCGGTGGTCCACAGACACGCGATTCCGGGTCGCTCGGCAAAGCCGAGATCGCCACCCGTGCGCGATCGCTGTACCAGGAGTTCTGTCGCGCAAGTTTTCCCGCTGGCCAGGATTTGGCCGGGATCAAGGTGGTGATCGACTGTGCGCATGGCGCCGCCTACAAGGTGGCGCCGCGGGTGCTGGCCGAACTCGAAGCGGATCTGGTACCGGTCGGGTGCTCGCCGAATGGCCGCAACATCAACGCCGGGTGTGGCTCGACTCGACCTGACCTGCTGCAGATGACCGTGCCTGGGGTACGGGCCGATCTGGGCATCGCGCTTGACGGTGACGGCGATCGCCTGGTCATGGTGGATCACAAGGGCAACGTGGTCGATGGTGATCAGCTGTTGTACATCCTGGCGATGGATCGGCGTTCCACGGGCGAACTCCGTGGCCCGGTGGTCGGCACTGTGATGAGCAACCTAGGGCTCGAGCGTGCGTTGATCGGCGCCGGAATCGGTTTCCAGCGCGCGAAGGTCGGAGACCGCCACGTGCTCTCGATGCTGCAGGCCACCGGCGGGATTCTTGGCGGGGAGACCTCCGGGCACCTGCTGTGTCTGGACCGGACCACCACCGGAGACGGTCTGATTGCTGCGCTGCAGGTGCTGGCGGTCATGCGCCGCACGGGTCGCGGTCTTGATGAACTGGCCGCCGGCATGGAGCGCCTGCCCCAGGTGCTCGTCAATGTGCGTCTGGACCACCGGCTCGTGCTGGAGGAGGCCGCCGGGGTTCGTGAGGCGGTGCTCGACGTCGAACGGACCCTGGGCGAGCGGGGTCGGGTCGTGTTGCGGCCGTCCGGGACCGAGCCGGTGATCCGGGTCATGGTCGAAGGCGAGAGCGACGGCGAGATTCGACGCTTTGCCGGGCAGATTGCCGATGCGGTGCGCGAGGCCGCGGGCGGGGCTTCGGCGCGATTGATTTCCTGACGGCGCCTGTCTATCCTCACGCCGCGCCGGCGGGAGAGGCCTTGGGTCCGTCGCCACGTCACTTGATTGCGGGATGCGCATAATCCATGAGAACGCCACTGGTCGCCGGAAACTGGAAAATGCATGGCTCACGTCACGCAAACGGCGAGCTTGTACATGCCGTGGCGGACGGCCTGCGGGGAGGGCTGCCCTGCGAGGTGATGGTCTGTCCGCCGTTTGTCTACCTCGCCGAGGTGATTGCCGCGGCTGGAGACGCACCGCTGGCCGTGGGTGCGCAGAATCTGAGCCACGAGGCCTCGGGTGCGTTCACCGGCGAGGTGTCGGGCGCGATGCTCGCCGACTGTGGTGTCACGCATGTGCTCGTGGGTCATTCGGAGCGACGCGCGCTGTATGGTGAGGATGACGCGGTGGTGGCGCGCAAATTCGTCGCCGCCGAGGCGGCGGGGCTGGTGCCCGTGCTGTGTGTTGGCGAGACGCTGCAGCAACGCGAAGCCGGTCAGACCGAGGAAGTCGTGGCCCGCCAGCTCGATGCGGTGATTGCCGCGGCCGGCGCGGCATCGCTGTCGCGGGCCGTACTGGCCTACGAGCCGGTCTGGGCCATCGGCACCGGACGTACGGCGACACCCGAGCAGGCGCAGTCCGTGCACGCGTATTTGCGTGGGAAGATCGCCGGGATTGATGCTAGAATTGCGGATTCGCTTCGGATCCTCTACGGCGGGAGTGTCAAGGCAGACAATGCCGCGATACTGTTCTCTCAGCCGGACGTGGACGGCGGCCTGGTCGGCGGTGCATCGCTCAAGGCCGAGGAGTTTCTGAATATCTGCCGCGCTGCGGCCTGACGGATTCGTAAATGTTACAGACTGTCGTTCTGGTCACTCATGTATTGATTGCCGTGTTGATTGTCGGTCTCGTGCTCCTGCAGCGTGGCAAGGGTGCCGAGGCGGGCGCGGCGTTCGGAGCCGGCGCCTCCGGGACCGTGTTC
This sequence comes from Gammaproteobacteria bacterium, assembly GCA_003567475.1. Lineage (GTDB taxonomy): Bacteria > Pseudomonadota > Gammaproteobacteria > Steroidobacterales > PWYM01 > PWYM01. The sequence continues at coordinate 11,896 of PWZL01000073.1, read as the reverse complement.
GGGTCACGCGGGTCGGCCAATTTCATGTCGCGCAGCACCGCTGTGCTGGCGACGATGTTTTTCCTCTCCAGCCTGACGCTGGCTTTTTTCAGTGGTCAGCGGTCGGAGCCGACGAGCTTGATGGAGCAGACTGTGCCAGGCACCGGTCTCCGCGACCGGGAAGCGGTCATTACTCCGCTGCCGGGTGATCTGCCAGAGCTCGAACAGCCGCCGTTGCGGGACGAGGAAGACGAGGTGCCGAGTCTCGACTGAGCACCAAGTGCAGTCGAGCTGCTCCGCATTATCGATGTTTGAACATGCCGACGTGGTGGAATTGGTAGACACGCTGTCTTGAGGGGGCAGTGGCGAAAGCCGTGCCGGTTCGAGTCCGGCCGTCGGCACCACACACGACTCTCCGCGTCAACGTGGCGATATCACCCGATGTGATGTCGCGACACCGCGGTCGCCTGTTACAATTGGCATCTCGAACGCCAGGGGCGACCGACGCAGGACACCGTTGATGATGTTGGAACAGTATCTGCCAGTCGTGATCTTCCTCGGCATCGCTGCCGTGATGGGATCGGTGCTGCTGGTGCTGGGCTTTGCGCTGGGTCGCGGCGATAAAGACGTCGAGAAACTCTCTCCTTACGAGTGTGGTTTCGAGGCCTTCGAAGACACCCGCATGAAGTTCGACGTCCGCTACTACCTCGTCGCCATCCTCTTCATCATTTTCGATCTTGAAATCGCCTTTCTGTTTCCGTGGGCCATCTCACTGGAGGAGATCGGCACCTTCGGGCTCGTGGCGATGGGGATATTCCTGTCCATCCTGGTGATCGGTTTCATCTACGAATGGAAGAAGGGGGCGCTGGAATGGGATTGAGCGCCGAGCAGAGCAGGGAATCGCTCGCGCCGGAGCCCGCCATGGCCGGCATGCCGGCAGGCGGCTATCGGGTGACGAGTGTGGACAAGCTCATCAACTGGGCGCGCACCGGCTCGATGTGGCCCATGACTTTCGGGCTGGCGTGCTGCGCCATCGAAATGATGCATGCTGGCGCAGCGCGCTACGATCTCGACCGCTTCGGCGTGGTTTTCAGACCGAGTCCGCGCCAGTCGGATGTCATGATCGTCGCCGGTACGCTGGTCAACAAGATGGCCCCTGCACTGCGCAAGGTCTACGACCAGATGCCTGAGCCCCGCTGGGTCATCTCCATGGGCTCCTGCGCCAACGGCGGGGGCTACTACCACTACTCATACTCCGTGGTGAGAGGTTGCGACCGGATCGTGCCAGTGGACGTGTACGTCCCCGGCTGTCCGCCCACGGCGGAAGCCCTGCTCTACGGCATCATTCAGCTGCAGAACAAGATCCGTCGTACCAACACCATCACGCGGTAATGGAGTGCGCATGAGCGAAAGGATCGAGGCGCTGGCCGGTCGCGTCGAAAGCTGCCTGCGAGACGAGGTGACACGGGTGCCTTCCACCTGTGGTCAGCTGACCTACGAGGTCCCGGCAGAGTCCTGGCGTGCCGTGGCGACACGCTTTCGCGACGAAGCCGAGCTCGGTTTCGAGATGTTGATCGATCTTTGCGTGGTCGATTACGCCGACTACGGACGGGTCGAGTGGCAGACTTTCGAGGCGACCGGTTCGGGCTTCAGCCGCGGAGTCAATCGCGTGGGTGCCGCCACGGATCACTTCACAGCGGTTGCGGCCGACGCGCGTCAGGACGGTGAGGCCGAGACCGGCGCACCGCGCCCGGACGCAGGGCGTTTCGGTGTCGTCTGTCACCTGCTCTCCCTCCAGCATAACTGTCGGGTGAGGTTGCGGGCGTTCTGTGCAGATGACGATCGCCCGATGATCGATTCACTGGTGGATGTATGGGCTTCGGCGAACTGGTTCGAGCGCGAGGCCTTCGATCTCTTCGGAGTGCTGTTTCGCGGTCACCCGGATCTGCGCCGGATCCTTACCGACTACGGCTTCATCGGCTATCCCTTCCGCAAGGATTTCCCGCTGATCGGCCAGGTGGAGGTCCGTTACGACCCTGTCAAGGGTCGCGTGGTCTACGAGCCTGTCAGTATCGAGCCCCGCACGCTGGTGCCCAAGGTCATCCGCGACGACCATCGCTATGAGCCACAGATTCAGGACGAGGGGTCGTTCCGGGAGGTCGGCAACCGTGCCTGAGATCCAGAGCTATACGATGAACTTCGGGCCGCAGCATCCGGCGGCGCATGGTGTTCTGCGCCTGGTGCTGGAGTTGGATGGAGAGACCATTCATAAGGCCGATCCACACATCGGATTGCTGCATCGGGCGACCGAAAAGCTGGCCGAGAGCAAGCCCTACAACCAGTCGATCGGCTATATGGACCGACTGGACTATGTCTCGATGATGTGCAACGAGCATGGCTATGTGATGGCCATCGAGAAGCTGCTCGGCATCCAGCCGCCGAAGCGCGCGCAGTATATCCGCGTGATGTTCGACGAGATCACGCGGATCATGAACCATCTGCTGTGGCTGGGTACGCACGGACTGGATATCGGCGCGATGACGATATTCCTGTACTGCTTCCGTGAGCGTGAAGATCTCATGGACTGCTACGAGGCGGTCTCCGGGACGCGCATGCACGCCACCTACTACCGCCCAGGCGGGGTCTATCGCGATCTGCCGGAGCAGATGCCGAATTACCAGCCCTCGAAGTTTCGCACGGCCAAGGAGCTCGAGCGCATGAATCGCGCCCGGGAGGGTTCGCTGCTCGACTTTGTCACGGACTTCACGGAACGCTTCCCGGCCTGTGTAGACGACTATGAGACTTTGCTGACGGATAACCGCATCTGGAAGCAGCGCACCGTCAACATCGGTGTGGTCAGTCCGGAGCGCGCTCTGCAACTGGGGTTCACGGGGCCGATGCTGCGGGGGTCCGGGGTTGCCTGGGATCTGCGCAAGAAGCAGCCGTACGAGGTGTATGACGAACTTGATTTCGACATCCCGGTGGGGGTGAACGGCGATTGCTACGATCGCTATCTGGTGCGGATCGAGGAGATGCGCCAGTCCAACCAGATCGTCCGGCAATGCATCGAGTGGCTGCGCGCCAACCCGGGTCCGGTGATGCTCGAGGACCGCAAGATTGCGCCGCCCTCCCGGGTCGAAATGAAAGACGACATGGAGTCGTTGATCCATCACTTCAAGCTGTTTACCGAAGGTTATTGCGTACCCGCCGGGGAGGCTTACGCGGCGGTGGAGCACCCGAAAGGTGAGTTTGGTGTCTACCTGGTATCAGACGGCGCGAACAAACCCTATCGACTGAAGATTCGGCCGCCGGGTTTCGTGCATCTCTCGGCCATGAACGAGATGGTGCAGGGGCATATGCTCGCTGATGTCGTTGCCGTGATCGGCACGCAGGATATCGTTTTTGGAGAGATCGACCGCTGATGGCAGATGCACAGGACAGCACCGAACTGCTCTCGGCCCACGTGCGTGAGGAGATCGATCACTGGGTGGCGAAGTTCCCTGAGGGCAAGCAGCGCTCAGCGGTGATCGCCGCTCTGCACGCGGTCCAGCACGAGAACCAAGGGTATCTGACGCCGGAACTGATGGATTCCGTTGCCGCGTATCTTGGTCTTGAGCCTATTCAGGTGTATGAGATCGCGACCTTCTACTCGATGTTCGAGACACGGCCTTGCGGACGTCACCATGTCTCTGTATGCACCAACATCTCCTGCATGCTGCGCGGCGCTGATGATCTCGTTGCACACGTCGAGGGCAAGCTCGGGATTCGGACCGGGGAGAGCACGCCCGACGGCCGGATTTTTCTCAAGCGTGAGGAGGAGTGTCTGGCGGCTTGTGTAGGTGCGCCGATGATGATGGTCGACCACGTCTATTACGAGAACCTCACGCCCGACAGAGTCGACGAGATCCTCGACGCGCTGGAATGAGCGCAGGAGAGACAGGGATGGTCCAGGAAGAACTCGTATGTTTGCAGACCCGTGATCTCGAGAACCCCTCGAGTCTCGAGACCTACCGTTCGGTCGGTGGCTACACAGGCTGGGAGCGTATCTTGCGGGGCGAACTCACCGCCGAGCAGGTCATCGAGGAGGTCAAGGCCTCTGGGCTGCGCGGCCGCGGTGGCGCCGGTTTCCCGACCGGTCTGAAGTGGAGCTTCATGCCGCGCAATGCGCCGGGTCAGAAATACATCGTCTGTAATTCCGACGAGAGCGAGCCCGGCACCTGTCACGACCGCGACATCCTGCGCTACAACCCACATGCGCTGATTGAAGGCATGGCGATTGGTGGCTTCGCCATGGGGGCGAGCGTCGGCTACAACTACATCCGCGGCGAATTCCTGGCTGAGCCTATTCCGCGCTTCGAGGCAGCGCTGAAGGAGGCGTACGACGCAGGTCTGCTGGGACGCAACATCGGCGGCTCTGGTATAGATTTCGATCTCCACACGTTCGTCGGTGCCGGCGCCTATATTTGTGGTGAAGAGACCGCGCTGCTCGAGTCCCTCGAGGGCAAGCAGGGCAAGCCTCGCTTCAAGCCACCGTTTCCGGCGAATTTCGGCCTCTATGGCCGGCCAACGACCATCAACAATACCCAGAGTCTCGCCTCGGTGCCGAGCATCATTCGCAACGGCGCGCAGTGGTTCAAGTCACTGGGCACCGAGGGTTCTGGTGGAACCGCAATATTCGCCGTCTCCGGCCACGTGGAGCGGCCGGGTAACTACGAACTTGGATTGGGCATTCCCTTTCGGGAGTTGCTCGAACTGGTGGGGGGTGTGCGCGGCGGGCGAGCACTCAAGGCCGTCATCCCGGGCGGCTCATCGGTGCCGGTGATGCCGGCCGAGTTGATCATGGACCTGACCATGGACTTCGACACCATCCGCAATGCCGGCTCGGGCCTGGGCACGGCAGCGGTCGTGGTCATGGACGAGACAACCTGCATGGTCAGTCTGCTTCGCAGGATCTCGCGTTTTTACTACTCGGAGTCCTGCGGACAGTGCACCCCGTGCCGAGAGGGTACGGGGTGGCTGTATCGGGTGCTCACGCGAATCCTGCAGGGTCAGGGTCGCCCGGCAGATCTCGATATGCTGGTGGATGTGGCCAACAAGATCGAAGGCCATACCATTTGTGCACTCGGCGACGCGGCGGCGTGGCCTGTGCAGAGTTTTATCCGTCATTTTCGCCACGAGTTCGAATACATGATCGAGCACGGTGGCCGCAGCATCGTCGCTGCGCAGCAGGCCGCGGCCTGAGGCCGCCCGGGACCGTACATGAGTGACGACAGCATCAATCTTGAGATCAACGGCCAGCCCGCCACGGCGCGTAAAGGCCAGATGCTCATCGAGGTGACCGACAACGTCGGGACCTATGTGCCGCGCTTCTGCTATCACAAGAAGCTGACGGTGGCGGCCAACTGCCGGATGTGCCTGGTCGAGGTAGACCGTGCACCCAAGCCGCTGCCGGCGTGCGCGACCCCTGTCACCGAGGGGATGAAGGTCTACACGCGCTCGCCCAAGGCCATCGCAGCCCAGCGCGCCACCATGGAGTTCCTGTTGATCAATCATCCGCTCGACTGCCCGATCTGTGATCAGGGCGGCGAGTGCGAACTGCAGGATCTCGCAATGGGCTTCGGTCGTGACGTTTCACGATTTACCGAGCGCAAGCGGGTGGTCAAGGACAAGAATCTGGGCCCCCTGGTCTCGACCGACATGACCCGCTGTATCCATTGCACGCGCTGCGTGCGCTTCGGGCAGGAGATCGCCGGCATTCAGGAGCTCGGCACCACGGGCCGTGGCGAGCACATGGAGATCGGTACCTACATCGAGCGCAGTGTCGATCACGAACTCTCGGGTAATATCATCGACCTTTGCCCCGTGGGGGCACTCAACAACAAGCCCTATCGCTACAGCGCACGTGCCTGGGAGATGACCCAGCATGCGATGGTGTCGCCACACGACTGCGCAGGCTCGAACATGCACCTGCATGTGCTCCGCGGTACCGTGCGTCGGGTCGTGCCGCGCGAGCGCGAATCAATCAACGAGACCTGGCTGGCGGATCGGGATCGCTTCAGCTACCAGGGGCTGTACGCCGAGGATCGCCTGCAGCGTCCAATGATTCGCCAAGGCGATCGCTGGCGCGAGAGCAGCTGGGAACAGGCGTTGGAATATGCGGCAACGCAGCTTGCTGCGACACTGGGCAATGACGGTGACCATCTTGGTGTCGTCGCCTCTCCCACGGCAACCCTCGAGGAGCACTTCCTGCTCTCAAGGCTGGCCCGTCATCTCGGCAGTCACAATATCGACCATCGGCTGCGTGTCCGCGATACCCGTGACCAGCAGAACGATCCGGTGTTTCCGTCGCTCGGCGTCACGATCGCCGGTATCGATACGCTCCAGGCACTGTTCGTGGTCGGCAGCCGACTTCGCCATGAGGCTCCGATCATTGCTCATCGTGTGCGCAAGGCGGCAATGGCGGGTGGTCGTGTTTCGTTTCTCAGTGCCGGACGTGACGAATACCTGTTCCCGGTCAGCGCGTACCTTGATGCCGCCGGCGTGGATCTGCTCGACGGGCTCGCCGGGGTGCTGGTCGCCGCGGCGGAGGCGAAGGGCGCGCCGCTGCCCGAGCATCTCGCGGCGGCTTGCTCGGGCGTGATACCCGCCGATGAACACCGACGGGTGGCCGCGGACTTGCTGGATGCCGAGCACGCCGCTGTGATGCTGGGTCTGATCGCGGTGCGCCATCCACGCTACGCCGATCTGCGTGCACTCGCCGCCGGGGTGGCCGAGGTGACGGGCGCGAGTTTCGGACAACTGAGCGATGGTCCCAACAGCGCAGGGGCCTGCCTCGCCGGGACGCTGCCGCATCGACTGGCAGGCGGTGTGGCGGTGGAGCGGCCGGGGCGTGGCCTGATCGAGATGTTCGAGGCACCGCGCAAAGCTTACCTGTTGCATGCGATCGAGCCTGATGCGGATCTCGCCTGCGCGTCGCTGGCGCAACGGGCGCTGGAGTCCGCCGATTTCAATATCGCATTGACAGCTTGGGATACTCCGGCGTTGCGGGCCACCTGTAATGTCCTGTTGCCGATCAGCAATTTTGCGGAAACCTCCGGCACGTTCGTCAACGCAGCCGGCGATTGGCAGAGTTTCGCTGGCGCCACTCGGCCGGCAGGCGAAAACCGGCCGGGTTGGAAAGTCTTGCGGGTGCTCGGCAATCTTCTGGAACTGCCGGACTGTGACTATGCAAGTTCCGAGGAGGTTCGGGAACACTTGCGGACGGTGCTGTCGACGGACGGGCTATACAGCGGCTACCGGGGGCGTTTCGCGGCTGCCCGTGACGCCGTGGATGTCTCACTTGCCGAGCTCGATGTGCCGATGTATCAACTCGATGCCGTGCTGCGTCGTGCCTTTGCCCTGCAGCAGACGCGTACGGCTCGGACCACAGCAGTCGAGTCGACGGCGGCGGCTCGCATCGAGGCGGTAAACGCATGAGGACGCCGCGCTGATGGAAGCTTTGCTGAACGCCTTGCCGGGGTGGACGCTGCTGCCCGAGACTGTGCAGACCGTCGGCGTGATCGTGGCGCAGATCGTCCCTATCCTGATCGCGCTGACGCTGTGCGTGGCCTATCTCACCTACGCCGAACGCAAGGTCATCGGTTACATCCAGAATCGCATCGGTCCGAACCGCGTGGGCTACAAGGGACTGCTCCAGCCCTTTGCCGACGTGCTCAAGTTGATGCTCAAGGAGGTGGTCGTCCCGACGAACTCCAACCGGTTCCTGTTCGTGATTGCACCATTGCTCGCGATCATCCCGGCGTTCGCAACCTGGGCGGTGATTCCATTTACCGACAGTTTCGTGCTCGCCGACATCAATGCCGGGCTGCTGTATGTGCTGGCGCTGACATCCGTCGGGGTCTACGGTGTCATCCTGGCCGGGTGGGCAAGCAACTCCAAGTATGCCTTCCTGGGCGCCATGCGCTCAGCGGCGCAGATTGTGGCTTACGAAATCGCGATGGGGTTTGCGCTCGTCGGGGTGCTGATGGCGGCAGGCAGTCTCAACCTTAGCGAGATCGTGCGCGCCCAGGCGGGTGGAACGCTGATGAGTTGGTTCTGGCTGCCGTTGTTGCCCTTGTTCGTGGTCTATTTCATCTCTGGAATTGCCGAAACCAATCGTGCGCCCTTTGATGTCGCCGAGGGCGAGTCCGAGATCGTCGCCGGCTTTCACGTCGAATATTCGGGTATGGCGTTTGCGGTGTTCTTTCTCGCCGAATATGCCAATATGATTCTCATCTCGGCACTGACGGCCTTGTTCTTCCTGGGGGGATGGCTGTCGCCCTTCGCGGGTCTACCGGTGCTGGGCGATACCTTCCTCGCGGAATCGGGCTTTTTCTGGTTTGCGCTGAAAACAGCTCTGTTCCTGTTCTGTTTCCTGTGGTTCCGCGCCACTTTTCCCCGTTACCGCTACGATCAGATCATGCGGCTCGGTTGGAAGGTGTTCATTCCCGTCACGATCATCTGGATCTTCGTGCTTGGCGGCATGGTGTATCTGGAGATCGGGCCCTGGGCGAGGTAAGCCCCATGAGCAGCATGACGAGAAGTTTCTTCAAGACTTATTTCCTCTGGGAACTGCTCCAGGGGCTGCGTCTGACATTCCGTAACCTCTGGGTCCGGAAATTCACCGTGGCCTACCCGGAAGAGAAGACGCCACAATCGCCACGGTTTCGCGGGCTGCATGCGCTGCGGCGCTACGCGAATGGGGAAGAACGGTGTATCGCCTGCAAACTGTGCGAGGCCGTGTGTCCAGCGTTGGCCATCACCATCGAATCCGCGACCGGGCCGGATGGCACACGCCGTACCAGCCGTTACGACATCGACCTGTTCAAGTGCATCTACTGCGGCTTTTGTGAGGAAGCCTGTCCGGTGGATGCCATCGTGGAGACGCGGATCCACGAATACCACATGGAACGCCGAGGTGAGAACATCATGAGCAAAGACAAACTCCTCGCCGTTGGTGATCGTTACGAGGCGATGATCGCTGCCGACAAGGCGGCGGACGCGCGCTACCGCTGATGAGCAGCCCGGGCGTACTGACGGGTCCGCGAGATCCGCGTCTGCTACGGGATGTCGCAGGAGTGGGACTTTGATCGGACACATACTGTTTTTCTCCCTGGCGGCAGTGCTGCTGGGTGCTGCCATCGGGGTGATCACCTCACGCAACCCGGTATTCTCTGCGATGTTCCTGGTGCTGGCGTTTTTCATCAGTGCCGGGTTGTGGTTGCTGCTCGAGGCCGAGTTTCTCGCCATCGTGCTGGTGCTGGTGTATGTCGGCGCGGTGATGGTGCTGTTTTTGTTCGTGGTGATGATGCTGGACATCAACCTCGCGAAGCTTCGCGAGGGGTTTGCCCGTTATGCGCCTGTTGGCGTCGTGCTCTCGCTGGTGATTGTCGCGCTGCTGGCCAACGTGTTCTGGTTCCGTGCCCAGGACACCCCGCTGATGCTGACCCCGGAGCTTCGGTCGGCTGATGTGAGCAACACCCGAGAACTCGGCAGCGTGCTGTATACCGAGCACGTCTATGCCTTCGAGCTGGCAGCGGTGATCCTGCTGGTGGCGATAGTTGCGGCAATCACCCTGACGATGCGCCGGCGTCCCGGGTTGAAGGCGCAGAATGTGGCAAGGCAGGTGGCTGTGCGTCGCCAGGATCGCGTCCGCCTGGTCAAGATGGATGCCGACAAGGAATAACGAGCAGAGGCTGCCGTGGTACCCGTTTCCTATTATCTTCTGCTCGCCGCTGCGCTGTTCGCACTCGCAGTGACGGGCATCTTCCTCAATCGGAAGAATGTCATCATCCTGCTGATGTGCATCGAGCTCATGCTGCTGGCGGTGAATTTCAATTTCATCGCCTTCTCACGGATGCTCGAGGATATCGTTGGCCAGGTGTTTGTGTTTTTCATTCTGACGGTCGCGGCCGCAGAGGCGGCTATCGGTCTTGCGATACTCGTGGTGCTGTTCCGGAGCAGGCGCAGTATCAATGTCGATGACCTCGACACGATGAAGGGCTGAGCGCGGTGGAAAACGTCTATCTCACGATCGTCCTCGCACCGCTGATCGCGGCACTCATCGCGGGGTTTCTCGGGCAGAAGATCGGCCGGGCGGGTACGCATTGGGTGACCATTGCCGGGGTGGCGGTGGCGTTTTTGCTGTCGTTGGTCGTGGCCAAAGACGTATTCATAGACGGCGCAGAGGTTTTCAACCAGGCGATATACATCTGGGCGGTGACCGGTAATCTGTCCATGGAGATCGGTTTTCTCATCGATCCGCTGTCGGCCTTGATGATGGTTGTGGTGACTTTCGTGTCACTGATGGTGCATGTCTACACCATCGGGTATATGCACGATGATCCGGGTTACCAGCGCTTCTTCAGCTACATCTCACTGTTCACCTTCGCGATGCTGATGCTGGTGATGTCCAACAATTTCCTGCAGCTGTTCTTCGGCTGGGAAGCTGTGGGCCTGGTGTCGTATCTGCTGATCGGGTTCTGGTATCGCAAGCCCACAGCGATATTTGCCAACATGAAGGCGTTTATCGTCAACCGTGTAGGGGACTTCGGGTTTCTGCTCGGGATCGGGGCACTGCTCTATTACGCCGGGTCGCTCGATTATTTCACCGTGTTCGCACAGGCCGAAGAGATCCAGGCCACCACGGTCAACATCTGGGGCGAGGCTCAGTGGTCGGCGCTCACGCTGGCCTGCATTCTGCTGTTCATTGGCGCCATGGGTAAATCGGCACAGGTGCCGCTGCATGTCTGGTTGCCCGATTCAATGGAGGGCCCGACGCCGATCTCCGCGTTGATCCACGCCGCCACGATGGTGACGGCGGGGATTTTCATGGTGGCCCGAATGTCGCCGCTGTTCGAATACTCCACGGCTGCCTTGTCGTTCGTACTGGTGATCGGCGCGACCACCGCGTTTTTCATGGGTTTGCTTGGACTGGTGCAGAACGACATCAAGCGGGTTGTGGCTTATTCGACGCTTTCCCAGCTCGGCTACATGACAGTGGCGCTCGGTGTCTCGGCGTATGCCGCGGGCATGTTCCACCTGATGACGCATGCCTTCTTCAAGGCGTTGCTGTTCCTCGCCGCCGGGTCAGTCATCATCGGTATGCATCATGTGCAGGATATGCGTCAGATGGGCGGTCTGCGCCGCTACATGCCCGTGACCTATGCGACAGTGGTGATCGGTACGCTGGCACTGGTTGGGTTTCCCGGATTCTCCGGGTATTTTTCCAAGGATGCGCTGATCGAAGCGGTGCATGCGGCCAGCATCCCCGGTGCCACGTACGCCTACTGGTGTGTGCTGATCGGTGTATTTGTCACGGCGCTGTACAGCTTTCGGCTGCTGTTCATGGTATTCCACGGCGAAGAGCGCTTTGATCGCCACACCCGCGAACATCTGCATGAGTCGCCGCGGGTCATCACCATCCCCTTGATCCTTCTCGCGATTCCCTCGGTGGCGATCGGTTGGCTGACAATCCAGCCGCTGCTCTTCGGCGGTGCGTTCGGTGATGCCATCTTTGTCTTGCCTGTCAACGACACGCTGGCGGTGGTTGGGGAGAAGTTCACTTCGCCGGCCGGGTTTGTCGCGCATGGTTTTGCTACGCCTGCGCTCTATCTGGCCTTCGCCGGCGCACTGACTGCATGGTTCCTCTATATCAGGCGTCCCGACATCCCCGCGAGTCTGCAGGAACGCTTTCATCGAACCTACTCGGTGCTGGAAAACAAGTACTACTTTGACGCGTTCAACGAGCAGGTGCTGGCACCCGCCTCACGTTTCTTCGGCGGAGCCCTCTGGCGTGGTGGCGACCAAGGCATCATCGATGGCGTGATGGTAAACGGGGGTGCGCGGGCTGTAGGCTGGCTGTCGGGGATGGTTCGCC
>PWZL01000094.1 GCA_003567475.1 Gammaproteobacteria bacterium | reverse complement strand
CGACCTCGGCGGCGAGAAAGCCCGCTGCAAGCAGCGCGGCTTCGGCTGCGTCCCTGCTGATGCTGCCCATCGCGTGCAGCGCACGCGCCACGCCCTCGGCGCTCATGTTGTAGAGCTCGCGCAGCGACTGTGCGATGGCCTGGGCCACGTCCACCGTGCCGGTGGGCAGGTTCTGGACCAGGACGCGAAGGCGCTCGAGCAGCGTCGGCGGGCAGCCTGCAACGCCACAAGTCTCGTTGTACATGATCTGCCAGACCCGCAGGAAGGCGGTCACCATGTCCCTGGTCTGTGCATTGAAGTAGTCGCGTGCAGCGAGGTAGATGTCCTGAGCCTGATAGCCGGCCCGCAGCAACGCCTCGACGGTGGCCTCCAGGCCGAGGTTGAAGGCCTGGACCAGCGGACTCAGTAACTGTCCGACAGTGTAGCCCGCCTCACGCATCCAGGTGGCGACCTGCTGGGCACTGGCGGTGTAGAGGTTGCGGGCCGCTGCCACCACTTGTGTGACCGTGTAGCCGGCGTCTCTCAGTGCCCTGATGACCTGCGCTTCGGTCTGCTGGTAGGCATCACGCATCGCCGCGCCGATCTGCTCCGCGGTGTAGTCGAGCGTGCGCAGCAGCGCGGCGGTCTGTGCCGCAGAAAAATTGTAGAGTGCCTGGAGTCGTTGGGCCACCTGAGTGGCGGTCGCGTCGAAGGCCTGCTTGATGCCTTGAGCCATCTGTGCTGCGGTGTAGCCGATGTTCCGCAGGATCTGCGCGGTCTGGTTCAGGGTGCGGTTGAAGACGTTGCGCAAACCGCTGGCCAGCGCCTCGGCCGCCGGGTCAAACACCGCTTTCGCGGCGGCTGCGGCCTGCTGAGCCGTGTAGCCGACAGCCGCCAGGATCTGCAGTGTCTGATTCAGTGAGCGGTTGAAGAGCTGATTGAGCCCTGTGGCCACGGTTTCGGCGGTCGCGCCGGCAGCGTGCAGGGTCTGCGCCCAGGCCTCAGGGCTGAACGGCGGTGGGGTAACACTCGCCAGGCACTGTACATCGACGAGTTCGGCGCCCGCGCTCAGGTGGTTTCCCGCCGGGTCACGTTGTCCGCTACGCAGCGTGACGACCGTGTTCGGCACGTTATCGAGGAACAGCAACACGTCGTTGATGCCAGTGTTCTCGACAAAGTCGAGACGGCTGCGGTTGACGTTAGCCGTCTGCCCCACGGAGAGTGTCAGTTGCACCTGCGGTCGGCTGCCGCTGGGCATGTTGTACTGGTAGCGCACATTGCACTCGTTGGCCAGGGCGGTGAGCGGCACGGCGGTGGCCGTGACGAGTGCCGCGGCGACCGCATGACTGAGTAGGGTTCTGGGATTCATGGCAGCGTTCCTCCGGGTGAGGGTCGAGTCACGTGCCCGACCTGGGAGCGCAGTCTCGGCAGTCCGGGGCCGCGGCGGTATCCCACGTTCTGGGGAGACCGGTGCGGGCGGACAGCCCGGTCCCATGTTCATGGGATGGCGTCCCGGGCAAGGGGCTTTATGGTGGCAGGGGGGGAATCACTGCCCGGAGCCGATCCATGACACGCAAGCTGCATCCTCTCTTCGGTTCACTCGTGCTCGCGGCCCTGCTGGTCGCCGCGCCGCCGGGTAACGCGCGGGCGGAACTGACAGGTCATGTCGATCTCGAGCATCTCGGGATCGCGTTTACCGTGCCCGACCAGTGGCAGGGCCAGCTCATGGACGCGGGTGTGGTGCTCGGTGGCCTGCGCGAGCCCGGTCTCATCCTGCTGTTGCCGCATGAGCATGCAACGCTGGACGACCTCCGTCGCGAGGCCTCGGCCGGCATCGCGGAGGAGGGCGTATCGCTTCGCCCGGCCGCTGCGCTCGAGGCGATCGGCGACGATGCCCTGGGCGGTCGCTTCACGGGCAGCGTTTCGGGTCACCCGGCCGAGGTCTATGTGGTGGCGCGGCTCAATCCCCATGGCGAGGGTGTGATCGTCATGGCCATGACCGATGCCGAGAACTTCTCCGCACGCTACGAGGCACTGGCGCGCGAGATCGCCGCCAGCCTGGCGTTTCGCGAGGTCGAGCGCTCGCCGCTGGTCGACGAAGTCACCGACCTGCTCAGGCACACACGCCTCACTTATCGCGAGTCCTACTCCAGTGGGTCGGGCGGCGGTTACAGCACCCGGCGCAGCATCGACCTGTGTCCGGACATGCGCTTCCATCAGCAGGGCAGCACCCAGCTCGGCGTGGATGTCGGTGGCGCCTTCGGGTCGGCGCAGGGGCGGGGCCAGGGCGCGGGGCGCTGGTTGGTGATTGCGGATCAGGGGCACCGCGCACGCCTTGAACTTCGTCACGACAGCGGTGCCGTGCAGCAGTACGTCGTGCACTTCGAGGAGGGCCGCACCTATCTGGACGGCGAGCGCTATTTCCGGATCGGTGCGAACGATCCCAACGGCAACGGGCCGCGCTGTCGCTAGTACGAGTTGTCCCCGGTCGTGCGGGCCGGCAGGATGAGTGCGATCCTGGTTCCCCGCGACGTGCTGGCGATGTCCAGCCGGCCACCCAGCGCCTCGGCGCGGTGGGCGAGGTTGCCGAGCCCGCGTCCGCCGCGTGCCGCGTCCGGGTCGAAACCGCATCCGTCATCGCTGACACGGATGACGATCTCGGCGTGATCGCCTTCGGCGTGGGCATCGACGACGATCTCGCGGGCCTGGGCATGTTTCAGCGTATTGGTCACCGCCTCCTGCAGGATACGCAGGATGGACAGCACCGCTGAAGGCCCAAGGCCGGCAAGCTGCGGCAGGTCGGCGACCTGCCAGCGCAGACTCACGCCGGCAGCGCGCAGCCGCGGCTCGATTCGATCGCGGAACATGGCGAGCACTGCGTTGAGATCACCCTCGACCGGATCCAGCGAATCGATCATCAGCCGCAGGTCGTGCAGTGCGCCCTGGATGGCCTCCGTCACCGCATCGCGGTTCTGACCACTCTGCTCGAGGATCGCGAGCGTGGAGACCAGGTGTCCGCCGATGCCGTCGTGCATGTCGCGCATCAGACGCTCGCGCTCGCGAATCAGGACCTGCTCGCGTTCCAACACCTGGACTTTGCGGAACTGGGCCTCAAGCGCCGCCGTACGTTCCCGGACCAGCCGGTCGAGATCGATGTTCAGCAGTTCCGCCATCTCCAGCGACTGCACGAAGCGCAGCAGCAGCACCCACGCGAAGCTGATCAGCACCAGCGCGGTGACGAGCAGGCTGGTCGGCGTGTGGTGGAACGCCGGATCCATGACGAGTGACGGCACGTCAGCGACCGCCGCGGTCAGCAGTGCAGCCCCCGGCAGCAACAGCCAGCGGCGCAGGCCGGGTTGGGCCTGCCAGCCTGCGGTGAGCAGCAGCAGCGCGGTGAGGGCCTGCAGCAGGTGCAGTGTGCCGGCGAACCCCCGCTCGATCACCCCGCCGGGGTCGAGCGCGGTCACCAGCGCGCCGAGCGGCACCAACGCCAGCACCCAGGTGCTGGACTGCTCGCCACGGGGGCGGGAGACGGACGCGGCGAACACCAGCAGCGTTGCTGCGGTCAGCGCGATGGCGACGCTCATCAGCGGCTCCCAGCGCGTGATACCGAGGGGTGCTGAGGTCACGGTCACGGCGAGCTGGGCGGCAGACCAGCCGATGGCGGCCAGTGCCAGCCAGCCGTAGCGGCGCTCCGCCGGGCGCTTGACCCAGATCAGCGCCAGCACCAGGCCAAGGATCAGGCAGACGATCCCGAGGAAGCGCACAGCGCCCTGGCGCAGCACTGACTGGATGCGGTGATGCGTCTGCAGGGGTGTGAAATCGCCTAGCCAGGGCAGTGGCATCAGCCCCCGCGACGGCGGGGCGGCGCCCACCAGGACGAACAGGGCGTTGCCGCCGCTGCGCCACAACGCCGGCGCCACCGGAAACAGCAGGGGCAGGGCGTGGTGGCGGCCGGTGCCCTCGCGAAACTCGCCGACCTGGCCAAGAAACTCACCGTTGAGATACAGGGCGATGTTCTGGCCGACGCCTGGGAGGTAGATCGCCATGTCTTCCGGGGTCCCTGCCGGCGGCACGAGGGCAAACTCGTACCAGCCCATGCCGCAGTCGGCGCAGTCGTTGCGCCAGCGCGAAGGCAGCCGCACGGCTTCGCGGCGTTCGTCGCCCGGCGCCAGGGCGAGAAAGGCGCGATCCAGCGGCTGCGCGACGCGCGCAGGGGACAGCTGCAGCAGCCCGGCCAGCAGCCCGGCCAGCAGTACACCGAGGGTCAGCGGAAAGACCTTGCCAAGCAGGGGGAACAGGACGCGCGCTCCGCCGGTGCGCGCCTCAGCGCGGGGACTCGAGAATGCCGAGTTGCATCGCTTCGAATACCGCCTCGCCGCGCGAGCGCACCTGCAGCTTCCGGTAGATGTGCTTGATATGCGAGGTGACGGTATTGGGCGACATACCCAGGTGCGCGGCGATTTCAGCGTAGGCGAAGCCCTTGGCGATCAGCCGCAGCACGTCGTGCTCGCGCCGTGTGAGGTGCGGGCCGTCGCCGGTGGGCGCGGCCTGAACGGTCGGCTGCAGACGTCTGAGCAGGTGCCTGGCGATCGATGAGCTGATGGGCGACTCGCCGTCGATGAGACGCAGGATGCCCTGGCCGATCTCCTCGGCGGAACTGTCTTTCAGCAGATAGCCCGTGGCGCCGGCCTCGATGGCGCGCACGACGTGGCGTTCGTCGCCGAAGACGCTGATCACCATCACCTCCGGCTGTGGGTCGAGTCGGCGACTCAGACGGATGAGATCGAGTCCGTCGCCGTCCGGCAGACCGAGATCGACCAGCATCACCGTGGGTGCGGGCTCGGACTCAAGCCATTGCGCGGCGGAGCCGAAGTCCGGCAGGGCCGCGACCAGCTCGAGCCCGGCGGTGGCGGCGACGATCCCTGCGAGGCGCTCGCGAGTGGCCGGCTGGTCTTCGACGATCAGGACGCGATGGTTGTTCATGCTGCACATCCCGTCGATGGAGCGCTTGAGTGTAGAGCGCCGCGATCCCGCGGTACAGCGTCGTCCTCCCATCAATATGGGATACCCGGATACCCCGTGGTCGGCGTAGCGTCGATACCCACTGCCGGCCCGTCTATCGCTGAGAGGAACCCCATCATGCTGCTTCGCCTGCCTCAGGTCCGCACAGTTCGCCCGCAGGCATACGCGCCAGTCTCTCGGGGCGTGCTCGCGGCCAGCATGGCGGCGCTGCTCGCCGCGAGTCCGCTGCACGCCGGTATCGTTGCGAGCAATGTCGCGGACGGCTGGGTCAGTGCCGGTGAGCGGCTGGAGATCCAGCTCGAAGATCGTGCAGAGTTGTCGGGTACGCGCCTCCGGGTGCTGATCGGTCGTGACGACTACTCCGGGGTGACCACGCTTGCGGCGCCCGGGCTGCTGTATGTCGACACCTCGGTGGTCGGCCTGCCATCGGGCACCCGGGAACTCGTCGTCTACAGTGAGGCCATGGAAGGCTGGCAGGAGGTCGGCCGCCTGGCGTTGCGAGTCCGCACCCGCGCCGGCTTCGAGGCGTCGGAGATCTCTCCCCGGCTGTCGCTGACCAACAAGTCGCAATGGCGCGAAGGTCATCGTGACCAGGCACCACCGCCACCGCGGGCGACGTACCATGATCTGGCGGGCAACTTCTCGCTGCAGTCGCGGCATACCCGCGGTGACCTCGAACTCGCCAGTCGGGTCCAGCTGGTCGGCAGCAGCGTCCGTCAGGAGGCACTGCGCTTCGGCCAGCGCTTTGACGACGCGCCGAAGGTCGACCTTGCCGAGTATCTGTTGAGCCTGCGGCACAACGACATGGCATTCGACCTCGGCCACGTGAGCATCGGCAATCATCCTCTGCTGGTCAGTACCCTGTCCAGCCGCGGGTTCGAATTCAGCCAGCGCGCGGGCTCGCGTCTCGACCTTCGCGCCGCGGCCGTGGCCGGTCAGCAGGTGACCGGCTATTCCCGGCTGCTGGGCGTGGATTTCGAGGACAACCGGGTGACCATGGCGACGCTCGGATTCTCGCCGTTGGAGCTGCGTCCGCAGACCTTGCGGCTGGAGGTGTCGTGGATGGACGCCGAACGGCCGTCGCGGTCCGGGTTCAATATTGGCCAGGTCACCGACGCCGAGCGCAGCCGCGGGCTGGGTCTCAGACTCTCGGGCCAGACGTCGGGGCGACGAATGACCGGCGAGGTTGCCTGGGCGCGGAGCCGGTATGTGAACCCCGAAGACCCACTGCTGTCTTTCGGTCAGCCGTTGGTGCCGGTCGTCGAGGAAAGCAACGGCGCGTGGATGGCCTCGACCCGTATCGCGCTGCTGCAGAACCGCAGTGTGGGCGATAACCGCGTCGCCAATGTCAGCCTCAACGCCAGCTTCCAGCGTGTGGATCCGCTGTACCGCAGCCTCGGCGCATTCGTGCAGCCGGACCTGCAGCAGCTGACCGTATCGCTCTCGGGTCAGTTGGGGAACTACAGTCTGCAGCTGCGCCACAGCGATCAGGAAGACAACCTCGACCGTATTCCGACCGTACTGAAGACGCGTACCCGCGGGACGTCGGCTGACTTCAGCTGGCCGCTTGGCGCGCTGCGGGCCAATCCTGCGACCGGTCGATCGCTGTGGCCGAACCTGAATCTGCGGGCGGGACGGGTCCACCAGTTCGCGGCGAATGCGCCGACGCCGGAATTCTCGGAGTTCGATTCACCAAGCCACCTGCCTGACCAGGTGACGACGCAATACGGCGTGCAGGCGAACTGGTCGCTGGGGCGTGCATCGCTTGGCTACGCGGTCAACTTTACCGACCAGGATAACCGCCAGCCCGGCCGCGCGCAGGCCGATTTCAAGAGCCTCAACCATGGCCTGAACCTGAGCTGGATGCTGGGCAGCAGCCTGTCGCTGACCGCGGGCGTGTCCCGTGCCCGCAATGCCGAGCTCGAGCGCGGGATCGCGCGCTACAGCGATTCGCTCAATGCCGGGCTGAACTGGCGGATGGGGCAGCGCATGGGGTTCGCGGCCGCCTGGCAGGGCGGTCGTAACCACGATTCACTGGCGCAGGCCGAAGCCCGTAATCGCTCGCTCAACGCCACGCTGTCTGGCGATGTCGACCTCCCGCTGCCTGGCCGTCGTGTGCCCGCCCAGCTGTTCGTCGCCTACTCACGGCAGTCCTCCTCCAACGAGAACAGGCTCTTCGGATTCGACAGCCGCTTCGGCACCTGGACACTGAACTCCGGGCTGTCTTTCACCTTCTGAGTACGGAGACACCGTCATGCACGTATTTCGCAGACTCGGCTGCCTGATCGCGGCGGGACTGTGCCTGGCACAGCCTGCCTGGGCGCTGACCGGCGTGAACCCCACCGGGGTCAACGTCAACACCAGCGGCGTGACCAGCGTATTCCTGAGCTTCCAGGGACTCACACCGACCGAGATCCCCGCGCGCGCCTACTGGTGCGCCGAGGTCACCGTCCCCCCCAACGTGGTCGTGAACTTCGATCCCTGCGTGCCCGGCACGCTGCTGGGCAACCTCCCGGCCGGCAACGATCTGGGTCGTCCCAGCAGCGTGGCGGGCGGCAGCCTGTTCACCGATATCATGACCATTCCCGCGTCGGTCGCCCGTCGCGCCTATCAGCTTGCACGCGCCGGCGAGCCTTCGGCGTTTTTCTACATCCGTGAGTTCGTCGA
This sequence comes from Gammaproteobacteria bacterium, assembly GCA_003567475.1. GTDB lineage: Bacteria > Pseudomonadota > Gammaproteobacteria > Steroidobacterales > PWYM01 > PWYM01. The sequence continues at coordinate 3,303 of PWZL01000094.1, read as the reverse complement.
CACCGCGACAGGCGTGTCGAGCTTCGTGGTGGTGACCTGCCGACTGGCCGGTGGTGGCGCCCGGGTGCCGCTGGCCCTGACCCAGGTCGAGTTGCTGTTCGTCACCGGTCGCGAAGGGCGCGAGCTGGTCCCCGTGGTGGAGGTGGGAGAGATGCTGTCACCGGTAGAGGCACGGATCGCCTACAACTGCACCGGCACGCTCAGGGGGCGCTGGGAGGTGGTGTTCCCGGGTGAGGAGCCACCGGAGCTGGAAGATCTGCTGCCCGAGCCCAGTCTGCCGCCGGAGCTGCGTGGGTCGCAGCGCCGCTACACCACGCTGTCCCGCTTCGACGTGTTCCTGCCGCCCCTCGGCGAAGTGGTCCTGCCGGGCCCCGATCCGGAGCGTCTGCCGTCCTCTTCGGCCGGACCTTACCTGCTGTTACTTCGCATCGAGACCTCCGCGGACAAGGAGGGCGACTCCGAGACCGGCGCAGGCCTGGTGCAAAGTGGGGGAATCGCGGGGTTCCCATTGCCGGTGCTGCGCTATTACGTCGGTATGGCGCCTGAGTCTGCCGCGCAGCCGCGGGGTCGTCGACTGATGACGCTGCGACCGCTGCCGGACCAGCGCATCGCTGCCGGTGCGCCGGTGGGGTTCACCTGGTTGCCGGTCAGTGACGCCGCGGCCTATCGCGTCGAACTGCGTGCCGGTGACGGCGAGATCGCCAGTGCCTTCGTCGCCGCGGGCGTGCAGGGCTACCAGGCGCCTCCCTGGTACAGCGATCAACCTGGAGACCTGCATTGGCGGGTGGTGGCGCTGGATGAGCGCGGCCGCAGTCTCGACAGCAGCCGTTGGCAGCGGCTGCTCATCGATCCCTGAAGGGGGTATGCTCGGGACTACCGGCAGCGCCAGCTGGCACCGTGTCGCTGGCAGTCGTCTGGCGGACCGTGACGTTCCCACGCGGACACGACACCGAGGCCGTCCATGACCTCGATGAACGCCGGTTCGCTGCGGAAACTATGGAGTTCCGGGTGCCAGAACTCCAGCATCCAGACGCCCGGCGTCAGGCTCCCGTTGAGTTCCGCTGCCCGCCTGGTGCGCACCAGATCGCCAAGGGTGGCGTAATAGAACATGTAGTTCAGCATGTAGAACTGTCGGCCCGGATCCTGTGACTCGAGCATCAGCACCGCCGCGTCGCGTTGTGCTTCGTCGGCGAGCCCGGCGATGAACGGCGCAACGAAGTCCGTCGGTTGTCCGGCGGCGGCCAGCGCAGCGGACAACTCCCGCTCAGCGTCCTCCCAGGCCCCACGCGTCATGGCATCGAAGGCGAAAACAACCCGTGCGACGTCGAGTCCGAGTTCGCGCGCCAGGGTCGCTTCCTGCAGCGCCCGTGCGGTCTGCCCCTGCATGCGGCTGATCATCGCGAGGGTGTAGTGGGACATGGAGGTCAGCGGATCGATGCTGGCCGCCGACAGGGCGGTTTCCCGTGCCCTTTGCAGATAACCCGTGGCCTGGAACAGACGCGCGATGGCGCGGAGGATTTCCGGGTCCCGGGCACCGAGCCCGAGCAGCCGCTCCGCATGATCAAGCGCCTCGGCCGAGCGACGGCCCTGAAAGGCATCGTTGAGGAGTACGCTGAGCGCGATCGGGGCGTCCGGCTGGGTCGCGAGGATGTCGAGGGCAACTTCTCGAAGCTCGCCGAGGAGGCGCTGTTGTTCCTGCAGGAGTTCCTCAGGCTCGCGCGTCCCGGCCATCGCGTGGGCGCTCAGCACATGAGTGCGGTTGAGGAGAAACGAAATGCGTGCCTCCGCGAACGCCGGCTCGATCGCCAGCGCTTCGATCAGCAGCGCCTCCGCCCGGGTGAGCGGGTCGAGTTGATGCACACGCATCAGTTGGCGGGCGCGCAGGTAAAGTGCGTAGGCGTCGGGGTCTATCGCAGCCGCCGGGCTGTCGGACTGACCGAGGTCCAGCGTGGAGGCGATCCGCCCACCGGTCCGCTCCGCGAGCGCATCGAGCTCGGCCAGGGTGGCGGACTGCTGGAGCTGCCAGCGCTCACGTTCAGGTTCGAGACTGCTGAAGCGCAAGGTGACCTGGAGCAGGCCGTCGGTCGCGTGGATCTCCCCGGAGACCACATGGTCGACCTGGAGCAGGGAGGTCAGCGAGGTGACCGGCAGTTCGAGTCGATGACTGGCTTGCGTCGAGGCGCAACTGGTCGTGCGCAGCCCCTCGATGCGCTGCAGGCGTCTGACCAGCAGGTCACAGAATGCCGAGACCGCGGCGAGGAGGTCCGGATCATCGCCGTGTGCGGCCAACGGGAGCACGGCCACGCCCGGCACCGGGCTGCGCGGACGATCGAGGATGCTGTTCAGCGACGTCGCGAGCTCCTGAGCGCGCAGGCCGCTGGGCGGGAGCTCGCCCGTGCCCGGCCGCAGCAGATAAAGGGCGAGCAGGCATCCCACCACCGCCACGGTCCCCCCGAGAGTGTGCCAGCGCGTCATTCCGGACATCGACGGGGCCTTTGATCGGTGAGTCTGCCGGGACAGTAACGCCACCTCCGGGAATCGGCAAGCGTCCACCCCGCGCCACGCTCCGGGGGATGCCACACACCGTGATCGACCTACCCCCGGGGCGCGGTCGCACTGAATGCGGGCAACGCCACACAGGCGGCCTCGGCCGCCAGCACTCTGGGATAGGCCTCCAGCGGCACCTCGAAGCGACGGGCATTGTAGACCTGCGGTACGAGGCAGAGATCGGCGAGTCCCGGCCGAGTCCCGCCCAGAAACGGGCCCTGCGACGCCTCGGGCGCAGCCTGTACCCGTGCCTCAAGGGCGCGGAAGCCTTCGCCGATCCAGTGCGCATACCAGGCGCGTACCGCCGCCTCGTTCTGGCCCAGCGGGCCCCGCAGGTAGTTCAGCACCCGCAGGTTGTTCAGCGGATGGATGTCGCAGGCGATGAGCTGCGCCATGCCGCGGGCGAGCGCGCGTGGCGTCGGCAGGTCGTGAACGCCTTAAGGGGCCAAGGGAAACCGCCGGAGGAGACGGGGTTGCAACCGTTTACGGGGCTGGGAAATGTTTTTTTTGACTGCGCGTGCCCGCACGCGCTTTCTGACCCGGAGCCTGCTCCGGGAGAATGATTACAATGCCGACGCTGGCGCCTGCCCGTGGCAGACAGGCCGGCATTATGCCGTTGCACGCCGGAGGTTTTTTATATAGAAGACAGGTCATGAGCGCGACACATATTCTTGTGGTCGAGGACGACGGGCAGATTAGTGCCTTAATCTGCCGCCCCTGCTATAAAAAGCAAGAAAATATTGCGCGATATTTTTG
>PWZL01000082.1 GCA_003567475.1 Gammaproteobacteria bacterium | reverse complement strand
GCGGGCGAGCAGCCGGAACAGCAGGTCCGACATCCACCAGGAGATGAAGACCACGGTGCACCACAGCACCAGGCTTGCCGGCAACGGCAACTCCGCAGCCAGCCCGGCCCCATACCAGCCCAGTGGAAGGGCCATCATCAATGGCAGGGCCCAGTAGAACGTCCACCACGCGGGTGAACCGAATGCCGGGGTCTGTGGGGCACGGCCCGTGCCCACCGCTTCCGGCAGTACGGTGGCCACCTGTGCCTGAACGGTCTTGCTCATGGTCATGAAGTGTTCACATAGAACGACATCCCGGTCAAGCGTGGCCGCATGGAGATAGATCAGCATGGAACTCGACAGACGCTCCCTTCTCGGCATGTCCCTGGGCCTGGCCGGGGCAGCCACAATGGCGCCGCTGGCAATGCCCACCGCGGCGCGCGCAGCGACGACGGCGGACACGCCAGACACGGTGACGCTGCAGCGCAAGCTCAAGTTCCGCACCGACGACGGGCTGATCTTCTGGTGGCTGCAGGGCCCTAAGATCGGCGTGGTCGACACCACTCTAACCCCGCTCTACACGAATTCGGTGGGCACGATCCAGCGCATCCGACAGCTCGAGGACGGCGGCCTCGAGATGACCATGCTGGAGATGGTACTGCTGTTCGACGTGGAGACCGGTGAACCGCTCGAGCGCTGGCGCAACCCCTACACGGGCGAGGAGCTCCCGGTGCGGTTCCGTCCGGCCGGCCCCATCAAGGTCCGATATCGCCCCGACAACTCCCGGATCCTGCCGACGGACATTGGCGGCACGCCGCTCGAGGCGAGCGCGAAATCCCACCCGCCCCTGATCGTGAACGATGATGTGTTCGTGCAGGACGAGTCGGTCGCCCGCGTATTCACGCCAGGGCGAGAGCGCCCGTTCCAGGTGAACGACATCGCGGTCTACCACGGCAGCCTGCGCAACCTCGCCGACCCCGCCGTCACCATGGGCGAGGCCACCGTGTTCTTTGGCGAGATCACCGACTGGCAGCGCTGGATGAACATGGGGGAGCGGCCGGGCACCCTCACCTCACGCTCGGTGGGCCGCAAGTGCAGCCGCTGGGAAGACCTGCCCGAGGGCTGGCGCCAACGGCTGGCCGAAGTCGCCCCGGACATTGCCGACGACCCCATAGGCGCCCTGGACGAGCCGGCGCCGCAATTCGAGCGCTGAGCCGGAGTCGAGCGCTGCGCCGTCAGCCATTTTTCAACTACGTTGCGCGAAATGCCCATGGCCTCTGCTGACGACCCCAGCTAGCGTCGGGATGACAGCCGCTTGACAAGGAGGCCAGCATGACCATAGTAAGTGACTATAGTCGTAACTGGGGGCAGGCGATGCCAAACCTCAAGCAGATTGGTGCCGGCGAGTTCAAGACACACTGCCTCAGGCTGCTGGACGAGGTCGCAGACACGCATGAGCCGCTGATCATCACCAAGCATGGGAAACCGGTTGCGCAGCTGATACCGATGCCGCCAGCACGGGAGCTGTTCGGTGCGTTGGCTGACAGCGTTCTGCACGAGGACGACATCATCGCACCGCTGGACGAACCCTGGCAGGCAGCGCAGTGAGTGCACTGCTACTGGATACTCACGCTCTGGTCTGGCTGGCCTCAGGCAATCGGCGGCTGGGCTCGCGTGCCCGAAAAGCCGTCACGCTTGCGGCTCGCGAAGGCGCGGTGTTCGTCGCCGCGATCTCTGCCTGGGAAATCGCGATGCTGGTGGCGCGGCGCAGGCTTGCGCTGGACCGCGATGTCGGCGAGTGGCTGGACCAGGTACTGGCGCTCCCGGGAATCGTTCTGGCTCCACTCACGGCGGCCATTGCCGTGGCCAGTACCCGCCTGCCCGGCACCCTGCCCGCTGATCCTGCCGACCGCATGATCGTGGCGACCACGCGTCAGCTGGGTGCTCGCCTGGTGACCGCGGACAAAGCCCTGCTCGCCTACGGCCAGGCGGGGCATCTGAGGACACTCACGGCGACGCGCTGAGCTCCCCGGTCCCGAGCATCGGGCGCAGGGTCGCCAGCGCCGGGGTGCTGGCATAGCCTGCGCACAGCGCCACCGCCTGCTCGAAGGCCCGCAGCGCGAGTTCCGGGCGCTCGTACTGCAGCCAGGCCTTGGCCACGCGTACCGCCGCGCCGGCCTCCAGCGGTTCGTCCAGCGCAACCCGAAGATCACGTTCGATCCGCGCGCCAGCGCCCGGCGGCAGGCGCTCCGGTGCAAGCAGCGCAAGCCGGCTGTAATAGTAGGCCCGCGAGGCGCGGTCGGCGGGCGAGTCGATGCCCTGCAGCACGTCGCGTTCGGTGATCTCGACCGCGCGCTGAAACGCTTCTACCGCCGCTTCCGGCCGTCCGCTGGCGAGGTAGGCGTCACCCAGATTGCCCCACATCTCGTGGATTTCCGGGTCACCGGCGCCGCGCAGCCGTTCGATGGCCCGGGCGCGCAGTTCGGCGGCGGTATCGAACTCGCCGGTGAGGTAATGGATCGTGCCGAGGAACTCGTCGCCCACATAGGAGTGCGGGGCCAGCACCCGCGCGCGCTCGTAGGCTTCGCGGGCGCTGTCGAGTTCCTCCGCACAGAGATAGAACGTGCCGAGGTTGGCCAGCACGTACTCGTTCTCGTTCCGGCGCCGGGCCTCCTCGGCGGCCTCGATCGCGCCGTCCAGATCGCCCGAGAAATACGCCAGACTCGCCTGCCAGAACGGGGGTTTCCAGAAGCCCGGATCGACCGCCCTGGCGTGAAGCGCCGCGTCCAGCGCAAGCTCCAGCTCCTCGAGATCCCCGCTGCCGCGATAGAGCGCGAGCCGGCTGGCCACCAGCCCCACCAGTGCAGGGACATCGTCCGGGTCTTCCATCAACAGCGACACGAGCACCTCGACCGCCTCGTCCGCACGGCCGGTGACCCGCAGCAGATGGGCCTGCGCAGTCCGCGTGGTCCGCGCCCAGGGCGCAAGCTGGACCGCGCGACCGCAAGCCAGCGAGGCGTCGTTCAGCGCCCGCTGGGCATCGTCCATCCAGTACTCCTCCAGCAGGGCCTCGCACAGCCCGGCGTGGGCATCGGCGTAATTTGCATCCAGGCGCAGCGTCGCCTCAAAGCGCCCCTGCGCGCGGCGGATGTTGAGCTCGCTGGCCGGGCCGTCGAGATACGCCCGACCCTCCAGGTAATAATCCTGCACCGGCGCCAGGGGATAGTGCGACGCGGACTCGCCCACCGGCAGACCGAGCGCCCGCGCCACCGCGGTGGTGGCGTTGGTGGCGACTTCCGGGAGCGCGCGGTCGAGCCGCGCAACTTCGACGGTCTGCGCCCAGACCTGCTGGCGCACCCCGCCCCGCAACAGGTAGACGCGGACACCGGCCAGCCGGCCCACCCGCATGATCTCACTCTCGACCACCGCATCGCTGCGCAGCTGCTCCGCGATCGCCTCCGCCTCCATGCCGTGCGCGAGCAGGTCGACGCTCGGTGAGGCCAGCCGGAAATGCTGCGAGAGTCGATCGCGCATCGTGTCCACAAGCTGCAGCTCTTCCGCGCCATCGGCGGCCATCACCACGAGTGTCGGCCGGGACAGCCAGGCTGGACTGGGCAGGGCAAAGACCGCCGGAACGGCGGCCTCGTCCTCCGCGCCGCCCGGCGGTGCGTCACTGCCGGCCAGCCACCAGGCCCCGCCGGCGAACCCGAGAATGACCACCAGACTGGCGGCTACTCGCCAGAGGGTGCTCGTCGGACGCCGCGGGGGCGGCGGCTCGTCCCGCGGACCGACGGATGGTTCCTGGGCGTCGTGATCTCCGTGGGCCCCGGGTTCTGTTCGGGGCTCGTGAGGTTCGTCGCTGGTGAGATAGAGCTGCCAGGCCTCGACCTCCAGCGCCCGCGCCACCCGCTCCAGCGTCTGCAGCTCGACCGGCTGTTCGCGAAACACCCGGCTGACGAGATCCTTCGGGGCCTGCTCGAGCCCCTCGAGCTCGGCGATGCGCTCGGCGAGCGCCGCCTGGCTGCGGAAGCCGGCCTCGGTCAGCGCGTGGTACAGCCGGGCCCGCGAGGCACGTACACCCCTCTTCCGGCTGCCGTTCTGTCTGCGCTTGCGGGTTGCCATCGGCTGGCCACCCCGTGCGACGTCCGTCTCTGCGGACTACAGGCGCACAGGTATATCACACTTAATCACCGTTAACCCCCGTTAACCCCAGCTAGCTGTCGATGCGCCGATGCCTTCGACCAGGCATAGATATCAGGGTCGACAGGAGCCGTACGGGGTGGCGCATGAGCAAGCTACGAATCCTCACGATGGTCGTCGCGCTGACGATGCTGCTCGCCGCGTCCGCTGCGGCAGCGCAGCAAGCCAGGCCCATCGATCACATGACGGCCTACATGGTCTACCAGAAACTCAGCGGCGAGCCGACCGACTTTGAAGGGATCGCGCGACAGCTGCACCGGGTGCGCAGCGCCCCTCCGGCGCAGGAGGCACGGGTCCAGGCAGAGGCCGTCGCCGCACTGCGCCGCTTCTACGCGTCGGCTGACCCCGAGGTCACGTACGTCCTGCAGACGCGGACGAGGATGACCTATGTGCACGGGTCGGGGCGACTCGATGTGCAGCTGTTCAGTGGCGATCTGGTCATGCGCATGGACGCCTTCGGGCAGCAGGACGAGTGGATGATCTCCGGCACCCAGAACCGTGCGCGCTACCTGCGAAACCTCACGTTTATCAATGATGCCGAGGCCCGTTTCGTGCCAATAGACGATGCGCGTATGGCGCCGGTGGTGTTGGCCCCCAACCAGCCCGAGACGGTGTTCCATAACATCATCGCCGAGGTGCGCTTCCGCATCGTCGAGGCGGCTCCGCACCAGGAGGAGTGGCGCAAGTCGTTGCAGGTCATGATCGAGTCGGTCACCTATCACAATCGCAGCGCGGGTCTGATCGGTCAGCGCTGGCCGCTGCCAGCGAGCCCGATTCCGGTCGCCGCAGCCGAGATCCCGGAGACACGCCAAGCCGCCCTCGAGTACAACGACGTGCTCGGCTTCTACCTCCTCCACAAGAAGGCGGGCACGACGCCGGACTTCGCAGCACTCGCTCAGATGACCCGGGCCGTACAGCAGGCACCACAGTTCGAGAAGGCTGCCGTGGCGGCGGCCGAAGCTGCGCGCATGCAGAGGGATTTCGAGGCCACGGACCCGGAGGCCACCTACCTCGTGAATCTCGAGTCGATGCTCATCTACGAACTCGAGGACGAGCACTTCCGTGCGCGATCACTGGCGCCGGACCGGGTGCTGCACATCCGTCCGCTCGGCGGGCTGGGCGCGCAGGGACGGCTCGCCTCGGGCGCCAACGAGCGGGCCTGGCTTGCGCATCTCACACTCGATAACGCGTCGCGCTACGAGGTCATCCCCCTGCCGCGTGCCGTGGCTGCGGACATGCCGGAAGTCTTCCAGCGAGGCCAGGTGCTCGCCGTACTCGGCATCGAGATGAAGGCCGTGGGCGCGGGGCCGGCAACCCGGGAGGCCCCGGTCGGCACCCTGCGCATGGAGATCCAGGCCATTCACCTGCATCCATCCAGGCGGGGCGGCGCCCGCGCTGCAGTGAACTGGCCGTTCACCGACCCGGTAGTGCGATAGCGGGGATCGCGGCATGAAGCCCGGCACCCTGGTCACTCCCCTGCTGACGCTGCTCACGGTGCTCGTGCTCAGTGCTTGTGGGCGAGACGAGCTGGTCGGGACCTACGAGGACGAGCTGGGCATGACGCGCTACGAGTTCCTCGGCCAGGGCCAGGTTCACGTCTCGGTGCTGGGTACGACTGTGGTCGCCGAGTATCGCCTCGAAGCCGACCGCGTGCTGGTGACCGGCCCACAGGGGACGCTGGTGCTGACCCGAGGTGAACAACGGCTGCACGGGCCCATGGGCCTGGTACTGGAACGCACCACCCCTTGAGCGACCATTCCGGGAGGACGGAACAATGAGCGCGAATATCGCCAGCACCCTGCTGAACGTCAGCCAGCGGTTCTTCCGGATGGGCATGCTGATTGTCCTGTGGCTCGTGGGCCTGTTCATGGCCCTCTATTCGCTGCTGGCCTTTTTCGGCGACGAACCCGTGCTGGGGGCCTTCATCGGCTGGGGCGTGTTCGCCGCCCTGGTCGTCGCCCGGAACAAGGTCACCCACAGCATGCTGTCGGCCATCTCGAAACAGGTCGCGGGCCCCGACCGGGAGCATTGGGACAGCCTCGGCAGCGACCCCGACAAGCGCGCCGTGGCCATCGATGCCCTGTTCGATGCCCAGAAGGCGGTGCTGAGCGTCGGTCGCCGCCTGGATTTCGAGGAATCCGTCGAGAAGCAGACACAGATGGGCACCAGGAATGAGCCTGTGTACTGCCACATCCAGTTCCGAATCAGCCGCAGTCTCTCGGCGATGGAGCCGCGCGAGCGCGAGATGCTGCGCATCGCCTATCACCTCTACAATGCCGACATCTTCGAAGAGCAGGCCTGGCAGTACTACCGCACAGCCTTCATCTTCGGTGACGGTAAGGGTTCGGTGGACGAGTGGGATGTCTTCCTGACCAAGGAACTGTCGTCGCAGATCAAGAGCGGCGCGGATGCGGTACGGTTCTATTGCGCCAGGCTCGACGCCACCGTCGAGGGCGCCGTCAACGCGATGTTCGGTGTGCTCGAACAGATCCCGGAGGATCAACTGCCCAAGGCAGTGCGTAAGGTTCAGAAGCGCATCCACGGTGGCGACACCTGGCTCGACGAGGACGAGATCGGCGACACGCCCTTCACGACCGAGGCGGTGCCGGGCGCACTGCTCGGCGACTTCCCCGAGTCCGGCCGCATGGTACGCCACGCGGGCGAGGGCTCGATGATCACCGTGGCCCCTCCCGGCTCCGGCAAGACTCAGTGTCACGTATTCCCAACGCTGCTGAGCTGGCCGGGACCTGCGGTGATCCTCGACGTCAAGGGCGAAATCTACGAGGGCACCAGCAAGTGGCGGGCAGAGAACGTCGGGCCGGTCTACAAGTTCTCACCGCTCAATCCCGACCGCAGCCACAACTACAACCCGCTGACCACCGTGCGCTCGCATCCGGACTACCTGTGGGAGGATTCGCGCTTCCTGGCCGACATGATGATGGTCCCCTCAGGCGGCAAGGACCCCTTCTGGGAGAATCGGGCACGCGATGTGCTGACCGCGGCCATCGCCAGGGTATGCCTGGAGAAGGACGTCGAGCAGCGGCCGCTCGGCAAGGTCATCGACGTCTTCCACGGCGTCGGCTGGAACGAGTTCGTCATGGCACTGCAGGCCCGCGTCGATATCCGCTCGATGACCCGGGCGGGACATTCGCTGACCGGCATGGAGCCCAAGACCCGCGACGGGGTGCTGCAGACCGGACTCTCAAGCCTCTCCGCGTGGGACGGCGACCGCATCGAACGGGCAACACGACGCTCCGACTGGACGCCGCTGGACCTGCGCAAGGGCGACAATCCGACGATCTACATCTGCCTGTCTCCAAACGAGGTCGAAAGCTACATCTCGGTGCTGCGGGTGTTCATCGCCCAGCACATCCGCCAGCTCACCACCGAGCTTCCCCCGCGCGACCAGTCACCCATCCTGTTCCTGCTCGATGAGCTGCCGCGGCTGCGCCAGATGCCGCCCGTGGAAGAGGCCCTGGAAATCGGCCGGCAGTACGGCATCAAGCTGTGGATGTTCACCCAGAGCATCGGTCAGCTGCGCACGGCCTACGAGAATGCTGACGGCATGATCGGCTCCTGCGCCGTACGCATGTACATGAATCCGAGCCTGCACGATGAGACGGCACAGAAGATCTCCGAGGACATCGGCATGCAGGAGGGTGTGATGGACCGCAGCCGCCAGGCCGTGGTCGAGCCCGCGGTGCTCGCGGGGCCCGAGTATCGCGACAACGTCATCGTCATGGCCTCGGGCTGCAAACCGCTGCGCCTGAAGAAACACTTCGCCTGGCAGGACGAGGCGCTGAGCGCCCGCATGGGCAGCCTGTAACTCGAGACTGGGCATGGACGACTACGAGAAAGCCGTATACGAGCAGCAACTTGAGCAGCGAAAGATACTGCAGGCGGCCGTGGCAGAGGCGCGGGAGACGCTGGAAAACGCCAGGGCCGAGCTGGACAACGGACAGCAGACCCACTGGAGCGAGCCGCTCGAGCAGAAGGCCGCGAGGATAGACGAACTCAGGTCGGAGGTGTCGGCCGCGGAAAAGCGGGTCATGGTGCTCGAGCAAGCTGTTGACGACCACCAGGTCGAGATTGCCGCGCGGTATGGCGAGGAGCGGAATCACGACCTGGAACAGGACCTGCAGCCGTCCGAGCCACCCAGTTGGGAAGAGCGGGCCCATGCGGCCGCCCACAACGTGATTGACGTCGTCGATGTCGCACTCAGCGCTGCCACCAAGGGCGTCCCCGTGTCCGAAGTCGCCGCTGTGGCACGGCTGGCGGTAGACGCAGCGAAGACCGCTGCCGAGATGAATCCCAAGGCCTTGGACGATGCCGCTCGCGACATCTCCGGGTGGGTCGACAAAGCGAACAGAGGGGTGAACGATCTCGTCGAGAAGATCGTCCCCGGCTATGAGGCACCAGAGCTCGATGCGGCCGTGCCCCCCACCCCCGAACCGGAGTTGACGCAACCTGAAGCCACGCCGACACCGGAACCACCTGACCCGATCACCGAACTCGAGCAACAGCAGCGCAAGGAGGTCATGGACCTTGCCCGGCAGCAGGACCAGCTACAGAACGAGCTGGTTGAAAGTCAGCAGGCACTGAACCGGCCCGACACGGAAATCAGTGCCTTGGTCGAGCGCCAGCAGGAGGTCTTCCGTCAGCAGTCAGAAGTGATGGCCGAACGCCATCACGAAGAACGCCAGGCACTGATCGAACCACGGAACATGGACGAGCGGCGCCTGTAGTCCCCGGCCGGCCGTTCGACCGGCCGGCGGCGCCGGATCGGCGGAAATCCCTCAGCCGCCGATCAGCCCGTCGAAGATCCCCTGGCGCCACAGCACCACGGCCACGATCACCACCGCCAGCAGGAACAGCCAGGTCTTCCACGGCCGCTTCTTCTCGGCGTAGGGATCGCGCAGCGAACGGCTGGACCCCGCCGGCAGGGTCGCAAGCCCGGTGAGCGCCGCGCCGAATGGCACGTTGATCCTCGCCCGCACGTTCACGGCCCAGCCGTTGGCATCGAGCAGCGGCCCGAGGTTGCGGCGACGCAGCGTCAGGAAGGCCATCAGCATCGACGGTGTGGAGATCAGCAGCATGACGCCCAGAATCACCAGCGGCACCTGCCACAGCGCCAGCGAGAACAGGCCGGCGACCGCCGCCGCCAGCGCCGTGCCGATCGCGCCCACGGCCAGACCGATGGCCGCGAAGATGCCCGCGAACTTGGCAATGTCGAAGGCCTGTACCGCGGCGGGCGCCTGGCCACTGCCCGCGCTGGCGGCTGCATCGGTGACCCCGGCGGTGGTCTGCGCCTCGACCGCCTGGTCGCGCGAGGCGGCGAACTTCTGCAGCTGGTTCTCGATGAAGCGCGCGAGGCGCCGGTAGGGCGACCAGAACGCCTGGCGGATGCTCACCGGCTGCTCGACCACCTTCACCACCGAGGCTTTCCAGTCACGCCCCGCGCGGTCGTAGAACACGCCGTTGCGGCCGGGCACCATCAGCTCGTCCACCTCACCACCCGTGAGGCCCGCGACGATGGTGATCGGCGCCTCGCCCTTGCGTACGCAGTTGCAGTAGATCAGGTAGCAGCCACTGAACGGCGCCATGCTGCCATGGCGACCCATGTCGGCCACGCGCATGACCAGCTCGCAGCTGCGCTGGTCCAGATACAGGGTGCCGGCCTGGAAGATCGCCTTGCGATCACCGCGGTAGAAGTCGCTCAGGGTCACGAAGTTCCGCAACAGCGTCACCAGATCGCGCTGGTACCGGACCAGCCGCTCGACGGCATCGACGGTGGCCGCCGAGGTCTCCGCAGCCAGGTCCTGTTCGATCAGGGTGGCCAGGCGCTCGCGAAGATCGCCGTCCACCAGCTCGCGCAGGCGCGCCGTATCGACCCCGTGAACCGCGGTCTCCGGACGCGCTGCCTGCCAGGCCTGCCAGGCGGCGAACCGGGCCGAGAGCTCGGCCCAGTCTTCCGGCAGCAGCGCATCGCGCTCGCCGAGTAGCGGGACCACGACCTCCTCGCGCAGTCGGGCCACCGGCCCCGCCCACGCGGGATTGATGCCCTCGCCCAGCGGCAGGGGCTTGCCAGCTTCGATTTCGGCCAGTGGCAGGGCGGCGATGTCCTCGTCGGTGGCGGCGATCGCCCGGTCGGACAGTGCGCCATAGACGCTTTCGGCCGGGTTGAGGGCCGCGGTGGCCCGCGCATCGAAGGCCGCCAGACGGCACCGCGCGAAGTAGTCCTCGACCTTGGCGCGGAGGCTGTCCATCAGCGCCGCGGCACCGACCGTGGCCTCGCCGAGCGGCCGCACGCCATCGGCATCGGCCTCTGCGGCGGCATGCCAGCCGAGTACGGCCTCGGCCTGGGCGAAGAACGCCGCCAGGGTGTCGGCTGTCGCCCCGGGCTCGCCGCTGCGATCGGTCACGCCCCCCTGGGTCTCGACGATCTCGCCGATCAGCTGCTGCAGGGCCTCGTCGCTGGTCAGGCCAGCCGGGACCACGCCGTCACCGTTGAAGTGATCGACCGAGAACAGCCGGGTCATGTCGGCGAAATCCTCGACCGTGAGGGCCTCGTCCTCGCCCTTGCCTACGTAGCCGAGCACCTTTGCCGCGGCGGCCTTGAGGCTGGCCGCCTCCTCGGTGTCTTCGGCGATGGCGGCCACGGGCAGCCCGCCCTCGGCGAACAGGATGTCCGGATCGCTGACCCGTTCGCAGGCCCAACGCACCGCCGCAAGGATCTCCGGCACCCGGATCTGGCCGTCGCCATCGGCGTCCAGCAGGGCCGCGGTACGGGGGTCGAACTCGAGCCCCGTGGTCGGGCAGTTCAGCACGCTCCAGAGCT
>PWZL01000083.1 GCA_003567475.1 Gammaproteobacteria bacterium | reverse complement strand
GTCCTTGCCGAGCCGCTGGAGCCGCCGGTTCGCTACCCGATTCCCGGGTCGGACTTCCCGATCGCCCAGGCGGTCGAGATCCCACCCGGACATGCCCTCGTCTATGTCAGCGGTCAGGTTCCCAGCCTGGTCAATCCCGAGGCGGCGCGCGACAGTGTGGCTGCCTGGGGCGACACGCGTGTGCAGACCACCAATGTGCTGGTGCGGATCGAGGAGATTCTTGAACGCCTCGACCTCGGCATGGGCGATGTGGTCAAGATGCAGGTGTTCCTGGTCGGAGATCCGGCCCTCGAAGGACGCATGGATTTTCGCGGCTTCATGCAGGCCTATAGCGAATTTTTCGGCACTGCAGCCCAGCCGAATCTCCCAGCGCGGTCAGTGATGCAGGTCGCCGGGCTGGTGAATCCGGGCTGGCTGGTGGAGATCGAGGTCGTTGCGGTGCGCCCGGCGGATACGTCGGTCACGCCCGCGGCGAGTGACCACACCGTTGGCGACCGCGACTGAGTGCGGCGTGTCGCCCAGCGAGCGCAGCCAGCCGCCCCCCTCACGCCGCCGCTGGCGGCTCGCACTGCTGGCGCTGCTGCTGGTGGCAGGTGTCGGCTTCGCGGTCACGGAGCCGGTGGATCGTGCGGCGGCGATCGCCTGGGGCGCTGCGCTTGCGGAGTCACCATGGACCGCGCCACTGCTGGTGCTGTTGCAGATCCTGCTGTTTGCCCTGAGCCTTCCGGGGACTCTCGTGGTCTGGGTGGTGGCGCCCTTCTATCCGCCGGTGGTGGCGACCGCGCTGATGCTGGTCGGGAGCGTGCTTGGGGCGGTGGCGGCCTACGCCGTGGCCGGATTTCTGGGCGACGCCGTACATCGTCGCCTCGCCGGTCACCGCACCTTCCGGATCCTCTCCAGGCGCAGTGATTTTTTTACCCAGGCGGCGCTGCGCGCCTTGCCTGGATTCCACCACGGCATCATCAATTACAGCGCGGGGCTGCTGCGCCTGTCGTGGCCGACCTACCTGCTGGCCGCGGTGGTGGGCCTGGCACCGAAATGGGCCATGTACTGCTGGGCGATTCATGGTCTGTTCCAGCGCGGGCTCGAGCAAGACACGCCCGGCACTGCAACAGTCCTGCCGCTGTTCCTGCTGGCCCTGTTTCTCGGCCTGGGCAGTCTCGTCACCCGTCGAATCAAGGCCCGCGCCGAGAGCGGGAACGTCTGAGCCATGAGCATCCCGACGCCTTATCTGCTGTTTCTTGGCGATGCGCCCGATGCCCTGGCGGCGAAAGTCGCCCAGGGCATCCGGGACTGGCGACCGGAGTATGCCGTGGGGCAGTTCCGGCTGCCCGGATGCCAGGCCGATATGGGCCTGCCCGACATGAGCCTGACCCAAGCTCGCGCCGCCGGCGCCAGAACGCTGGTCATTGGCGTGGCGAATCGCGGTGGCGTGATCGGTACGCACTGGAAGAAAGTGCTGGTGCAGGCGCTGGAGGAAGGGTTCGATCTGGCTTCTGGCCTGCACACGCTGCTGCGTGACGAGGAGGACCTGGCAGCGGTGGCCCGTGCGACCGGCCGGCGCTTGCACGATGTGCGGGTCCCCTCGGTGCGTTATCCGATTGCCGATGGCGTCAAGCGTCGGGGCAGACGCCTGCTGGCCGTCGGCACCGACTGCTCGGTGGGCAAGATGTATACGGCCTTGTGCATGGAGCGTGAGATGCGCGCCCGGGGCATGTCGGCGACCTTCCGGGCCACCGGTCAGACCGGTATCCTGATCACCGGTGATGGCGTACCGCTGGATGCGGTCATCGCCGATTTCATGGCCGGCTCGATCGAGTGGCTCACCCCGGACAATGATGCCGATCACTGGGATCTCATCGAAGGCCAGGGCAGCCTGTTCCATGTCAGCTACTCGGGGGTCACCCTGGCGCTGATCCATGGCGGTCAGCCCGACGCGCTGATCCTGAGCGAAGAGCCGACCCGCACTCATATGCGCGGCTTGCCGGGCTATTCCTTGCCCTCGCTGGAGGCCTTGCGGGACATGGCGCTGGCGATGGCGAGAATCGCCAATCCGGCCTGTGTCGTCGCCGGGGTATCGGTCAATACCAAGGCGATGGACGAGTCCAGCGCGCGCACCCATCTGGCCGCGGTGGAAGATCGAATGGGCCTGCCGGCCACCGATCCTTACCGCTTCGGTGCGGGTAAGCTGGTCGATGCGCTGGCCGCGCTGTGAGTTCCCGCGCGCCCAGTCCGTCGTCATGATCCAGATCCGCGCCGAGACGTTTCCGCTTGCCGAGACGTTCACGATCTCACGGGGCGCCAAGACCGAGGCCCGCGTGGTGATGGTCGAGGTCACCCGGGACGGGATCGTCGGGCGTGGTGAGTGCGTGCCGTACGCCCGCTACGGCGAGAGCATCGAGTCGGTAACGGCCCAGCTCGAAGGCCTGCCCGAAGACATCGATCGCGCTGCGCTACAGCAGGTCCTGGCTGCCGGAGCCGCACGCAATGCACTCGACTGCGCGCTGTGGGACTGGGAGGCCAAGCGTGCGGGGACGCCCGCCTGGGCGCTCGCCGGTCTGCCCGAGCCGCGGCCGGTGATGACGGCATTCACGTTGTCCCTGGATACCCCTGACCGGATGCGTGCTGCGGCGGCCCGTCATGCCGCGCGGCCGCTGCTCAAGATCAAGCTGGGCTCACCCGATGACATGGCGCGGCTGGAGGCCGTGCGTGCCGGCGCGCCCGCCGCCGCCATCATCGTCGATGCGAACGAAGGCTGGAGCCCCGAGCTGTATGCCGAACTGGCGCCGCATCTCCTGCGCCTTGGCGTGGCCATGGTGGAACAGCCCCTGCCCGCCGGCGAGGATGCAGCGCTGGCCGGGATGCCGCGGCCACTGCCGGTATGTGCCGACGAGAGCTGCCACGACCGCACGAGTCTGCCAACGCTCAGCGGAAAATACGACATGCTCAATATCAAGCTGGACAAGACTGGTGGATTCACCGAGGCCGTGGCCCTGCGGGCCGAGGCGCAGGCACGCGGCTATCGGCTGATGGTGGGGTGTATGGTCGGTACCTCGCTGGCGATGGCGCCGGCTGTGCTGCTTGCCCAGGGCGCAGAAGTGGTGGATCTCGACGGGCCGCTGCTGCTGGCACGCGATCGCACACCGGCGCTGCGCTACGATGCCGATGGGGTACATCCGCCCGCAGCCAACCTCTGGGGATAGGTGTCAGGATGAATCGCAGTGTCTACCTCAATGGCGAATTCGTCCCGGAAGCCGATGCCCGTGTTTCGGTCTTCGACCGGGCCTTTCTCATGGGCGATGGGGTCTACGAGGTCACGAGTGTGCTCGACGCGCGACTGGTGGACTTCGACGGGCACCTGGCGCGCCTGCAGCGCTCCTGCGAAGCACTGTCATTGGTCAACCCGTACGACCGCGAGCGCTGGTTGGCAATCCATCGTGAGGCGGTGGCGCGCAATGGCCTCACCGATGGCATGGTTTACCTGCAGATCACCCGTGGGAGTTCGGGCGACCGGGATTTCCTGTGGCCTGATCCGAGCCAGTGTCCACCCACCGTCGTGCTCTTTACCCAGTCGAAACCCGGGTTGGCAGAAAGCCCTGCGGGGCGGGCCGGCATCAAGGTGATCTCGCTCGACGATCTGCGTTGGGGTCGCCGGGATATCAAATCGGTGCAGCTGCTCTACGCCTGCTGGGCCAAGACGCTTGCCCGGCAGGCAGGCTGCGCTGACGCCTGGCTGGTCGAGGATGGCCTGGTCACCGAGGGCGCATCGAGCAACACCTACCTGGTCAAGGATCGGCGGATCATCACCCGCCAGTTGAGCCGCGCCATCCTGCACGGGATCACCCGCAGCGCCGTCCTCCGCCTCGCCCGCGAGGCGGCACTTGAAGTCGAGCAGCGGGGCTTCAGCATCGCTGAAGCGCAGGCCGCCGATGAGGCCTTCATCACTTCGGCCTCCATGTTCGTGACGCCTGTCATCGAGATCGACGGGGTGCACGTAGGCACCGGACATCCGGGACCCGTCGTTGCCCGTCTGCGTGAGATTTACATCGAGGAGATGCGCAAGGCGGCGATCTGAAATCTGCGGCGCGGGTGATGACGGCCCGTGCTATCTTCAGCGCGTCATGACTTGGAGCGAAACTCCGGTGGCTTGTTCTGCACCGTTGCGTATTCTTTGGGGGTGATGTGGAGCAGGACAACCTAAGAACAGCTTGGTACGGGGTCACCATTCTGTTTCTCGCGTGGACGGTCTCGTTTACTGATCGGATCATCCTGTCGCTGCTCATCATCCCGATTCAACGCGATCTCGGCATCAACGACACCCAAATCAGCCTCCTACATGGTGCGGCGTTCGCGATCTTCTACACCCTTATGGGCATTCCGATCGCCCGCTTGGCAGACAGATCCGCCCGACGGCCGATCATCATCATCGGCATGATTGTATGGAACCTCGCGAGTGCCTCGTGCGGCCTGGCCAAGCACTTCTGGCATCTGCTGGTCGCGCGAATGATGGTAGGCGTCGGCGAAGCGGCACTGTCGCCTGCAGCGTATTCAATGATTTATGACTGGTTCCCGAAAGAGAAGCTCGGGAGAGCGCACGCGTTTTACAACTCAGGGGTGACGGTCGGGGCGGGTCTCGCTTTCATTATCGGTGGGATCGTGGTCGGGCTGACCACCGGGCTCGATGCGGTCACATTGCCGTGGGTAGGAGAGATCCGGAGCTGGCAAATCGTGTTTTTCATTGCCGGCTTGATGGGAGTGCCGGTTATCCTGCTCATGTTTACAGTCACAGAGCCTGCTCGACGTGGTGGTCTTCCGGCGCCGCTACCGTTCGCGCAAATCTTTCGCTTTGCACTGCTGCAAAAACGTGCCGTGTTCGGTCATCTGGCGGGCTTCGCACTGGCCTCTCTGGTGTTCAACTCGTTCCTTGCCTGGACGCCTACATTCCTGGTGCGGGTGCATGGCTTCTCGCCCGGACAGGCGGGGCCTGTGCTCGGGATTGGCTTGCTGGTGTTCGGTTCTGCGGGGATGCTCACCGGCGGTTGGCTGTCCGACAAATTCATGCGCGCAGGTCATAAGGATGCGCATCTGCGCGCTACGCTGATTGCTTGCGTAGGGCTGGTGTTCGCGGCTGCGCTGGCACCGCTGGCGCCGAGTTCGGGATTGACAGTGGCCGGTCTATATCTGTTTTTCTTCTTCGGCGCCTTTCCGTTCGGGATCGGCGCGGCAGCCTTGCAGATGATCACCCCCGCACCGATGCGAGCGCAGTATGCAGCCGTCTATCTTCTGTGCATCAACCTGGCCGGGATCGGAACAGGGCCCACCGTCACCGCCCTGATAACCGACTATGTGTTTGGCGACCCGCTCGCCGTCGGGTATTCGCTGGCGCTCGTCGGAGTGGTTTTCAGTAGCCTGTCCGCGTTCGTATTCTGGTTTACGCTCAAACCTTTTCAAGCCTCTGCCTTGCGTCTTGCAGAAGCGGAATCTCGCGTCAGCTAATCCGTTTCCAGCTCGACTCTTAATCCCAGCCTCGCGACCAGGTTTCGCTTATCCAGGTCAGGGCCATGAGCCTCGCCTTCAATGACGTTGTCGTCATGTAATGCCTGGTTGGTATCCCGACTCAAAACGACCACGATATCCGTATCTTCGCGAACAGCAAACGGGAACTCATGCCATGTATTGATATGCATCATGAAGCCCGCAGTTCCATCAAATTCAAAGGCTTCCAGCGTTTCGATCTCGGGGAGTTCGTTATCGGGTGTGGGGGGAGCAAAGACCGCGATGAATGGCTTTCCCCCAAGCGGCAGGAAAGCCTGTGTATGGCGAGGATGGCGCTCCAGGAACTCTAGTGTCATTGGCCGTGGCTGCAATCTGCAGACTGTGAACTCCGCAGGGGAGTCGGTGATGAACTCCGCGGGCTTTCTGACCGTGACCGTACCATCATAGAAATTGATCGGTAGCGGCGGTATCTCTGGCAGCGAGCCCAGCACGGTCCCATAGGGCGCCAACGCCTCAGGAGTCGCTTCACGCACAGGAATCTTGAACGTTCTGATGGGACGGCTAGCTGTATCGGATGCGGCCATGGTTTTATCACTCCCCAGTAGGAATGTTGCGGTTGACGAAGCCAGCATGCCTCGCTATAAGAATTGAAAATATCACAAATTCGACGATGGTCATTTGGCGATTTTTCGCGTCACGGGGGAAGACCGACAAGTTACGACAGAAACGGATTTCTCCTCAGCAGAGAAGCTGAAGGCAGGCTGGCAGTGACGCCGGGCACTCAGAATCATGGGGCGGTGAGCTTATTGCGGAGGGGATTTTGATGACAATTCGTGCAGCGGTGCAGCAGGTGCTATGCGGTGGCGCGCTCACCGTGCTGGCAGTTCCGGCGATCGGGCAGCCCGCCAACGAGGGTGGCTTGCAGGAAATCGTAGTTACCGCGCGAGGTATTCAGGAGCGGCTGGAAGATATTCCAGCAGCGCTCACCGTCTTTACCAGCGAAACCATTGAGCAGGCTGGTATCCGCTCTGCCCGCGACTTCATTCAGCTCACCCCTGGTGTCAGCCTCGTGGCTTCGACGGCAGAAGTGGGCGATGTCCAGGTCAGTATTCGTGGCCTCAACGGTACCCGTGATGCTGAGAATAACGTGGCGCTTGTCGTCGATGGTGTGCAGAAAACGAACCGCGCTTCGATCTTTCAGAATCAAGGTGAGTTGGTACAGATCGAAGTGCTGAAGGGGCCTCAAGGCGCACTTTATGGTCGCAACGCATCGGCGGGTGCGATTGTTGTAACAACGCGTGGTCCGGGCGACGAGTTAGAGTTTACGGGCTCTGCGGCTGTCGCCAATGACAGCACCTACGATGCGTTTGCTCGCATCAGTGGCCCTATCGGTGGCGATGGTGCAGGCTTTGTGTTGTCGGCCGATTTCGAGAAATCAGACGGCTTTTATCGCAACAGTTTCATGAACTCTCCTGAATTCGACGTCTATGCCGATGCTGTCAGATCAGTGCATGGTGCGGGCGCAGATGTGCCTAGAGGCTCGTCGGCAAGTGTCGATAACTATGAGCGGTGGAATGCTTACGGGCGGCTTGTCCTACCGCTTGGGCCAGATACAGATCTGGATTTGAAGGCGCGCTACGGTCGCAATGAGAGTGCAGCGATCAACTTCAACATCGTGTTTTCGCTCCCACCGTTTCAGGCCCTGATCGGTCCTGCTGCATTTCTGGATGTGAATGATCACCGTTTTGTCCACCATGCCAACGTCGCGCCGAGAAACGAGCAGGATACGGTGGAACTGTCGGCGTTACTGAATCATGAGATGGATTTCGCTACGTTTCGTAGCTTCGTCGCTTATAACCGTATAGACAACGAGTTTTTTGCGGACGGCAACGCCGGCGGCTTCGGCTTCTTTTGGAATGAACCGACATGTCGAGCAACAGTGTCTGCATTAACCGGGTTTCCCGTTCAGTCGCCTGGTTTTCTCGGTACTGTTCCTGGCCCTCCGGTGCCTCCAGGTGGCCAGAATTCCCTGCTGGTACCGTATACGCCCACGACCTGTGATGGTGTCCAGTATCAGCGTCGTACGCAGGAGGATTGGAGCTTCGAGGCGCGTTTGATCGGGCCTGGTGATGCCGCGCTCCGATGGCAAGGTGGTGTTTATTATCTTCGGATTGACCGTCGAACCTGTGTGAATCTCGGGTTGGACACTGGCCAGGGCATCATTCCGGAGTGTTTTACCACTGACTTGAGAAATCCGACAGAACAACTCGCAGATGACAAGTTCACGACGGACGTCTATTCGCTCTTCGGTTCATTGGAATTCGATCTGGCTGAGGCATGGGTGGCGTCCCTCGCGCTGCGCTACGATCGTGAAGAGCGTGACGTACGCCCACAAGTTCCGGTTGACGCGCGTTCGCGATGGGTGGGGGCCCAGATCCCCGGTATCGTTGATATACCGAACGGCACTGAGACTACGCCGGCCAATAATTTCCTGAACCCGGGATTGAACCCGGTGCTCAATCCTGAGGGGCTGGTGCCAGTATCTGCAACGTTCAGTCAAATTCAGCCAAAGCTGAGCATCGTGTATCAGCCTATCGAGGATCTCTCCATCTATGCCAGTTGGGGGATAGGGTTCAAATCCGGCGGGTTCAACAGCAGTGGTACGGAGGCAGTGATCCGGAATTTTTTCAATCTTGAAAGAGGTTCGAATCTCAATTTGCCGGATCAGTACGAAAAGGAACGGACCAGTGCGTTTGAACTGGGTCTGAAGGGTCGAGGTTTCGATGGACGTTTGTCGTATGAGCTTGCAGGCTACTACACAGATGTAAAGGACATGCAGATCTTCGAATTCTTCACTGGTCCTTTCGGTCTTCTGCGTGTCGTCTCGAATATTTCGAAGGTCGAAATTTATGGCGCGGAGGCCTCACTGGACTTCGCGATTACCGAGGGCTGGAGTGTCTTCGGTTCGGCGAACATCACTGAAAGCGAAATAAAACGCAATTTTGCCCGGCCAAACACCGAAGGCAATACCTCTCCCTACACACCGGACTACACCCTCAATCTCGGTACGCAAATCATTCTACCGTTGCGCGGTGATTTGGACTGGACGGCGCGTCTGGACTACAGGCTTACGGGCCCGACATGGTTCAGCACGCTGCAGGAACGAAATACAGATGTGATTACGCGGTTTGGTCCACCAACGGCGCCACTGCTCGCGGATTACTCCCGCACCCGCAGGGACGCATTCGGTGTGGTGAACCTTCGCGTAGGGGTTGAATCCGAAACATGGCGGGTCACTGCGTTTGCAGATAATCTGTTCGACAAGAATTATCTGCAGGAGGTCATTCCGGCGGCTGAGGCCGGAGGGGCCTTTGTTTCACCCGGTGGGCTGAGGCGCTATGGCGTCGAGGTTGGCGTACGTTTTTGATCAGTCATGATGTGTCGTTGCGGCGAGCCCTCAGGGGATCGCCGCAACGCGCATCAGCCCGGATGTACGGTGGCTTCCAGATCCTGCGCCGGCAAACTGCGCTCGATCCAGGCGCAGGCGACGAGATCGCCGGTCACATTGACTGCCGTTCGGCACATGTCGAGGATGCGGTCGACCCCGAGGATCAGGGCGATACCTGACGCCGGCACCCCCACGGTGGCGAGGATCATCGCGAGAATGACGATGCCGACACCGGGGCTCGCCGGCGCGCCAATGGAGGCGCCGACGGTGGTCAGCACGATCAGCGCCAGTTGTCCGGTGCTGAGATCGATACCAAACACCTGCACCAGGAAAATGGTGGCGACACACTGATACGCGGCGGTCCCCGCCATATTCACCGTGGCTCCCAGAGGGACGACGAAGCGAGCGATTGCCTTGCGGACGCCAAGCTTCTCTTCAGCGACCTTGATGGACAGTGGCATGACCGCCGCACTCGAACTGGTGGCAAACGCCAGCAGCAGCACCTCACGACTTGCCGCGAGGAAGCGCAGCGGGCGCAGTCCGGCGAGGCTCCAGGCCAGCAGGGTATAGGTGAACAGCAGGATCGCCAGCGCGACCAGCACCGTACCCACATACGCCGACATGCCCAGCAGGGCCTCCAGCCCGATTCGAATGGTGATCTGGGCGAGCAGGCCGAATACCGCCGCGGGCGCGATGAACATCGCCCACTTGATGACGATCATGCAGATTTCCTGAATGGCGCCCAGGAGATCAATGAGCGGTCGAGCGATCTGAGGTGCCATACGCACGATGGCCACGGCGATCACCAGCGAGAAGATCACCCATTGCAGCATGGCGCGGTTGGCCGCGGCTTCCAGCGGTGAGGCGGGAAGCAGATCCACAAGCGTCCGGGGTACGTCGCCCAAGGCCGGTCGGGCGACCGGATGGGTGTCGTCGGTTGGCAGCTGCGGCGAGCTCGCCCCGGTGCCTGCCTCCGCGGCGCGCGCTTCCAGGCGCAGCTCCTCGGGAAGGTAGTTGCCGGGTTCGAGCAGCAGTGCCGCGCCCAAGCCGACCATACAGGCAAACAGGGTGGTGACGAGGAAGAACGGAAGCGCCCGGCCGCCGACCTGGCGCAGCTCACGGGCGCTGTCGCTGGAGGCAAGACCGAGCACGATCGAACAGAACACCAGCGGCAACACGATCATCGAGATGAGCTGCAGGAACAGAAGCCCCGGCAGCGCCAGCCAGTTGCCGATGATGTCGGCTGTCGCCTGGTCCGCCACGAAGCCCGCACGCGGCGAGAGTACGGCGCCCACAGTGATGCCGAGCAGCATACCGACGATGATCTGCGCCCACAGACGGGTCCGCACCAGCACCGCCAGCGTGGCGCTCAGTCGCTTCAGAGATCGCGGGTGCAGTTCCCTCAGGCGATCCGGCCGACCAGGCTGAGAGGACGTATTCATGCCCCCCGAGCTTAGCATGCCTGCCTCTGGCGCCCGGTCCGGGCGAGGACGTCAGCGCTCGATTCTGACGCCGCGTTCAGCGTACCAGCGTTCGTCGAGCTGCCATCGGACGCTCGCGACATCCGGCTGGTCGCGTACGATCCTCGCGGCCCGTGCCTGGACACTCACGAGCTCTTCCTGCGCGGTCATCACCGCGGGATCGTCCACGGGCCGATGACGCAGTTCGGGATGCGCGGTGCGCACGAATTGCAACACGGGTACGTTGGCGGCTCTCGGGCTGGACATGACGGCGACCCCACCGTCGAATTCGACGACTCTGAACGGGTAGACGTAGGACCCGACCACGGGATCAGACGTCAGCAGCGCGTTGAATGCCACCACTTGCGAGTCGCGCGCCAGCAACCACCACCCGAGCAGGAGCACCGCGATGACGCCCAAAGCTGCTGCATAACGCCTGGCGAACTTGTCCATGACGTGAGTATAAGCCGAATAAAGCACCTTTTCGCTGGCAGGCGCCGGCTGCTCGCCGACGTGTTCCTGCAGGTTATGCCAGGCATCAGAGCCTATGGATGTGATCACGAATCCACGGCAACAGGCGAGCAAATTCGCAGTGCTGGATTTCCAGCAAGCCAATGAGGAACTCATGCGCTTCGTCCGCGTCGACCACCAGGCGCCAGCCGTTGAGCCGCAGGAACACATCAGTGGCGAAGAAGGCGACACGCTTGTTGCCATCCACGAAAGGATGATTCATCAGCAGTGACTCGAACATGGCTGCGGCCATTTCCGCGACGTCGGCGTAGTAGCCGGTCCGTGGCCGATGCAGCACGCTTTCCAGGAGCCCGCCATCGCGCAAGCCGCCTGCCCCGCCGAAGGTGGTGATCAGCTCGACATGTATGGCCAGCACTTCGTCGGCAGAAAGATAGGCGACCCTAGCGGGCAAGCAAGTCACCGAGGCGCCGGTTCTGCTCGATAGAGTCCTCGAAGTGCGCCATGACCGTCGGGCGCACGCGTCGGCGCGCCAGGTATTCGCTGATCGCCTCGGTCAGCAGTCCGGAGACACTCTGGTGACTTTCATGGGCCATCGCCCGCAGTTCGTTCCAGACCTGCTGATCCACCTTGGAACTGATCTTGATAGCACTCATGCGGGCGGAGTAACTTGACGATTCTTGACAAGTCAAGGCTGCTCGCTTCAGGCAGTCCTGCTGCACGCTGATCTCACTGTGTTGATTTGCAGCCAATAGTGACCCACTAGACTCAGGTGTTTGCATCCAAATTTGACCCATGGGTAACGCTTCCCCCGCCGCAGGACGGCGGGAGTTATTCAGGAGTGATAGACGTGGACTTATTGAGTGTCATTCGGCGCTGGCACCACCGTGACGGCCTGCCGATTCGAGAGGTCGAGCGACGAACCGGCCTGTCCCGGAACACGATCCGCACGTACCTGGCGATCGCGATCGCCGTCCAGGCTGTGATACACCATCACCGGCGGGTTCGGTCCCTCTCGACCATCGAGTTCGTCAATGCGCTCGAGCAGGAAAAGGCCAGCGGCAAGGCCAGCACGTTCGCCAACCGCATGGCTCAGGCGAACCGTCGCGGTCAGCACCACGGCCCGGACAAACCTCGCCGGCGGAGTGAAGTCGCCGGGGAGGCCGACGAACCCGGAACCGCTACCGAAGGGAGAGACTGATTCTCCATCGATAATCAACGGGGCCGCAGGTTGCGCGCTCAGGTTGAGGTCATTCCGGAGACCGAAGCACCGCTGCGCAGTCGCGTCACTCACAGGCCCTAGGGGCGTTCAGCCAGCTCCGGAAAATTCTCGGGACGATTGAGCCGCCAGTCATAAGGGATGCGGCGCGACCGTTGAACCTGCGCGAGCGCGGCGCCGACCGTGTCGTCGGCATGGCGGGCGATGAAGGCCTCCACCGAGCCCGCCGCCTCGACGTAATCTTGCGTGTACCAGTCGAACACTCGCGAGAGGTACAGCGTGTCGCCCTCGATGCGCAGATGTCGTGGTGTGTTCAGCGCGTGCCGGGTGGTTTCCGCCAGCATCGTGTCGAGCTGGCCCGGCAGGTAGAGCCCCCGGCGCAACGGTGGGCAGCCGACCGATGCACAATTCACCGCGAAGTGGACCCTCGCATCCTTCCAGCCGCGCTCGCGAAACTCCGCGCCCAGCAGAATCCCCTTTTCGATGTCGTCGAGACTGAAACGTTGTCCGCCGACCTCGAACTGTGCCCGGCGAAACACCCGATACGGATTGAACAGCGTGCCGTAGTCCCTCACGCTCTCCACCAGGCCGTCGCGCGCGGGTGTCGAGAGGATGTGGTCGACCATGAAGTAGTTGTAGGCGTTGATCCAGAAGGCGACTGCGCGTTCGCGAGTGTCGAGCGCAGTCCGATCGAATGCGGCCAGTCGCTGGCGTTGACGCTCGAGCCGTGCCGGAAGGGTCGGGTCAGCGAGTGCCCCGGCGTAATCGAACGCGGACACCAGGCCGCCGTCCTGCAAGGGTTGCTCGATCAGGTGCGCCTCGAGCAGCGTCTCGAAGGGCGCAAAGATGGCCCGCATCCACGCAGCCTCGTCCCGGGTGTCGGCCTGCGTCGGCCCGCCCGCGACAATTGTGCTCATCAGGACAGCGGCAAGCAGGCTGATGGTGGGCCGCCTCCTCTGCCGCGGTGTTGTCGTGGGCATGCTCACAGGGAAGAAGACCTCTTGGGCGGGCCGCCGATTGCACGGATCCTGCAGGACAGGGTCAGGCCTACGGGTCGATGCGGACCAGTTCGATCCGCGCGAGCTCCAGGTCTGCCTCGAACGCCTTGCCGTAAGCCACGACGCCGATCGAACGCAGGCGGTCGCGGTCCAGCGGTGCCGTCAGATACTGGCCGCGGAAGGCGGAGAAGGGCACCACCACGCGCTGCCAGTCCGCGGTGACCGCCACGGGCGCACTGAAGTACTGCCACACCCTGGGCGTGCCGGCGGTGCGCAGATGCAGGTAGTACGGCCCCGGACGCCCGCGCACGACAAGCGCGATGCCGTCCCAGGCCGAGGCATCGAACAGGCCCCGGTCGGGGGTCAGCGGCAGGCGCACTTGGATGAAGCCACCATTGTTCTCCAGGCGAACCGGGCCGCGCATGTACAGGTGGCGACCGGTCTCGCTGTCGGCATAGCCGGCCTCGATCTCCGAGCGCCCGCCCATCACGCCATCGGTGAAGCCCTGCCAGCGGGTGCCGAGTGCCGAGCGCTGCTGCGCGTCGGTGAAGTCATCGAGCAGCAGCGCGTCCGTGGCGGCAGGCCCCGAGGCAAGCATCAGCAGGCACACGAGAGGGCAGAGCATGGCATCAGACCAGGGTGAAACCGTCTTGACTGATGGGCAGATGACGGATGCGCCGGCCGCAGGCAGTGTAGACGGCGTTGCAGACCGCCGGCGCGACCGGCGGCAGCACGGGCTCGCCCAGCCCGGTCGGCGCCCAGTCGCTCTGGATGAAGTGCGTGCGGACACGCGGTGCCTGCGGCATGCGCAGCAGGGGATAGCGGTCGAAGTTGCTTTCGCGCACGCGCCCCTGCTCGTGGGTGAGCTGCTGGCCGGCCATGGCGCTCAGCCCGTCGATCACCGAGCCCTCGCTCTGGTTTTCGGCGCCGCTCAGGTTGACGATCTGGCCGACATCGCAGGCGACGGTCACCTCGTGTACGCGAATGCGCTGCCCGTCCTCGACACTGACTTCCGCGACCTGTGCCACGTGTGCGGCATGACTGAAATAAAACGCCAGCCCCAGCGCGTGACCCTCTGGCAGGGGGCGCCCCCAGCCGGCCTGCGCCGCGGCGAGCTTGAGCACGTCGGCGGCCCGTCCGGTATGCAGGGCCCAGGTGTTGTCCGGTTCCAGCCAGCGGGGCTCACCGAGGATCTCGAGCAGAAACTCGAGATGATCGCGCCCGGCGGCGGTCGAAAGCTCGTGCAGGAAGCCCTGCAGCGCGAAGGCGAAGACGCTGGCACCCGGCGCGCGCCAGAAGCCACAGGGCGACAGCCACGGCAGCTGGGTACGTTCCAGACGAAAGTTGGCGATGAGATGGCCCAGGTCTTCGGTTGGCTGCAGGTGGCCACCGAACACCGGAGTGCGTCCGTCGGCCGTGAAGGTGATGAAGTGGTTCTGCCAGGCCACCGCACGCCCCTCGGGATCGACAGCACCCTTCAGTGCATGGAAGCCCCCTGCGCGCAGGTAGTCGTGACGCATGTCGTCTTCCCGCGTCCACTGCAGCTTCACCGGCCGGCCGACCCGGTAGGCGATCGCGGCCGCCTCGCAGACCGGGTCGTTGACCAGCCGTCGTCCGAAACCACCGCCCATGCGCAGCTGGTGCAGGGTGATCGCGGCTTCATCCAGACCGAGCAGACCGGCGACATTGCTCACGGCGCGTTGTGGCGTCTGGGTCGGCGCCCACAGTTCCATGCGCCCCTCGTCGGCGTGGTACCAGGCCGTGCAGGTCTGGGGTTCCAGCTGTGCGTGCGCGACGAACGCGTAGCTGTACAGCGCCTCGACCGTGGTCGCCGCCTCGGCCAGTGCCTTGGCCGTATCACCATGCGCTGCCAGCCGCTCGGCACCGGCAGCCTCCGCCAGGCGCAGGGCCTGCGCCCGCGTCTCCGCCCAGTCATCCCGCGCCGCGCCGGTCTCGTCCCACTCGACCTCGAGGGCCTCACGGGCCTGCATCACCGCCCAGGTCTCGCGGCCAAGGATGGCAATGCCGGGTTTGAGTTCGGTCAGGTCGCCATTGCCCTCCAGGATGAAGGCCGATTCGATGCCGGGCAGGGCACGGATCACGTCGAGGTTCGCGCTGCGCACCCGGCCGCCGATCGCCGGACACTTCACGTACGCTGCATGCAGCATGTCAGGCAGCTGCTGATCGCTGCCGAACAGCGGCTGTCCGGTGACCAGGGCGGTGTTGTCTACACCGGTGATCCGGGTGCCGAGCAGGCGGAAGGCCTCGCGCGACTTCAGCGGGATGTGGTCCGGATCCGGCACCGGCAGGTGCGCGGCCGCTTCGGCCAGCGCGATATAGGCTGCGCGCCGACCGCTCGACGCATGCAGCACATGGCTGTTGGCCGTGGTGCATTCCTCGACGGCGACGCCCCAGCGCTCGGCCGCCGCCGCCAGCAGCATCGCTCGGGCCACGGCGCCGGCGCGACGCATCGGTAGCCATACGCGCGGGATGCCGGTCGAGCCGCCGGCGAACTGGCGCCCGAAGTCCGCCTCGCTGATCCACGACTGGCGCACCTCGACATCCGACCAGGCGGCGTCCAGTTCCTCGGCGATGATCATGGGCATCGCGGTTTTTACGCCCTGCCCACACTCGGGCTGGGTGGCGTGGATCAGGATGCCCGCCGTCGAGATGCGCAGATAGGCGCTGGGGGCCAGAGTGTCCCTGTCGGCTGTCGCGCCTGCCGGGTCTGTCGCAGCACCAGCGGGCCGCAGGCTGAAGGCCAGCATCAGGCCACCGCCGGCAAGCCCGGTCAGCTGCAGGAAGCCGCGCCGGTCGAGGCGGGCGACCGCGAGCCCCGGGCATCGCTCCGGCGGTGTCAGCACCGCCTGTGCGATCGTCTGCAGACTGCGCGTGCCCCGGTGCCTGTCGACCCCCGGTGCGCTCATGTCTCGATCGCCTGCCGCCTGCCGGCCGCGTCATGGATCGCGCGGCGGATACGCAGGTAGGTGCCGCAGCGGCAGAGATTACCGGCCATGGCGGCGTCGATGTCAGCGTCGCTGGGCGCCTGATGACGGGCCAGCAGGGCCGCCGCGCTCATCAGCTGACCGCTCTGGCAGTAGCCGCACTGGGCCACGTCATGGTCGATCCACGCCTGCTGCAGCGGATGCAGGGTCCCATCTGGCTGTGCGAGGCCCTCGATGGTGGTCACGGGCTGGCCGGCTGCCGCGCGTGCGGGCACCTGGCAGGCACGCACCGGCGAGCCCCCGAGATGCACGGTACAGGCGCCGCATTCAGCGATTCCGCAGCCGTAGCGGGTGCCGACCAGGCCGAGCCGGTCACGCAGGACCCATAACAGCGGCATGTCGTCCGGGACATTTTCCAGTATGTGGTCCTGGCCGTTGACCTCAAGCCTCAGCGTACTCATGGCAACCCTCTCATGCCAGTGCAGGATAAAAGGGTACCCTATCCGCGTCGTCCGGTCGCCAGCCGCCTGCAGGGCCAATGCATGTCCCAAGCTACTCTCTACGTCGTCGGGTCGATCAATATCGACCATGTCTACCGCCTGTCGAGGCTGCCGAAAGCGGGCGAGACCCTGCATGCGCTCGATTACGCTGCCAGCCTGGGTGGCAAGGGTGCCAACCAGGCGATCGCTGCGGCCCGCGCCGGCGCCAGGGTGCATATGATCGGCGCGGTCGGTGCCGACGGCGCGTGGGTGTGCGAGCGGCTGGCGGCTGAGGGTATCGCCATCGCCGGCATCGACGTGCTGGAGGGGACGACGGGCCATGCGCGTATCGAGGTGGATGCCCGGGGCGACAACCGTATCGTGCTGCATGCCGGTGCGAATCATCGTCTGGCGCTCGAGTCGGTGCGTCGCTCGCTGGCCGGTGCCCGCCGGGGCGACTGGCTGGTACTGCAGAACGAGACCAGCGCGGTCACCGCCACCGCTGCGCTCGGCTGCGAGCTCGGTCTGACAGTGGTCTACAGCGCAGCCCCCTTCGTGCCTGCCGCCGCAGCCTCGGTGCTGCCACATGTCGGTCTGCTCGCGGTCAACGCCATCGAGGCGATGCAGCTGAGCGCACATCTCGGCCGCGAACCTGCGGCGCTGGGTGTGCCGATGACGCTCGTGACCGCCGGCGCGGCTGGTGCGCGCCTGCATGCCAGGGATGAGGTTCTGGACACCCCGGCCTGGTCGGTCACGGCGCAGGACAGCACCGGCGCGGGGGATGTGTTTCTGGGCTATCTCGTTGCCGCGCTGGCGCGGGGGTGCGATGCCCCCGGAGCCATGCGCGAGGCCGCGGCTGCGGCCGCGCTGCAGGTCACCCGGCCCGGTGCGGCCGATGCCATCCCGACCCGCGCCGAGGTCCTGTCGTTCATGGCTGCGGCCCGCGAGCACGACTGATGCGCCGATCGATCATCATCGACACCGACCCCGGCGTGGACGATGCGCTGGCACTGGTCTACGCGCTCAACTGTCCGGCATTCGAGTTGCGTGCTGTCACCACCGTGCACGGCAATGTCTCAGTCGAGCGAAGCACCCGCAATGCGCTGGGTCTGCTGGAGCTGGCCGGGGCGGCGCTGCCTGTTCCGGTGGCCCGCGGTGCCGAGGCCCCGCTCAACGGCCTGCCGAGGCGGGAGGCGGATTTCGTGCACGGCCCCGAGGGGCTGGGCGAGACGCCTGTGTTCGAGCCACGGCACGCGCCCGATCCACGCCCGGCCTGGCAGCTCATTCGCGACGAGGTCGCGGCCCGTCCGGGCGAGATCACGCTCTGCGCTATCGGGCCGTTGACCAATCTGGCGCTCGCGCTGGCACACGCGCCCGAGCTCGCCACGCAGGTCGCCGAGGTCGTGCTGATGGGCGGTGCGGTGGGCGTTCCCGGCAATATCACGACGCAGGCCGAGTACAACCTCTGGGCCGACCCGGTGGCAGCCGCCGCGGTGCTGTCGGCGTCCTGGCCCGTCACGCTGGTCGGCTTGGACGTGACCACGCAGGTGATGTGCACTCGCGAGGACTTCGCGCAGATCGCGCAGCGGGCGCCACGGGTGGGCGGCTTCCTGGCCCAGGCCGCGCAATTCTATATCGCCTTTTACGAGCAGGCCGTCGGGATACCCGGCTGTCACCTGCACGATCCCAGTGCGCTGATCGCGCTCAGTCATCCCGAGTACTTTCGCGGTGAGCGGATGGCGCTGGAGGTGATACAGGACGGCGAGGCCCGAGGACAGACCCGGCGGAGCACCGCTGGCGGTCCTGAGGTGCAGGTGCTGACAGGCGTGGAGGCAGCGGCGGTGAAGCGGGTTTTCATGCTAACGTTAAGCGTTGCTGATTGCGGCCCTGCCAACGCCTGAAGTCCGTTTCCATGTTTACGATCGCCACCGTCGATTGTCGCGATGCGGACGCTCCGCGGCGCTTTGTCACCTCCCTGCGCGAAACAGGCTTCGCCGTGCTGACCGGTCACCCGCTCGAGACCGGTCTCATCGAGGAGCTCTATGCGGCATGGGCGGCGTTTTTTGCCGCCGAGGACAAGGTTGCCTGGACTCGCGATGTCGAGAGCCAGACAGGCTATTTCCCGCTCGGTTCGGAGAACGCCCGCGGGCGGACCGTGAAGGATCTGAAGGAGTTCTATCACGTCTATCCTCAGGCCGCCCTGCCGCCGGCGGTCGCGGCGGTGACCTGGCGAGCCTATGAGGCCCTGGTCGATTTCGGTCGCGTGTTGCTGGGCTGGATCGATGCGGGCAGCCCTGCAGAGGTGCGCGCCGGCTACAGCGCCCCGCTGGTGGCGATGCTCGAGGGCAGTCGGCAGAACCTGCTGCGCATCCTGCACTACCCACCACTCGACACGACGATCGAGCCCGGCGCCGAGCGCGCGGCGGCCCATGCGGACATCAACCTCATCACCCTGCTGCTCTCCGGCAGCGAGCCCGGTCTCGAGGCCCGCGACCGTCATGGGCGCTGGCACGCCGTGCCCTGCGACGCCGGCATGATCACGGTCAATGTCGGCGACATGCTGCAGCTGGCCTCGGGCGGCTGGTTTCCCTCGACCGAGCACCGGGTCGTCAATCCGCCTGTCAGCGACAACCGGTCGCGCTATTCGATGCCGATGTTCCTGCATCCCCGGCCCGAAGTGATGCTTTCGCCTGAGGTCTCCGCGCACGATTATCTCCAGGAGCGCCTGCGCGAGATCGGGCTCAAGGCGTGTTGACGACGATCGCTTTCGGCATTTTCGGTATGGCGGTGCTGATCGGGATCGCCTGGGCCTGCTCCAGTCATCGCCACGCCGTCGACTGGCGGCTGATCGGCACCGGCCTGGCCCTGCAGCTCGGCCTGGCCTTGTTCGTCCTGCTGACGCCCTTTGGTACGACGCTGTTCGATGCGCTGGGCCGCGGTTTCGTGCGGGTGATTTCGTTCAGTCGTGAAGGTGCGACCTTCATCTTCGGCGACTTCGTTGACGTCGAGCAGTTCGGCTTTGTCTTCGCGCTGCAGGTGCTTCCGACCATCGT
Source organism: Gammaproteobacteria bacterium (assembly GCA_003567475.1). Classification (GTDB taxonomy): domain Bacteria; phylum Pseudomonadota; class Gammaproteobacteria; order Steroidobacterales; family PWYM01; genus PWYM01. The sequence continues at coordinate 16,683 of PWZL01000083.1, read as the reverse complement.
GTTTTTCGCTGCGCTGATGAGCGTGCTCTATCACCTCGGGGTCATGCAGCGGATCGTGCGCGCCATGAGCTGGGCAATCACCCGGGTGATGCGCGTCTCCGGCGCCGAGACGCTGGCCGTGAGCGCCAATGTCTTCGTCGGCCAGACCGAGGCACCGCTGGTCGTGCGGCCGTACATCTCGAGCATGACGCACTCGGAGCTGATGACGCTGATGGTGGGCGGTATGGCCACTATTGCCGGTGGGGTGATGGCGGCGTACGTGGTGCTGCTCGGGGGCGGCGATCCGGCAGCGCAGGCCTTCTACGCCAAGCATCTGCTGTCAGCCAGCGTGATGGCGGCGCCTGCCGCCCTGGTGGTGGCCAAGCTGCTCATGCCCGAGACAGAACGGCCACTGACCCTTGGACAGGGGGCGCCGAGGGAGGCTGAGCGCACCACCACCAATGTGATCGAGGCGGCCGCGGTCGGCGCGGGAGACGGGGTCCGCCTGGCGCTTAACGTGGGGGGTATGCTGCTGGCATTTCTCGCCCTGATCGCCCTGATTAATTTCCCGCTGGTCTGGTTGGGCGAACTGACCGGACTCAGCAGCTGGTTGTCCGGGCGGCACGGCGCCGTGGTCGAGACTGACCTCGCGCTGTTACTCGGCTATCTGCTGTCGCCCCTGGCCTGGCTCACGGGGGTGCCCTGGAATGACGCCCCAGCGGTCGGCTCGCTGATCGGCCAGAAAGTTGTCGCCAACGAGTTCGTGGCCTATGTGCAGCTTGCGCAGGTGGCCGATGACTTGAGCGAGCGGGGACTGCTGATCGCCACTTATGCGCTCTGTGGCTTTGCCAACTTCGCCTCGATCGCCATCCAGATCGGTGGCATTGGCGGCATCGCGCCCGACCGCCGGGCCGATCTTGCCCGTTTTGGTCTGCGGGCCGTGCTCGGCGGTACGCTCGCCACGCTCATGACGGCGACCATGGCGGGGGTGATCACCTCGTTCTGAGCCACCAGCGCGACGTCGGCGGGCGGTTGCCAACGTTTCATGTTAACGTGCGCGCGCCGGGTCCGCGACGAGGCCTGCTTCCCCAGGCGCCTCGGGCCCCCTATGCTCAAGACACTACGACAGGACTGGCTGTCGAACGCCCGCAATGACCTGCTCGCCGGCCTGGTGGTCGCGCTGGCGCTGATTCCCGAGGCGATCGCCTTCTCGATCATCGCCGGTGTGGATCCCAAGGTCGGGCTGTATGCCGCCTTCTGCATCGCCACGGTGATTGCGTTCACCGGCGGTCGGCCCGGCATGATCTCCGCGGCAACCGGTGCCATGGCCCTGCTCATGGTCACGCTGGTGCGCGATCATGGCTTGGAGTACCTGCTCGCAGCCACCATCCTCACCGGCATCCTGCAGATCATCGCCGGCTGGGTGCGGCTTGCGACGTTGATGCGTTTCGTCTCGCGCTCGGTGATCACCGGTTTCGTCAATGCGCTGGCCATCCTGATCTTTCTCGCCCAGCTTCCCGAGTTGACCAACGTGAGCTGGCAGGTCTATGCCATGACCGGCGCAGGCCTCGCCATCATTTACCTGTTGCCGCGGCTGACCCGGGCGATTCCTTCACCGCTGGTCGCCATCGTGGTCCTGACCGGGGTGTCGATCGCGATGGGACTCGACATCCGCACGGTCGGCAGTATGGGCACCCTGCCGGACACGCTGCCGGTGTTCCTGCTGCCGGATGTGCCCCTGACTCTCGACACGCTGATGATCATCCTCCCGGTGTCGGCCACCCTGGCAGTGGTCGGTCTGCTGGAGTCGATGATGACCGCAGCGATCGTCGATGACCTGACGGACACCTCCAGCAACAAGCACCGTGAGTGTGTCGGGCAGGGCATCGCCAATATCGGTTCCGGTTTCCTGGGCGGCATGGCCGGTTGCGCGATGATCGGCCAGTCGGTGATCAACGTGAAGTCCGGGGGGCGCGGCCGACTCTCCTCGCTGGCCGCCGGCGTTTTTCTGTTGCTGATGGTGGTGTTCGCCGACCGGTGGGTGGCGCAGATCCCGATGGCGGCGCTGGTGGCCGTCATGATCATGGTGTCGATCGGCACCTTCAACTGGCGCTCGATACGCGATCTCCGGGAACACCCGAAAAGCTCGAGTATCGTCATGATCGCCACCGTGATCGTGACGGTGGCGACCCACGATCTGGCCAAGGGCGTGCTCACCGGTGTGTTGTTGTCAGGGTTTTTCTTCGCCCACAAGGTCGGTCAACGCTTCGTCGTCCGCTCGATTGCCGTGGATGAGGGTCGGGTGCGCCAGTACACGGTGACCGGGCAGCTGTTTTTCGCCTCGGCAGAGCGATTCGTGAATTCCTTCGATTTCCGGGAGGTCATCGAGAAAGTCCGGATCGATGTCAGCCGTGCACAGATCTGGGATCTCACCGCGGTCGGGGCGCTTGATCGGGTGGTCAACAAGTTCCAGCGTGAGGGTACCGACGTCGAGGTGATCGGTATGGATGAAGCCAGCGCCACCATTGTCGACAAGCTGTCCGACCCTGATGCCGACCCGGCTGCCGGTCACTGAGGGCGCCGGCATGGAGACCGAAGACAGAATTCTCGCCTGTGTCGATCAGTCGCGCTTTGCCGAGTTCGTCGCCGACTACGCCTCCTGGGCGGCCATGCGCCTCAAGCTGCCGCTGGAATTCCTGCACATCATCGACCGTCAGGAAGGGAACCCCGCCGTCCGGGATCGCAGTGGTGCCCTGGGGATCGATACCCGCGAGGCATTGCTCAACACGCTCTCGGAGGCGGACGAGGCGCGCAGTCGCTCGGCCCGTGAGCAGGGACGGCTGTTCCTGACCGGGTTGCGCGAGCGGGCCATGGCCGCCGGTGTGCAGACCGCCGATATCCGGCAGCGCCATGGTGAACTGCTGCAGACGCTGCAGGAGCAGCAGCAGAATGTCGAGCTGTTCGTGCTTGGGCGTAGGGGAGAGTCCGCCGAGATCACGCAGCGTGACCTGGGACGCCATGTCGAGAGCATGGTGCGCTCGCTGGATAAACCCATTCTGACCGTCTCGCAGGCATTCCGTGAGCCCCGCCAGGTTCTGATCGCGTTCGATGGCAGCGCAGTGACCCGCAAGGGCGTGCAGATGGTGGCCGAGGGTAGCCTGTTCACAGGCCTGCCGATCCATGTGCTGATGTCCGGCAAGTCGCGCGCCGACGGTGAGCGTCAGTTGCACTGGGCCCGCGAGAGGCTGGAGGCTGGTGGATTCGAGGCCCACGTCGAGATGATTCCGGGGGATCCCGAGAGCGTCATCGCCAGGACAATTCTGGAGCGGGATATCGACATGCTGGTGATGGGCGCGTACGGTCACTCGCCGATCCGCACGCTGCTGTTCGGCAGCAAGACCGCCGACCTGTTGCGTTCGGCAAGCATCCCGACGCTGCTGATGCGCTGACCTGTCGGCCGACTGCCCTGGGCGTGTGCGCGGGAGTTCGGCCAGGACCGGTGTGTCGTCAGGGGATCGGTAACGTGGGCTTCAGCGCCGGCGGCCGGCGTGCCTGGTGACGCTGCTCGAAGGCATGGGCCAGCTCGATCAGCCGGCCCTCACTCCATGCCGGCCCCATGAAGACCAGGCCTACCGGCAACCCGGCGACCGTCCCCGCCGGCACGGTGAGACTGGGCGTGCCGGCGACGGCGGCGAGCGAGTAACCGGCGCCGAGGAAGTGGTCGCCGTTGATCGGGTCGGTCGGCCAGGCCGGCCCCACGGCCGCGGTCAGCAGCACGTCCAGCTCATGGGCCGCGAGCGTCGCTTCCAGGCCCTCGACCCGCGCCAGCCGCTTTGCGGTCTCGAGCGCCTCAAGGTAATCCGCGTCAGTTTCGGCGTTGCCCACCGATTCCGCCAGCTCGAGGATGTCCTGGCCGAACCACGGCATCACCTCTTCGGCATGCGCCCGGTTGAACTCGATGAGCTCGGCCAGGCTGGCGATCGGTGTGTCGTGCTCCGCCAGATAGGCGTTCAGGCCCCGGCGGAACTCGTGCAGCAGCACGGCATACTCGGCTTCACGGTATTGCTCGTGTGTCGCGATCTCCACCGGATCGACGAGTTCGGCACCTGCGGCCTGCAAGGTCGTCAGCGCCGACTCGAGCACCGCATCGACTCCAGGATGAAAACCGAAGGTTTCGCGGACCACGCCGATGCGCGCGCCGGCCAGGCCATCGGCCCGCAGGTAACCGGTGTAATCGCGCTGGATATGCGCGGCGGCTGCAATGCCTTCGGGGTCACGCGGGTCGGCGCCGGCCATGGCACCCAGCAGGGCGGCGGCATCGGCTACCGTGCGCGCCATGGGACCGGCGGTGTCCTGACTGATGGCGATCGGGATGATGCCCTGGCGGCTGACCAGGCCAAGCGTGGGCTTGATGCCGACCAGACCGGTCACTGCCGCCGGACACATGATACTGCCGTCGGTCTCGGTCCCGACCGAGACCGTGACGAGATTTGCCGCCACCGCCGTGGCACTGCCGGCGCTCGAGCCGCAGGGATTGCGATCCAGCATGTAGGGATTGCGGGTCTGGCCGCCGCGGCTGCTCCAGCCGCTGGTCGAGCGTGTGGAGCGGAAGTTGGCCCACTCGCTGAGGTTGGCCTTGCCGAGGATGATCGCCCCGGCCTCGCGCAGGCGCGCGACGAGGAAGGCGTCCTCGGCCGGGCGGTGACTGGCGAGGGCCAGCGAACCGGCCGAGTTCGCCATCCCGACCGCATCAATGTTGTCCTTGAGCAGGACGGGGACACCATGCAGGGGTCCGCGGAGGCGGCCGGCGGCGCGTTCCTCGTCGAGACGTGCGGCTTCGAGCCGGGCGTCCGGGTTGAGTTCGATGATCGAGTTCAATGTGGGACCGGTGCGGTCGATGGCGTCGATGCGCTGGAGAAAGGCCTCGACCAGCGTTCTGGCCGTGAGTTCGCCGGCCGCCATCTGCGCCTGGATCTCCGCAATGGACAGTTCTTCGGCGGCAGGCACGGCTGCGGTCGTCGCCGTTGGCGCGACGACGGTGTCTTGGCGATCGGTCGGCGCCGGAGGCGTGGCGCAGGCGGTGACGAGCAGGGCCAGGCCAACAACGAACAGGCGATGGCGTGCAACAGTGTGACAGCTCATGACGGCGACTCCGGGCGAGACTTCAGACCCTTGGTGGGGGATGAACACAGGCGGCGGTGCCACACTCTATCGCGGGCGCGATCAGGGTTCCACGGCGCGGCGAACGGTCGCCAGTGCCGGCCGGCCCTCGACTCGCGCTTGCAGCCAGTGCTGTATTTCCGACCAGTCGACAGGTTCGCGGATGAGATGCGGCGTGACCACCGCCAGATAATCTCTCCCGGCATTGACCACCAGCGCCGATTCTCCCGCGGGCAGGGCGTGGGCGATTCGCACGTGCGGCCACTCGATCTGCTCGCCCCGTCGAAGGGCCCGACGTAGCGCGGTGACCAGGGTTTCCAGTTCCCCGATCAGCGCCCGGCATACCGCCTCTTTCTCGGCGCGACCGGCAAGCTCACTGAACTCGCAACGGACCCCCGCGGTCGTGGTCCAGGCCGGGGCGGCATGCTGGGCCAGCGCCCATTGCCCGGTCAGCGGGGCATCCGGCACGGCCGGAGTCCCCGCCCGGCGCTCGCCGGAATCAGCGCGATCCCGGCCGGGGCAGTCGTGGCGCTGGCAAAAGGCTTCCACAAGTTCCCGCTCCAACCTGCGCTGTGCCGAGGGTCGCGGCCAACTCATCCACAGCGCCTCCCCGTCGATCAGCAGCAGCACCTGCCCCTGTCGATCAGCGTGCAGGTTGAGATGTCGGGCGACAGGAATCTGCGCCTGGGCGGCGCGCAGCCCGGCCACGAGGGGTGCGGTGGCGCGGTACCAGCGGGTGAGTCTTTCCGGATCGCCTCCCTCGCGCTGCAGGTCTTCGCGGACGGTCTCGAGCTCCTGCTCGTAGGCGATCAGCGCGGCCTCGACAATCATACCGGCCAGCTCGAGACGTGCGTCAGCCGGCAGTTCTGGCGCGGTCGCCACCAGGGTGGCGAGCCGATTGTCGTCGCTGTCCAGCGCCCGACCGGTCGACTTCTCCTCGGCCAGCGTCGCTGTCGCGAGGATCAGGCTGGCCAGGGCCGCACTCGCCCGGCTGGCCATCCGCAGTGTGCGGTCCCGACACCAGGCGGGACGCCGTCTCATGGCGGGCAGCACCGCGAGAGGGCTCGGCGGGGGTGCCGGCGCAGGGGATCAACCCGGGAGGCGTGGCTCGGGGACATGGCAATACGCTAACCCAGCCCTGCGTGGACGGCCAGCCGCCTATACTGTTTACGGGGCATACGCTTGGAGGAATCAGGATGATGAGACTCGCCGATCGGGTGGCACTGGTCACGGGCAGCAGTTCCGGGATAGGCCGTGGTGTCGCGCTGGCCTTCGCGCGCGAGGGCGCGGACGTCATCGTCAATCATCCCTCCGACGCCGAGGCCGCGGCGGCGGCCGCTCTGTGCAGCGAGATCGAGCAGCTCGGTCGCCGTGCGCTCGCCTGCCAGGCGGATGTCAGCGATGAGGCAGCCGTCGCGGCGATGACGCAGGCTGTACTCGAGCAGTTCGGCCGGGTCGATCTGCTGGTCAATAACGCCGGGGTCGCGGCGAGTGCGTCGGTCCAGGACATCACGGTGGCGGACTGGGACCGGGTGCTCGGCGTCCACCTGCGCGGGACGTTCCTGGTGACGCGCGCACTGCTGGGGCAGATGCTTGAACGTGGCAGCGGCCGAATCATCAATACCGCCTCGCAACTCGCCTACAAGGGCGCGCCAGGCTTCGCGCACTACACCGCGGCCAAGGGGGCGATTCTGTCGTTCACGCGCACGCTGGCCCTCGAGCTCGGCAGCTCCGGCGTCACCGCCAACTGTGTCGCGCCCGGCGCGACCCGTACACCGATGCTGGAGGATGTTCCGGAGGACGTGCTGGAGGCCATCCGCGCGGGGATTCCGCTGGGCCGGCTGGCAGAGGTCGACGACATCGTGCCGAGCTATGTCTTTCTTGCCAGCGAAGACGCCCGTCACTATCAGGGGCAGTGCATCAGTCCCAATGGTGGCGATGTGTTCCTCTAGCGCGCGCTGTCTCAGCTTGCGAGCGGCGCGAGCATCTCGTCAGCGAACGCGTCGGCGGTGGCCACGCTCGGCATAGCCGGCGTGCGACCATCGAGCGCCGAGCGGTCCGGTACTGGCTGCCTCGTTGCCGCGCGCAGCCTGAATACGCTGACCGACTGTCCGAGCTGGTTGGCCTGCTGTTCGAGAGCACCGGCGGCCGCTGTGGCCTGTTCTACCAGGGCGGCGTTCTGCTGTGTCATCTCGTCGAGCTGAGAGACGGTCGTATTGACCTGCTCGATGCCTTGGCGCTGTTCGTCGGAGGCCGCCGAGATTTCGCTCATGATGTCAGTGACGCGTTTGATGGAAGTGACGATCTCGTTCATTGTTTCGCCAGCCTCCGATACCAGTGCGTTGCCCGCCTCCACGCTGCCCACCGACTCGCCGATCAGGGCCTTGATTTCCTTGGCCGCCTGCGCTGAGCGTTGAGCCAGTGTTCGCACCTCGCTCGCGACAACGGCAAAGCCCCGGCCCTGCTCGCCGGCGCGGGCAGCCTCCACCGCAGCGTTGAGTGCGAGGATGTTGGTCTGGAAGGCGATGCCATCGATCACGCTGATAATGTTTTCGATTTTGCGGGCGCTCTCGGTGATGGCCGTCATGGATTGCACCACTTCGCGGACTTTCTGTCCGCCTGCGCCCGCCACATCGTGTGTGCTTCGGGCGAGCTGGTTGGCTTGGCGGGCGTTGTCGGCATTCTGGCTGACTGTGGAGGTCATTTCCTCCATGCTCGACGCGGTTTCCTCGAGGCTGGCGGCCTGCTCTTCCGTCCGTTGGGAAAGATTGGTGTTGCCGGCAGCGATTTCCCGTGCTGCGGCACGCACGGACTCTGCAGTGTCCTGAATCCCGCCGATCAGCACGGCAAGCTGCGCCACGGTGCGGTTGGCATCAGCGGCCAGGCGCCCGAAAGCACCCTCGTAGTGACGATCGACTTTCTGCGACAGGTCCCCCTCGGCCAGAGCGCCGAGTACCCGCCCGACATCGCTCAGTCCTGCATCGCCCTGTTCCATCAGGCTGTTCAGCGCCTCGACCATCTCTCGGAAGGCGAAGCGATAGCGCTCCGCGTCGCCGCGGGCCGAAAAATCACCGCGTCCGGCGGCGGCAGAAAGTGTCAGGATGTCTTCCTTCATGGCGCCCAGATTGTCGCGTACGGTATTCATGGCTTCAGTGATCCGTGCCTTCTCACCAGGCAGCGGCTCCATCTGTGCGCTGAAGTCGCCCTGGGCATAGGCTGCAGCCACCTCGGCCATCCTGGTCTGCACCGTCAGATGACTGGCGACGAGCTCGTTCACCCGCCGTGCCAGTGCGCTGTAGGCGCCCGAGAAAGCTGCCTCATCCAGACGCTCACTGATCATCCCTTGATCATGCTGCTCTGCCAGCGTCTGCTGGGCATTGCTGAACCGGTCGAGTGTACGGACCATATCGCGCATGGCCTGGTCGAGTTCGCCGATCTCGTCGCGGCGCTCGCGCGACTCCGCGAGGGTGAAGTCACCGCGGGCGACTCGCTGAGCAGCATCAACCACATCGCGTACAGGACCGACCACGCCCCGGTTGATCCACATGGACAGGCCGACGAGCGTCGCGACCACCAGCACAGCGATCAGTATCAGACTGAACATGATGATTCGCCTGACGGAGATCGAGGTGCCGACGACCTGTTCGGTGGCGAGTGTGGCGGTAAGCTCGGACAGCGCACCCAGTTGCTGGCCGGGTGCGCGATCCATGCCAGCGACGGCGCGGTCACCGGCGACGGGGTCGAAGCCGGCTGCTTCGAATTCCGCCAGCGCATTGCGGTAGCCCGTTCCCATCGACTCATGGGCGGCCATGAACTGGGTCAGCAGCTCCTGGGCCTGCAGATTCTCGAGCTGCGTCAGCAGGTCAAGTCCGGATTGGCGAACAGCCGACTCTCGTGCCTCGAACGCGCTCAGGAACCGCTGGTATTGGGCGGGCTCCGCGCCCCGTAGGAGCAGGTTTTTCCATTCCTGGACCTGAAAGCGGAAATCCAGCTCCATCGCCTTGACCTGGTTGTCGATCCGCACCGCTGGGGGCTGCTCGGCGCTCAGTTCAGACCAGGCGACACCCTGACCGATCATGGCGGCGGCCACAATCAGGCCGAGGCTCAGGCCAACGGCCGCCATCAACTTGCCACGTAGGCCGAGATTCAATCGCTGCAGAAGAGTCTTCATATCGCCTGTCCCTTGGAGTTGTTCCAGGGTGATCCGAAACTGCCATCAGCAGCCCGGGCCAGGAACTTGATGTCGCGTATCGGCGGTAACCGGCCAAACTTTAACCTTCCGGAAACACTTCGCTGGGACGGTGACCCTAGGGACCTATGCTCGGTGGCTGAAATGAAAAACGGCGACGCTTGCGCGTCGCCGTTCGTGGTTTGCCCGCCGCCAGCGGTGGGCGCCCGGCCATGGATCCCGATCAGCGATCGAGATTCATCACCTTGGTCCACGCCTGGACGAAGTGCTCGACGAACAGCTCCCGGGCGTCATCCGCGGCATAGGCCTCGGCGACGGCCCGCAGTTCGGTGTTCGACCCGAAGATCAGATCCACCGGTGTGGCTGTCCAGCGCAGTTCACCGCTGTGCCGATCGTGACCCTCGTAGAGGCCTACGGTGTCTGCGGACTGCGTCCACTGGGTCGACATGTCGAGCAGGTTGACGAAAAAGTCATTGCTCAGCGTACCGGCACGCTCGGTGAGTACGCCATGGCTGACCCCACCGGTGTTGGCGTTCAGCGCTCGGAGCCCCCCGACCAGCACTGTCATCTCAGGCACCGTCAGCGTCAGCAGCGCAGCCCGATCGACCAGCAGTGTGGCGGGCGAGCGGCGGTTGCCGATGTCGAAGTAGTTGCGGAATCCGTCGGCTGTGGGCTCAAGGACCGCGAAGGACTCGACGTCGGTCTGCGCCTCCGAGGCATCGGTGCGCCCGGGCGTGAACGGAACCTCGATCGAGTGACCGGCGTCCCGTGCCGCCTGCTCGATCGCCGCCGCCCCGCCGAGCACGATCAGGTCGGCCATCGACACCCGCTTGCCGCGTCGCTGCGCAGCGTTGAACTCCCTCTGGATACGCTCGAGTTCAGCGAGGACCCTGGTGAGTTCTTCGGGGTTGTTGGCTTCCCAGTCGATCTGCGGTGCCAGCCGGATCCGCGCGCCGTTGGCGCCGCCGCGCAGGTCGCTGTTGCGGAAGGTCGAGGCGGAGGCCCACGCGGTGCGGATCAGTTCGGGCACAGTCAGGTCGGAGTCCAGAACCCGTGCCTTGAGCGTCGCGATGTCGCGCTGGTTGATCAGCGGATGATCGACCGGCGGCACTGGGTCCTGCCACAGCAGTTCTGCCGCAGGCACCTCGGGGCCGAGATAGCGCGAACGGGGCCCCATGTCGCGATGCGTCAGCTTGAACCATGCGCGGGCGAAGGCATCGGCATATTCGTCCGGATTCTCCTTGAAGCGCAGGGCGATTTCCCGGTAGGCGGGGTCTTCCTTCAGCGACAGGTCGGTGGTGAACATGATCGGTGCGTGACGCTTGTCCGGGTCATGGGCATCCGGCACCAGGTTCGCCGCCTGGTCATCCGCCGGAATCCACTGGATCGCGCCGGCCGGGCTTCGGGTCTGCACCCACTCGAAGGCGAACAGGTTGTCGAGATACTGGGTGGTCCAGGCAATCGGATTCACTGACCATGCCCCTTCGAGACCGCTGGTGAAGGTGTCAGCACCCTTGCCGGTGCCGCAGCGGTTCACCCAGCCGAAACCCTGTTCCTCGACCCCGGCTGCCGCCGGCTCCGGACCAAGGCACTCACCCGGATCGACTGCGCCGTGCGCCTTGCCGAAGGTGTGGCCGCCCGCGATCAGTGCCACGGTTTCCTCGTCGTTCATGGCCATGCGGGCGAAGGTGTCGCGGATGTCCTTGGCGGCTAGCAGCGGGTCGGGTACCCCGTTAGGTCCCTCGGGATTGACGTAGATCAGTCCCATCTGTACCGCCGCCAGCGGCCGCTCGAGCTCGCGGTCACCGCTGTAGCGCTCGTCGCCCAGGAACTCGCTTTCAGGCCCCCAATAGACCAGATCGGGCTCCCAGTCGTCGGCGCGTCCCCCGGCGAAACCGTAGGTCTCGAAGCCCATCGATTCCAGCGCGACGTTGCCGGTCAGCACCATCAGATCAGCCCATGAGAGGCTGCGGCCATATTTCTGCTTGATGGGCCACAGCAGACGTCGCGCGCGATCAAGATTGACGTTATCCGGCCAGCTGTTCAGCGGTTCAAAACGCTGCTGACCGCCACGGGCCCCCCCGCGACCGTCGAAAATCCGGTAAGTGCCGGCGCTGTGCCAGGCCATGCGGATGAAGAAGGGACCATAGTGACCGAAGTCGGCCGGCCACCAGTCCTGCGAGCTCGTCATCAGTTCTTCGAGATCTTTTTTGACCGCGGCGAGATCCAGGCGGTTGAAGGCCTCAGCGTAATCGAAGTCTTCGCCGTAAGGATTGGAGCGAGGTGAGTGTTGTCGCAGTGGCGTGAGATCGAGCTGATCCGGCCACCAGAACTGTGGTGATTTGGCCTGGCCGCCCGCAGGCGCTGCGCCGGATAGTCCCGGTGACAGCGCGAGCAGGCAGGCCACGACACAGGACGTGGCTAATTTGTGCATTTTGGCTTCTCCCCTGATATGGCGCACGTTACGTGCGTGTTTCAAAATACGCCTGTACTTGTGGTGGGTCCAACTGCCGGTCTCTATCGACTCGATAGGCTGAATCGATGGCCCGCGCTCGCGCTGATGCCGGCGGCGCTTGTGATCTGCCGCCCACTTGTTACGCTGTAACAATGAGAGACGAGAGGGCGCAATGGTCTTCCGAGCCCGCCTTCGTGTTTTCGATGGCTGCGGCGGCCGTCGGGCTCGGCAATCTCTGGCGTTTTCCGTACATGGTGGGCGAGAACGGCGGCGCCGCCTTCATCATCGCCTATCTGGTGGCGCTGGTGGTCGCCGCGCTGCCGATCATGATGCTCGAAGTCGGCGCCGGCCGGCTCGCTCAGGGCAGCGTGGTCGGCACCTTTCGCCAGGTCAACCGTTTCGGCACGGTCTATGGCTGGTTCGTGGTGCTGCTGACGGTGGGGATCACCAGCTACTACCTGGTCATTACCGGCTGGACGCTGGGCTATGCCGTCTCGGCGGCACGGCTTGCGGTAGAACCCTTCGACGAGTTCACCCGCGGCTACAACTCACTGTGGTATTTCTTCGCGGTGACGCTGCTGGCCACCCTCGTGCTGATCCGCGGCGTACAGGCGATCGAGAAATTCTCCAAAGTCCTGATGCCCGTGCTGGTGCTGATGATCATCGGTATCGTGGTCTATGCCACGCGGATGGACGGCTGGAGCGAGGCACGGAGTTTCATGCTCGATGCCGACTTCAGCCGGCTGACCAGCCCCACGCTCTGGTTCTTCGCGTTCGGTCAGGCCTTCTATACGCTGGCGATCGGTCAGGGCTACCTGGTGACCTACGGCAGCTACATCCCGCGGCGGACGCACGTGCCGCGTGCCAGCCTGATCGTCGCCGGCACCGAGACCTCCATTGCGCTGCTGGCCGGCTGGATGATCTTTCCGTTCGTGTTCACCTACGGCTTCGACCCGGGCACCGGGAGCCAGCTGGCGTTCGACACGCTGCCGCGGGTGTTCGAGGAGATGGCGCAGGGTGCCTGGCTTGCCATCGGGTTCTTTTCGCTGTTTTTCCTGGCGGCCTTCAGCTCATGCCTGGCCGGGCTCAAGGTCATCATCGCTGCCGTCGCCGAGGAATTCCGGATGTCCGACCGGCGTGCGGTGCTCGCTGTCGGTGTGCTGATGCTGTTTCTCGGCGTACCCTCGGCGCTGAGTTTCAGCCCGGTGGAACTCAGCGTCATGGGCATGCCGTTTCTGGATTTCATGGACCAGTTCGGCGGGACCAACGTGGTGGTGACCTCCGGGGTGCTCGGGGCGGGGCTGTTCTGCTGGTTCGTGCCGCGCCCCCGGATCGCTTATGCGCTGGGCGCGAAAAGCCGTTGGTGGGAATACCGGATCTACGTGATCGGTCGGGCGCTGCCGTTTCTGGCGCTCGGGTTTGTCGTCTGGCGGCTGTTCCAGGTCTGAGGTGGACAAGTCCAGGGCGACTGTCCGCTCGTCTGGCCGTGAACTCTTTTATACTGGGCCCGCACGTCATCTCGAGGGAGAACGGACATGGGCTTTCGTGTCTTGCGGGCACTCATGCTCGGTGTGTCCCTTGTCGTCACCCTGGGGCTCACGGGGAGCCACGCCAGCCACGCAGAGGACGCGACACCGAACATGCAGAAGATCAGGATCGCCACTGTCGGCGCCCGCGATGTCGAGGCCACGGCCGCCCTCTACCGACGGCATCTCCGTTACGACATCGTCGAGCGTGGCGAGGTGTCGGAGGTGCTCGCCGCAAGCTGGGGCGCACCGGCGGTCGCCGGTCGGCCCTACGCGCTTCTGCAGGGCGAGAGCGGGGACGAGGTGTTTCTGCGCGTGATTGAGGTGGCGGTGCCCGAAGACTATCGGGCGATGACCACCTGGGGCTGGAACGCGATCGAGATCATCGTCGAGGACCCGGACGAAGTCTATCGGCAGCTGCTCGACTCCCCGTTCGCGCATGTCGGCGGGCCGGACTATCTCGGCGGTGGTACCTCGAGTATTCGCGCGGTGCAGTTCACCGGCCCCTCACAGGAGCTTTTCTATTTCACCACCGAGACCGGCGACCGGGCAGCCTCGACGCTGCTCACGCCTCGGGTGGAGATCGATCGTCCGTTCATCATGGTGGTGGCCGGTCCGGATGCGCGCGCACTGACGGATTTCTACGTGGAGACCTTCGGAGCGCGAGAGGCGTTTTTCATGGAAACGCCGGTGGCCATCATCGCCCGAGCCCAGGGGCTGCCCGAAGACCATGCCTTTCCGCTGGCGCTTGTTCGCCTGGCCGAGTTCAGCAACTCCATCGAGATCGACGGCTACCCGGTGAGTGCTGGCCCGCGGCCGGTCGCCGACGGTGACCTGCCACCTGGCGTGGCGATGTCATCCTTTACGGTGCGCGATCTTGATGCCATCGATCCCGCCCTGTTGATCACCCCACCCCATCGCCCGGGCGGGCGCGCCTATGGCGAGAGTCGCGTGGCAACGGTGATTGGCCCGGCCGGAGAACGGATCGAGCTGGTAGAGGCATCGTGATCGATCGACCCCGAACATCCTCAAGGAGCCCGACATGAGCGACACACAGGCCACCCGCATCCGTACCGAGCCCGATCCGCTGGAGCCCTACTGCATTTCACAGGGTTTCAGGGTGGGGAATGTGCTCCACCTCTCCGGTCAGGCGGCGATCAGCCCTGCCGGCGAACTGGTCGGCGTCGGTGATTTCGACGCGCAGGCCGAGCAGACCTTCAGGAACATCCAGCAGGTCCTCGAGGCCGCGGGGTCATCCCTGTCGAAGGTGTTCAAGGTCACGATCTACCTCACCGACATGAGCCACTTCCCCCGCATCGTCGAACTGCGCCGGCATTGGTTCTCGCCGCCGTATCCGGCGGACACGATCGTCGAAGTGAAGTCGCTGGCCCTGCCGGAGCTGATGATCGAGATCGAGGCGATGGCCCTGGTCGAGGGCGGACTGGTCGACGCCTCGCCCGCCGGCTGACGACGGCACCACAAGAAGATTCATGCCCATGCTTGACCGCCCCCATATCGAATTTCTGCAGGCACAGATCCTGCCCTGGCTCCGTATCGGGCCTGGCCTCGCGCGGCCCGATGCCGAGTTCAAGTTCCTGAGCCGGGATCCGGCCGACGGCGCCTGCTCCATCCTCATCCGCTATCCGCCAGGCTGGCAGCGCGAAGGACCGGAATACCTGGAGGCGGCAGAGGAGTTCTACGTGCTCGACGGCACGGTGGAACTGAACGGACAGCTGTTCGGTCATGATTGCTACGGTCACGTGCCGGCCCGCACGACCCGGGCGCGCATGCGCACCCCGGGAGGTGCGGTGGTGCTCAGTTTCTTCGACCGTGAGCCGGCGACCCATGCCGGCGAGGGTGGGGCAGGCGAGGTGCTCCGCGTGGATGCGCTTCGTATACCCTGGGATCTCTCGGTGAACGACCCGAAGCTCGCCCACCTCGGTATCAGCCGCAAGGATCTGCGGCACGACCCGGAGACCGGTGAACGTACCCTGCTCTCGATGGTGCTGCCGCATTCCGAACCGCCGGGACGTCGTGGGCCGCAGGAGCATCACCCCGTGGTCGAGGAATGCTACGTCGTCAGCGGTTCACTGAGCGGGCCGCATGGCACCATGCAGCCGGGCGCCTATTTCTGGCGCCCGCCCGGCATCCCGCACGGGCCCTTCGGGACCCGCTGGGGCTGTGTGATGCTGATCCGCTTCGTCGGTGGGGCCCACGTGAACGTCTGGTCGGAGGGTGAGGCACCCTTCGACTTTGACGCACCGTACCGCCCGGTGTTGCCGCCTGATCTCGCGCCGTTTGCAAAGGTGCCCTGGCTGGAGCCACCGCGCTACTGAGTCTCAGGCGTCAGAACTCCATCCCCAGCCGCAACCACAGACTGCGGCCTGGCTCGTTGACCTGGACCTGATCCACATCGAAGGTGCTGGCGCGGTTCAGGTGCTCCGCGTAGAAACGGTCGAACAGGTTGTCGATGCCGGCATCCAGTCGCAGCTGCTCCGAGAGGCGATAGCGGGCGTTCAGGTTCACTGACAGCCACCCGGGAGTGGGGCCGGTGTCGAGGCCGCTTCCCACCCATGGATTGTCGTCGACGCGGGTCTGCCGGGCAGCCGCACGCAGCCCAAGCCCCGCAAGCCATTGCTGGCTGCGGAACTGCACGCTGGCCCGCGCCTCCAGCGGAGGGGTCTGGGCGATGGGGCGTCGGTCGCTGCGGTTGTCTGCACGGACGTACCCGAGGCCGATTTCCCCGCGCCAGCCCTCCGCCAGCTCGCGACCGACCGCAATCTCACCGCCCCAGAGTCTTGCGTCGATGTTGCGGTAGATCGTCGCGTTGTTGCCTGGCTCACGGAAACGATCGCGGAGGATGTAGCCGTCGATGTCGTTGACGAACACCGATGCATCGAAGTCCCAGCGCGGCTGGCTGATGAACAGACCGGTCTCGAGCTGGTGATGACGCTCCGGGGAAAGCGTCGGGTTGCCGACCCAGCGCATCGACGGCATGGCGGCATTGGAAGCCATGTAGCGCTCGGTCGCATCGGCCGTGCGCAGGCTGCGTGAGAACCCCACATACCACAGCCCGGGCGCGCGGCTCAGGTCCTGCTCGTAGCGCAGCAGCGCGCTCCAGTGGTTCTCGTTGCGTCGTGTTCCGTCAGCGTCTCCGTAGTACAGCGCATAGAGTGCGCCAGGGGAGAGAAAATTGCCGCCGGGCTGCTCTTCCGTACGGGTGGCCCGTGCGGTAACGCGGTCGTAGCGCAGCCCGCTGATCAGTCGACGATCGTGGCGAAGCGCGGTCTGCCGTTCGACGAACATGCCGCTCTGGTTGAGTTCGACGCCCGGCCAGAGCACCGAGTTGAGCATGCCGTTCGCGTCGTTCACGC
>PWZL01000078.1 GCA_003567475.1 Gammaproteobacteria bacterium | reverse complement strand
CCCGCGACCGCCGCGCCGGCGCCGCAACGTATCCGCCAGGCGCGCAGCGGTCGGACGGTCGCCTTTCAGCTGCACCGATCCACGGCGGCATCGGCCACGACCGTACGGCCCGGTGGGCCCCCATCGGTCTATCGCAGCGCGCCGACACAGCGGCGCGCTGTCGCCAACCAGGTGCGCGCGACGCAGCGGGCAAGCAGCGGCCGCGCTGCTGTCGGCGACGGGCGCCGCAACGCCGTGAATCTCGGCACGGCTTCACCAGTGACCACCTGGTCCGGGTGGAACCGCGCCGTGAACGTTCTGTCCCCTGCCACGACGCCACAGCGCACGCGCCAGAGCAACGGCGGCCGTCAGGTGACCTTCCGCGAGTCCCGCGCACGCGGGGAACGCCAGCCCTGAGCGTCGCTGACCGGATGTTTCAGCGACCGCCGCCGCCCCCCCCACCGCCGCCGCCGCCGGAGAATCCGCCGCCCCCGCCGCCCGAGCTGCTCCCGGGCGGACTCGAAGCTGAGGCAATGCTCGACGACAGTCCCTTGCTCAGGCCGCTGCTCATCGCTGCCAGGCTACCGGCCGCTGCGCCGCTGCCGGTGTACCAGCGCAGGTTGCGCTGGGTCTGTTCGGCCAACGTCCTGCCGACCACCCGGGTGAACTTGTCGGTCCACGCGGATTCGACATCCAGCGCCATGGCGTACGGTAGCAGCTGTTGGTAGCGCTCCGGTGTCAGGGCCGGCGCGCCCTGCCCGGGCATCTCGAGACGACTGATGTCGGCTTTCTCGGCGATGCTCAGATAGCGTTTGAATCCCTCGACATGATCAGCCAGCGCGCGGCCCTGCTCGGTCGGCGCAGGCATCAGGTAAGTGAAGAGGACATTGATGCCAAGCAGGATCACCAGACCCGCCAGTACGAAGAGCATGCCGCTGCTGATGGCCAGCACGACAGTCAGGACACCCAGCGCGGTTGAAGCGATCCAGCCGATCGCTAGCGCGCCGTGGTTGGGCTCGATATAGCGACCTTGATAGCGCTGCTTGATCGCCTTGCCATGCGCTTTCAGTATGGCCTGCATCCGGCTCGCGGTGTCGTTGCTCTGCTTGAGCTCGAGCGTTGTTGGACCATCGCGAAACAACGCACGCAGCAGCGCCCTCTCGCTGGGGGGCAGCGCGTGAGTCTCCGGCCGCTCACCGCGGATCAGGCTCCAGCGATCACCGAGCAGCCTGTCCTCCCGATTGATGATGACATAGCCCTTGACGGCGAGTGCCACCAGATCAGCCGTGAAGCCGTCCTGGTCATGACGTTTTTTCATCACGTAGCGCAGGCCAGCGGGCGAGTAGCCTGACGGCGGCTCGTACCGGGTGATGATCACGCCAGCGGCCGGGCCACGACCCTTGGTCAGCCAGGCGCGCACGTAGAAGCCCAGGATCGCGAGTCCACCGAGCGACAGGACCAGCAAGGCCCGGTTGTCCTTCACCAGCCACCAGACGCGCTGGCCCGCAGTCGGTGTATCCACCAGGCCCTTGGGGAAGCCGACCGCGATGGTCAGACCGTGGCCGGGCGGCAGCGACTGGGTGGTCTGGAATTCCGCCACCCCGGCGCGGGGCACCCTGGCGCGCGCATTGGACTCGATCGATCCGGCCGGGCCGGTGTAGGCGTCCAGCCGGATCTCCGCCGCCGTCACGGCTGCAGGCAGCACCACCTCCGCGCTGGCCCGATCGATCTGGAAGTCCCAGCCCAGGCCTGTCACGTTCCAGTACAGCTCGTCATGCTGGTCGAAGAAGCCGAGCTGACGGTCGGTGCGATAGCGGAGGGTGAAGCTGTACTCGCCGGGTCCCGGCAGGACATCGTCATTGCCGGTGTTGACCCGCACGCCGTTCGGGCGACGTTCCGTGAACCAGGGTTCGGGTTGCCCGTCGCGCAACACCTCGAGCACCTCGAAGTCCACCTGCACCCGGTTGCCGGCGCGGTCGCGATAGCGGATCGGAAAGTCACGATAAATGCCGCGCCGGATCCGCTGTTGCTCGGAGCGCACACGGAGGGTTTCGACAACGATCATGCTGGCGTCGGCCTGGATCTCGATCCGGCTGTGATACTCGAGGATCCGCTCGCGATCGGACTGGCCCAGCGCCAGCTCCGGTCCGGTGAGCAGCAGTGACAGCAGCCCAGTGAGGATGACGCGCAGGCTCATCGGCTCAGACTCCTGACCGAGACTGGCCCACGTGTACCGGCGTCGGCGGCGTAGAACTCGGCTTCACGAAAGCCCAGGCTACGGGCGACGATCAGATCCGGAAACTGCCCGACCTGCGTATTGAGATCCCGCACCGCGCCGTTGTAATACCGCCGCGCGTACTGCAGCTGGTTTTCGACGTCGACCAGCTGCTCACTGAGCTTGCCAAAATTTTCGCTGGCCCTGAGCTCGGGATACTCCTCCTGCAACACCAGCAGGCGGCTCAGCAGGGCTTCCAGCTCGGTTTCGATCTGGCCCAGCCGTTCGGGGCTGTCGGTATCCAGTGCCTGCGAGCGCAGGCGCGTGACGTCTTTCAGCGTGCCCTGTTCATGGCGGGCGTAGGCACGGACCACCTTCACCAGGTTGGGCACCAGATCATGCCGTCGGGTCAGCTGTACGTCGATGTCGCTCCAGGCCGTCGCGACCCGGTTACGCCGCATGACCAGGCGGTTGAAGGTCCAGATCGCCCACAGGAGTCCAAGCCCTGTGATCACGATGAAAATCCATTCCATAAGGGGAGCATCCCGATGGGGGTCCAACCGCCATCTTAACGGCCCTGTTGACGCAAACGTGCACGACTGTTTCCGCCTTCGCGCCCGTGCGCGGTATAGTGCCTTGCGCCTGCCCACTCGATGATGTCGCTGCGGCGATAAGGAGTACGACCGCCAATGGCTTACAATCGCAATCATGCCCGTGCCCTCTGCACGGCGGCCGAGTACGAGCTGTTCGAGGCCAGCCTTGCCGATCGCATCAGCGAGCTGACGACCGCACGGCTCAAGTCCAAGCTCGAGCGCGCGCGCAAGCTGCGCGACAAGTATCGTGATCTGCACAAGCGTCAACGCCTGGCCAGTCGGCAACGCACCGGCACCAAGAAAGGCGACCGCGCAGGCGCATCGAACGAGCGCACGGAAAAAAAGGCCACCCTGTTTGCCGAGACCCTCAAGCGGTTCACCGACCAGCTGGAAAAACGCGAGGCGGCGGAGAAGCGTGCGGCCGCTGCGGCGGCGCGCAAGGCGGCCGCTGCAGAGCGTCTCGCGGCAAAGCGCAAACCTGCCCGCGGCCCCGCGCGCTCACGCAGCCCGAAAGCCTCGGCTGCCGGGGCAGCGCAGCAGTCCGCTCCAGCGACCGGGTTCGTCAGCGAGGCGGCGAAGGCCCAGAGCCGCAAGGCCCGGGGGCAGAATACCCGCGCCAAGGCGGTGCAGGGCCATGTCCGCGCCACGGGCAAGCGTACCCAGGCCCGACGCGACCGTCGCCGTTGATTCGGGTCATCAGTGCGCCACGCCGGGGTTCGCCTATCCGGACGCGAACAGCCGCATGACGAGAATCGTCGTGCCGGAGCCCATGATCGCGCCGACCAGCATTCCCAAGGGCAACAGCAGCCCCATGTGTCGGGCTGCTGCCTGGTACTCGGGACGCGCCGGATCCCGCAGCAGCAGTTGGCTGCGCGGCAGCTCGAGCACGGCGCTCAAGGCGGAGACCGTCTCGTTGGAGGCCACGCCCTGATTTTCGACCCGTTGTACGGTTCGGAGGCTCAGATCGGCAATCTCGGCGAGCTGCTGCTGGGTCCAGCCGCGCCCCAGACGGGCCTCGCGGACCCGTTCGCTGGAGATCTCCATCAGCCGCTCCTCCCGACGCGCTGTTGTGCCTGGCGCCTCATTTGAGCACGCTCGCGATCAGGTAACCGACCACTGCACCGCTCAGCCCGGCGGCCAGAACCGGCAGCGCCAGGGACTTCAGCGCCTGGCGCCAGTCCAGCCGGCCGGTGGCCGGATCGATGGGAATGCCACGGCAGTCGGCCAGATCAGAATCGATCAGCAGGTCGTCGCGGTAGAGTCGAACATCGGCCACGCCGGGTTTGACCCGGAACTCGAGGCGATAGCGGTGACCATGAAGCTCGAACTCATGCGGGGTCATGAGCCGGAAGCTGCGCTTGTCGGAGACGACCCGCGCATCGCCGCCGTTCTGGACGCGGACGATTTCCCGGCCAGTCCAGTTCGACGCCCAGACGCTGATGGTGACGTCGTCGACGTCGAACCAGCACTCGATACCGCGTTTGAGGCTCAGATTCATCCGGGGCCTTCCGTGAGCGGGCATGGCGGGGCTCGGGCGGGTATTGTGATTCATTTCGGTGCCTCATGTGCTTGCGCCAGGATGCGCAGTACCGATTTCAGGGCAGTGGGCAGCGCGGGCCAACGACAGCGGTGCGCCAGTCGGCCTGCTGTCGCAGGCGACTGGCATGCGACAATTCAGTGACAGCGGTGGGTCTGGCCGCGCTTTTCCGTAACGGAGCCTCAGCGCTATGAAGTTTCTGGTTTTCCTCGGTACTGTCAGGGACAGCACGCCGCCGAAGCCAGCGCGACTCGGTGCCCGTGTCGCCGACGCCTGCCTTGGGTATTTTCGCCAGCGACAGGCAGAACACGAGGCCGAGCTGATCGATGCGCTCGACTATCCGCTTGATCCTGTGTTCAAGCCGCAGTTTGCGTATCCGCGGAGTCAGGTCCCCGCCCGGCTTGAGGGGCTGGCCGACCAGATCGGCTCGGCCGACGGTTTCATCATGGTCAGCCCCGAATACAATCATTCGATGAGCCCTGCGCTGGCTCATCTGCTGAACCACTTTGGCAGCTCCCTGTTCGCTTACAAGCCCAGCGCCATCGTCACTTACTCCGCCGGCCAGTGGGGGGGTGTCCGCGCGGCCGTCGGCTTGCGGACATTTCTGTCAGAGCTGGGCTGTCTGCCGGTGTCCGCGATGATCCATGTGCCGAAGGCGCAAGAGGTCTTTACGGCCGATGGCGCCTGCCTGCCGGGTGTTGATGAGACCTCGTGGGGTGACTATTTCGGGCGAACCTTCAGCCAGCTGATCTGGTGGGCGCAAGCCGCGCATGCGCATCGCGACCGGGTTGACCCACACGCCGTCATCGGGGATTTTCAACGGGATCCTTCACAACGGAACGCGCCTTAGCACTCGCCATCGCTTCGCCGGGCCAGCAACCATGCCTCACGTTCCATAATGTACCGATGAGCCTCCAGAGTGCGCGCATTCAATGCCCCTACTGCTGGGAAATGATCGAGGTGGTCGCCGACTGCTCAGTCCCCGAGCAGGAGTACATCGAGGACTGCAGCGTCTGCTGTCGGCCGATCGTCATGACGGTGAGTTGCGCAGACGGCGAGCTGCTGGAACTCGCCGCCCGTTCGGAAGACCAATGAGGGGTTCAGTGCAGGCGTTTTCGCTTCACGGTATCTTTATCACCCTATGCACTTCACAGGGAGCTGGGATCATGACCTTATCTCTTCGTGGCGCACTGGCGCCGTTGGGTGCACTCGCGCTGCTTGCTGGCTGCTCAGGTGAGCCCTCGACGTCCGCACCGATCACCAGGGCCGCCGCCGCGGATTCCACCCGTGATTTCGAACCGCGGGAATTGCGCAGCGAGTACCATCGTCTGGCGCTCTCGCAGGTGGCCAGTGGCCTGTCGCGTCCCTGGGGTCTTGCGTTTCTCCCGGATGGCGACTATCTGGTGACCGAGCGCACGGGCGCCCTGCTTCGCGTCAGTCGGGACGGCAGCCGCCAGGCCATCGAGGGCGTGCCTGAGGTTGCCGCCTTCCGACAAGGCGGTCTCCTGGATGTGAGCCTGCATCCGGAGTTCAGCGAGAATCGCTGGGTGTATCTCAGCTACTCGCATGGCGACAGCGAGTCGACCACGACCGCTGTGGCACGCGGCCGTCTCGAGGATAACCGGCTCGTCGACGTCGAGGAGATCTTTGAGCAGGACCGCAGGTCCGAACCGGGTCGCCACTACGGCTCGCGCTTCGCCTGGATGGCAGATGGTACGCTTCTGGTCTCGATCGGCGATCGTGGTGCCGAGCCGCCACGCGCCCAGGATCTCGGTGACCACGCAGGCAAGGTGCTACGGCTGCACGCCGACGGCAGCGTGCCGGAAGACAACCCCTTCGTCGGCCATGAGGATGCGCTGCCCGAGATCTGGGCCTACGGCTCTCGCAACATCCAGGGGATGGTCATCGATCCGGTCAGCGGCAAGGTCTGGGCCACCGAGCATGGCCCGCGCGGGGGCGACGAATTGAATCTGATCGAGCCCGGCAACAACTACGGCTGGCCCGACGCCGGTCGGGGCCGCGACTACCGCACCGAGGAACAGTTCGGTGAGGCGCGCAGCCTGCCCGGCATGGTGGACCCGATCTACGAGATGCTGCCGACCGTGGCTCCCTCAGGACTCGCTCTCGTCACCAGCGACCGCTTTCCTCGCTGGCAGGGTAATCTGCTGGCCGGCGGCCTGCGGGCCGAGCGTCTGCGTCGGCTGGTCATCGAGAACGACGCAGTGGTCCATGACGAGGAACTGCTGGCTTTTGAAGTCGGGCGTATTCGCGATGTTCGGGAGGGACCGGATGGCGCGATCTACGTGCTTACCGACCATGATGACGGCGGTCTTTACCGGGTCGACATCGCCGACTGAGCGCTCAGGCGCCGGGGTCCCAGTCTGATCAGACCGCTGGCCTCCAGGCTGCGCAGCCGCCTGGAGGCCAGCACCTGCAGCCGCCGGTCAGCGGCGGCCACCGCCCCGAAGCAGGGCGGTCGGCGTCGGAGCAGGTGCCAGGCGTCCTCTCGCAGCACACGCGCAAGATGCTCCAGGTTGTGCTGTATGAATTCCATGTAGGGATTGTGGCCGTCGAACACCAGCTCGAGATAGCGATAGGCTCGGCTGAACGTCACCACCAGCCGGCGCTTGGCCGATTCTTCATAGAATTCGAACGTACGGCGGAGCAGATCGCGCCCTGAACGATAGGCGATCTGGACACCACCACGCTCGTCCTGACGAACGGCCACGCCGCCCAGCACGAATTCCGGGAACAGCCGGTCCCGGCACTTCTCGAGATAGCTGCGGTCGGCCATCTGCGCAATCAGATCGGCGGTTCCGAGCAGGTGGCCGGTGAGGCAGTCGCGCGGATCCTCAAGCTCGATCTGGTCGAGGTTCATCTCGTAGCCGGTGTAGTGCACGATCTGTGCGGCGATATCGGCGTGCGTCGCGAGTCCGATCGAGGGCAGATACTCGCGCAGAAACCGGGCGCTGCGCGAGACGTGGTTGACGGTGAACTCTGCGCCGGTTTCTGCCAGCGCGTCGCGCTCGAGGTGACGCACGTAGCCGGCGTCGTGGAACAGTGCCGTGATCAGGCCCATGGTGGCGCGCTCGGGACCCAGGCACTCGTCGGGCGAACAGGCGCGCTCGTAGCCCACCAGCAGCCGCGCCATCGCCAGGACCATGTCCAGGGTGTGCTGGCGATCGTGATAGCTTGTGTCGCAGCCGGCATATCCTTCGGTCTCGCCGTCGAACAGCCGCTGGAAGTCATGGAATGCCAGCCACAACCCGTCGATCGGTGTTTTCGGCCAGTGATCGGTGAACAGGTCCAGTACCGCGTTGCGAACCTCGGCGACGTCGCTGACGCGTACCGTATTGGTGACGTCATACTCATTCCGCCGTTCCTGCAGCCGCTCGGCCGCGCCCGGGGCGCGTCGTGGGACGGCCGATCGAACGGAGCTCACGCGCCCACCTCGAACTCGGCCATCACGGGCGCATGGTCCGAGGGCCGCTCCCAGGCGCGCGGGGCACGATCAACCACACAGGTCGTGCATTGACCGGCCATGGCCGAGTTGCCGAGGATGAGGTCGATCCGCAGGCCATGGTTGCGTCGAAAGCCGCCTGCACGATAATCCCACCAGCTGAACGTGCCCTCGGGCTGTTCGAACCGTCGGAACAGGTCGTCCAGTCCGAGATCGAACAGCGACGTCAGCGCCGCACGTTCGGCTGCGCTGCAGAGCACCTTGCCGGCCCAGGCGACGGGATCATGGACGTCGCGGTCGTCCGGTGCGATGTTGAAATCTCCCATCACGATCACCCGCTCGTGGTGCGCCAGCTCTGCGGCCAGGGTCTCTCGCAATGCTTCCAGCCAGCCGAGCTTGTAGACGTATTTATCGGAGTCTACCGACTGACCGTTGGGGACGTACAGGTTCCAGATGCGCACGCCACCGACGGTCGCGGCCATCACCCGTCGTTGCGGGTCGTCGAGACCGGTCAGCTCGGTGATCGGATCCGCGAGGCGCTCGCGCGCCAGCAGCGCCACGCCGTTATAGGTTTTCTGTCCGGCGAATACGGCATGGTAGCCGGCGCGCCTCAGCGCCTCGGTCGGGAACTCCCCGTCAGTCAGTTTGGTTTCCTGTAGCCCGAGCACGTCGGGCGAAGCCAGCGTCAGCCATTCCAGCACCTGGGGCAGGCGTACGCGCAGGGAATTGACGTTCCAGGTGGCGATCCTCATGCCGCAATCCCGCTCTGGCGCAGCAGCGCGGTGGCGTCGGGCCGACGGCCACGGAAGGCGATGAACGCCTCCATGGCATCCCGGCTGCCACCGACGGCGAGGATGCTGTCGCGAAACCGCCGGGCCGTCTCGTCATGAAAGGCCCCGGCTTCCTCGAACGCGGCAAAGGCATCGGCGGCCAGCACCTCGGCCCACTTGTAGCTGTAATAGCCGGCCGCATACCCGCCACCGAAAATATGCGAAAAGCTGTGCGCGAAGCGATTCCAGGCGGGCGTTGGGACCACCGTCACTTCGCTGCGCACCTCGTCCAGAATCGCCTCCACGCGGCTTCCCGCATCGGGATCGTAGCCGGCATGCAGCCGAAAATCGAACAGGGCGAATTCCAGCTGGCGCAGCGTCTGCAGGCCAGCATGGAACGCGCGTGAAGCCCGCAGCCGGCCCAGCAGCTCGGTCGGCAGCGGCTCGCCGGTCTGGTGATGGCCGGAAATCAGCGGCAGGGTCTCATCGAGCCACGCGTAATTCTCGAAGAACTGGCTGGGCAGTTCGACCGCATCCCAGGCCACGCCATTGATACCGGCCAGTGACGGATAGTCGACCCGCGTCAGCAGGTGGTGCAACGTGTGGCCGAACTCGTGGAACAGGGTCACGACGTCCTGGTGACCCAGCAGGGAGGGCTGGTCTTCGTCGGGGGGCGTGAAGTTGCAGACCAGGTAGGCCACGGGGTGGCTGATGTCTTCGCCCAGCGCCGCCCGCACCACGCACTCGTCCATCCAGGCGCCGGTACGTTTGCCCGCACGCGCATACAGATCGACGTAGAATCCGCCGACGCATTCGCCCTCTGCGCTGTCGACGGTGTAATGCTCGACGGCCCCGTGCCAGCTTGCCACCCCATCACGGCGCCTGATGCGCAGCCCATACAAGCGCTCGGCGATACCGAACATCCCGGCGAGTACGCGCGGGACCGGAAACCACGGCCTGAGTTGCTCGTCCGACAGCGAAAAGCGCTGCTCGCGTAGCTTCTCGGCAAAATAGCCGATGTCCCAGGCGGCCAGCGGCCGGCCGGCCAGCGCCTCGAGCTCGGCGAGTTCCCGCTGGGCCTGCGGTCGACACCGGGTGGCCAGCTCCTCGAGGAAGCTCAGGACTTCGGCCACCGAGCCGGCCATCTTGCGGGCCAGCGACAGTTCCGCGTAACTGCCAAAGCCGAGCAAGGTGGCGGCCTCGTGGCGGCAGGCCAGGAGCCGCTCGATCACACGGCTGTTGTCGAGTTCCGGGGCGTGCCGTCCCTCGTCTGATGCCCGCGTCACCCAACCGCGATAGAACGTTTCGCGCAGACCCGCATCGTCGGCGTGGGTCATGACGGCGACGTAGGTTGGCGCATCGAGACTGAACAGCCAGCCGTCCTGGCCGGCGTCGCGCGCGGCACGCGCCGCATTACGACACGTGCTGGCCGGGAGTCCGGCCACCTCCGTCTCGTGGGTGGCGTGGTGCCGCCAGCTGTCGGTGGCGTCCAGGACGTTCTGCTGGAACGTGGCCTGCAGCATCGAGATTTCCTGCATCAGCTGCGCAAAGCGCTGCTGCTCGTCCGGCGGCAGGTCGACGCCGGCCAGTCGGAAATCCCGTGATGCCTGGGCCAGCAGCATGCGCTGGCTGGCATCCAGGGGTGCATCCGACTGCTCTATCTGCTGCATGGCGGTACATAGCGCCCGGTTCTGACCGAGTTCGGTGGCGTACGCTGAGAGCAGCGGCAGACAGTGGTTGTACGCTTCGCGCAGGGCCGGGGAGCTCGCGACACTGTTGAGATGCGATACCGGCGACCAGACCCGCGCGAGCCGGTGACCCAGTCGTTCCAGCGCGAGCACGAGGCGTGCGAAGCTGGGCGGCGCGGGCGCGGCCAGCAGCTCGGCCAGCGCCACGCGGTTTTCCGCCAGCAGGCGTTCAATGGCCGGGCGCACGTGTTCCGGACGGATCTCCCCGAAGCGTGGCAGTCCGGAAAGATCGAGTAGGGGGTTGTCATCCATGGCCTGGTTCCTGCGCTCCATCAGCGTCTCGATGATACCCTGATCGGCTTGAGCTCACCCATGCCAGGAGGACCTTACATGACCACGCACTTCGATCTCATCGCCATCGGCGGGGGCAGCGGCGGTCTGGCCGTCAGCCAGCGGGCGGCCGAGTACGGCTGCCGGGCGGCCGTGATCGAAGAGGCACGTCTCGGCGGCACCTGCGTCAATGTCGGCTGTGTGCCGAAGAAGGTCATGTGGTACGCGGGCCAGCTGGCCGAACACCTGGACATGGCGGCGGGTTACGGCTTCGAGGTCACCGCCTCGCCGGTCGACTGGGGGCAGCTCAAGCGGCGTCGGGATGCCTATATCGAGCGCCTGAATGGCATCTATGCCGGCAACCTCGAGCGCAAGGGCATTCCTTGTTTCAGTGGCCGCGCGCGGTTTCTGGACGACCGCACCGTGGAGGTCGACGGCCAACGTCTGAGCGCCGACCACATTGTCATCGCCGCCGGCGGCGAGCCGATGGGGCCGGCGCT
>PWZL01000039.1 GCA_003567475.1 Gammaproteobacteria bacterium | reverse complement strand
GGCCTGCTGGCCGCCAGCGGCTTTGTAACGGCAGCCCTGGCAGGCCCCTGGTGGCCAGCCGCGCTGGGGTTCGTTCTGATCGGATTCGGTTTCTTCTCCGTTCACAATTCGCTGCAGACCCAGGCCACCGAGCTGGCGCCGGATCACCGCGGGTCAGCGGTGTCATTGCACGCGTTTTTCTTTTTCATCGGACAGGCCGTCGGCGTGCCGGCCTACGGACTGCTGCTGGGCTGGATCGGCCCGGCAACCAGTCTGATCGCCGCCGGACTCATCCTTGCCGGTGGCGGTTTCCTGCTCGCCGCGCTATTGTCGCGTCCGCTGCCCGCCGCTCACCGCGCGGCCTGACCCTCGCGAGCCGGGGCGGTGAGCCTCAGCGCCAGCCCACGCGATCGGCGAGACGTACGGCTTCGGGATTGTAGCGACCGAGTTCACCGACCGACACCTCGTCGAGGCGGATCTCGCCCCAGGCGCGGAGGGCAGCATCCATCTCGATCCCCTGCACCACCGGGTACTCGAAATTGGCCCCCGCGAACACCGCCTGAGCCTCGTCCGACGCAAGGTACTCCAGAAAGCGTACGGCATTCTCGCGGTTCGGCGCGCCGCGTACGACGCCCGCACCGCCAATGTTGACATGGACGCCGCGATCCGCGGCATTCGGAAAGATGATCCCGACCTGCTCGGCTGCCGCCCGACGCGTCGCATCCTCGGACTGCAGCAGGCGCAGGTAGTAATAGTGGTTGGCGACCGCCAGGTCACACTCCCCGGCAGCCACCCCAAGAATCTGATCGGTGTCGCCGCCCTGTGGCGGACGCGCGAGATTCGCCACCAGACCGCCGGCCCAGGTTTCGGTCGCTTCGACACCGTGGTGGCTGATCAACGACGCCAGCAGCGACTGGTTGTAGATGTTGTTCGAGGATCGAATGCAGATGCGCCCGGCCAGTGCCGGATCGGCGAGATCCTCGTAGCGCGAGACGGCCGCCGGATCGAAGCGCTCCCGGTTGTAGACAATGACCCGCAGTCGCTGACTGAAGCCATACCAGACCCCGTCGGGATGCCGCAGATGGCCAGGAATACGCTCGCGCAGTACCGGCGAGTCCACCGCCTCCAGCAACCCCGCCTGCTCGGCCCGCCACAACCGGCCGGCATCCACGGTGATCAGCACATCCGCCGGACTGGCCACGCCCTCGCGTTCCAGGCGCTCCATGAGTTCATCGGAGCCCCCCTGCAGGACGCGCACCTCGATGCCGGTCAGTGCGGTAAAGCGCTCGAACAGCAGCGTGTCGCTGTCGTAGTGGCGCGCGGAGTAAATGAACACCTGATCGTCACGCGGTGCCGAGCAGCCGGTGAACACGACGGCGAGGGCGATCAGGCTGATGCCCAGGATCAGGCGGGGGGAAGGCGTCATGACGGGGCCGCTTTGGGGTGTTGAATGATAATTATTATTATTCACAAGTCCGCTGCCGATGACAACCCCGCTGCTGCCCGCCCCGCAGGCCGGCGGCCTCACCCGCCGCGCAGGCCCCGGTGCTACCGCGGTACGTTTACAAACAATTCTCGTTTCCATATCGTGGCGGGGTCACTGGTTCTAAAGTATGCCCATGTCTACCGCCCCCGCCGAAATCTTCGAGGCCACCGACCGCACCAGCCCCAAGACGATGGCGCTGAGCATGCGGGACATCAGTCATCGCTTTGGCGAGACCATCGCCGTCGATGCAGTCGATCTGGAGGTCCGCGCCGGCGAGGTGGTCTGCCTGTTGGGGCCCTCTGGCTGTGGCAAAAGCACACTGCTGCGAATCGCCGCCGGGCTGGAGAGCCTGCAACAGGGTGAGGTGCAACTGGCCGGGGAGACGGTGGCCCGTCCCGGTGGCCGTCAGTTGCCCCCCGAGCGTCGCAACCTGGGCCTCATGTTCCAGGATGCCGCCTTGTTCCCCCACCTGAGCGTCCTCGAGAATGTCACCTTCGGATTGACTCACCTCGCGACCGGTGAACGGCGGGCCCGGGCGCTGGAACTGCTGGAGCGGCTGGGTCTGGCCGCGTATGCCGCCAGCTACCCGCACGTCCTCTCCGGCGGGCAGCAGCAGCGCGTGGCGCTCGCTCGAGCGGTCGCCCCGGCACCGGCCCTGATGCTGCTCGATGAGCCGTTTTCGGCCCTGGACACGCGTCTGCGCGAACAGACCCGCGACGATACGCTGCACCTGCTCAAGTCCACCGGGGCCGGCACACTGATGGTCACCCATGATCCGGAAGAGGCGATGTTCATGGCCGACCGGATCGCGCTCATGCGCGACGGCAGGATTCTGCAGGTCGGCACGCCGACCGAGCTGTACTGCCACCCGACAGATCCCTTCGTCGTGCGCTTTTTCGGTGAAGTCAATGAAGTCGAGGGCGTGGTGGCCAACGGCGAGATCCGCACAGCGTTCGGCGTGGTCCCGGCACCCGGGTATGCCGAGGGCGCTCGGCTCGATGTGCTGATCCGCCCGGAAGCCGTCCACGTCCGCCCGGTTGGCGATGTCGGACACCATGAACGCACGCACGTCATCATGTCGCGGCTGCTCGGCCGCAGCAGCCTGCTCCACCTGTGCGTGCACACCAGCGATGGTCAGGAGATCCATGGGCATTCACGCATGCCCGGGGTGTTTCTGCCGGCCGAGAGCCAGCCCGTGACCCTGGAGCTCGACCCCTCGCAGGTCTTCCTCTACGCCCGCCCGGGCTGAGGCGGCGGTACCGGCGCCGGTGGGGGGCCACCGGCATGCCCAGGGCGTGAGCGGGTCATGGCCATGCTCAGCAGCACCACCGGGACGATCCCGACGGCAACAATCGCCAGTGCCGAGGTCGAGGCCTGGGCCAGGCGCTCGTCGGATGCCAGCTCATAGGCGCGCACGGCAAGGGTATCGAAATCGAACGGCCGCAGAATCACCGTAGCCGGCAGTTCCTTCATGACATCGACGAAAATCAGGATCGCCGCCGCAAACAGACTGCCGCGCATGATGGGCATATGCACCCGGCGCAGCGTGCCGCTCGCACCGGCCCCGAGCGTCCGGGACACCGCGTCCATGCTGGGACTGATCTTGCCCAGGCTGGCCTCCACGGTGTTGAACGACACCGCCAGAAAACGTACGACATAGGCGTACACCAGGGCGACCATGGTGCCCGTCAAAATCAGCCCAGGCGTGATGCCGAAGCGCTCGAGTGCAAACAGATTGATGCGACTGTCCAGCCAGGCGAGCGGAATCAACACGCCGACAGCAATCACGGAACCGGGAATCGCATACCCCAGCGAGGCGATCCGCGCGGCCGCCTGGGTCAGAGCAGAGCGTCTGAGACGAACCCCGTAGGAAATCAGCACCGCCAGAGCGACGGCCACCACCGCCGTCACCCCCGCAAGGGTCAGGCTGTTCAGGGCAAAGTCCGTGAAGCGGGTACCCAGCAGCGGGTCGCCCTCGCGCAGGTGCATCCCCAGCAGCAGTCCGGCCGGCAGCAGAAAACCCAGTGTCACCGGCAGGGCGCAGGCCAGCCAGGCCAGCAGCGCACGCAGACCGGAGAGCCGATACTGTGGCAACTCGCGATAGCGGCTGGAGGTCTGAAAATAACGCGCCCGGCGTCTGGACCAGCGCTCGAGCAGCAGCAACGCAAGCACGAACACCAGCAGGCAGGCCGCCAGCTGTGCCGCCGCGGCCTGCTCGCCCAGGCCGAACCAGGTCCGGTACACGCCGGTGGTGAAGGTGTCCACACCGAAGAACTGGACGGCCCCGAAGTCGTTCAGTGTTTCCATCAGCGCAAGCGCCACCCCGCCGGCGATCGCCGGCCGCGCCAGCGGCACGGCGATCCCGAGAAACAGGCGCACGGGGCCGCGCCCCAGGGTCCGTCCGACCTCCAGCGCACACACCGACTGCTCGATGAAGGCGGCACGGGAGAGCAGGTAGACATAGGGGTAGAGCACCAGCGACATCAGCATGATTGCCCCGCCGAGAGAGCGGATCTGGGGGAACCAGTAATCCTCGCGGCCCCAATCGAACGTATCGCGCAACAGGGTCTGCACCGGTCCGGCGAACTGCAGGAAGTCGGTGTACGCGTAGGCGATCACGTAGGTGGGCACCGCGAGCGGCAGCAGCAGCGCCCAGCGGAACACGCCGCGGCCGGGAAAGCGACACATCACCACCAGCCAGGCGGTCCCGACGCCGATCAGGGTGACCCCGACCCCGACCCCGACCATCAACCCCAGGGTGTTGCCGACGTAGCGGCTGAGCACAGTCTGGAACAGGTGCCGCCAGACCTCACCTGCAGGCACGAAGACATGCAGCAGCACCACGAGGATCGGCAGTGCGATCAGCGTGGCTACCGCCAGCGTCAGGCCCGTCCAGCCGCGCCCGGCGCGCGCCCCCGCATGCGCGCGCACCCTCGAGGCGGGCGAGACAGCGCTGTCAGGCCTCACCGGAAAGGTCCGCGCAGATATCCATCCGTGCAAGTATATCGCAGCCCTTGACCCGCTTCGGCACGCGGCGCTGCGGGTTGACGGTTCCCCTTCGCATGCGCATGCTCGAGAGCGATTGCTCGAACCATGCCATGACCGATTTCACGACACTCACCCAACAGGCCGCGACGCTGAAGAGCGCCGGGCGCCTTGATGAAGCCATCGAGGTTTATCGGCGCGCCCTGTCTGTGGCGCCGCCCACGGGCGTCGCCGAACACAACCTCGCCGCAGCGCTGGGCGACGCGGGCGATCACCTGGCCGCGGAACAGTACTGCCGCGAAGCCTTTGCCCGCGGGCTGGATGCCCCGGAGACCTGGCTGGTGCGCGCACGCAGCCTGGTCGAGCTGCGCCGCTTCGAGGCGGCGGAAAAGGCATTTCGTCGCGCATTGCGGCGCCGACCGGAAATGGTCGAGGCGCACTACGAGTTCGCCCAGCTCGTCTGGATGCGTACGGGCAGTCGCAGCGCGGCACTGCGCGCGATCCAGGAAGACCTCCACCGCTCGCCACAATCGGCCGGCCTGCAGCTGGTGCGCGCCAGGATCCTGCAGTACAGCGGCGACCTCGCGGGCGCCGGCGATGCACTGGACCGGCTGGCGGCACAGTGGCCCAGCGAACTCCAGCTGTTGCTACCCGCCGCCCATGTGGCCACTCTCGCGGGACGTAGCCAGCGGGCGCTGGCCCACGCGCGCCAGGCCGTGTCGCTGGCGCCGGCCGACGGCGATGCCCTGGCGGCCCTCGCCTATGCCCTGCTCGCCGCCGGAGAAGCCCGCGAGGCGGCGCAAGTGGCCGAACGACTCCGCGGGCTCAAGCCGCTGGATCAGCAGGCGATCGCCCTGTGCGCTACGGCTTGGCGAATGACCGGTGACACCCGCCATCGGGACCTGAACGATTACGCCGACCTGGTTCGCGGGTATCCCATCGAGCCGCCGGCCGCCTGGCCGGATCTCGACAGCTACCTCGGCGAGCTCGGCACGGCCCTGCTGAAGACTCACCCGTACCGAAGTCATCCGTTTGGCCAGTCGGTCCGTCACGGCAGCCAGGTCGCCAACATCACGCGCCAATCCCCGCCGGCCATCCGAGCATTTCCCGAGGCCGTGGGCCCCGTGATCGATCGCCACCTCGCGTATCTCGGCACCGGTCAAGATCCGCTGCGCAGCCGCAACACCGGCCGCTGGCGGATCCAGGGCATGTGGTCGGTGCGCCTGGGCGCCGGCGGCTTCCATGCCAGCCATGTCCATCCGGAGGGCTGGTTGTCCTCGGCCTGCCATATCGTTCTGCCCGCAGACTGCCGCGAAGATGACGCGGGCCGTGCCGGCTGGCTGCAGTTCGGTGAACC
This sequence comes from Gammaproteobacteria bacterium, assembly GCA_003567475.1. Lineage (GTDB taxonomy): Bacteria > Pseudomonadota > Gammaproteobacteria > Steroidobacterales > PWYM01 > PWYM01. The sequence goes on along the minus strand of PWZL01000039.1, from coordinate 31,032 downwards.
GGGGATGCCGACTCAGCCTCGGCTGGAGGCCGAACATTTCGTCCAGCCGCAACCCGGACACCTGGTGCTCTTCCCGTCTTACATGTGGCACGGCACCGTCGCCTTCCAGGACAAGGCCCCGCGAATCACCATCGCCTTCGATATCGTGCCCTCGCTCGAGGCGGGCGCGAACCCCTGACCGTGCGTGTTGCACGCCGCCGCCGGAGCCCTGCCCATGTCTGACCGGAGATGTTTTCGTCCTTCGATCCACCTGCTGCTCGGACTCGCACTGACGCTGGCGGTGACCACCACGCTGGCGCAGCCCGAGGATCTGCTGCCGGTCCACTACGAGCGGGACACGGGCCGGGTCCTGCTGGACATCCGCGAACTCGACACCCCGATGGTCTACACCAACACGCTGGCCGGGGGTGTCGGGACCCCCTCGCCGCTGCTCGATCGTGGTCAGACCGGCATCAACGCGCTGGTGCGCTTCGAGCGCCACGGCAAGCGTGTGCTGCTGGTGCAGGACAACACCGAGCACCGCAGCCTGCACCCGACGGCAGCGTCACAGCGGGCGGTGGCCGAGTCGTTCCCACGCTCGGTGCTTGCCGCCATGGAGATCGAAGACGAGTCCGGCGGCGTCCTGCGAGTCGACGCCACTGACTTCCTGCTCAGTGACGTCTTCGGCGTGCGCGAGCGCCTGCGCCAGGCCAATGTCGTCAGCCAGGTCCAGCTGGACGCCCGACGCAGCGTCGTCGAGGCGCGCTTCACCGGCAGCTACCCGCGCAACAGCGAAATCCGCGTGACCCTCACCTTCGATCTGCAGGACGCGGCAAATTCGCTGGCGCGGCATCTGCCGGATGCACGCAGCATGAGCATCCAGCAGCACCACAGCTTCATCGCCCTGCCCGACGAACAGTATGCGCCACGTGAATTCCATCCTCGTGCAGGCCTCTTCCCGCACATGTTCTTCGACTTCAGCCTGCCGCTGGACAGCGACTACCGCCAGCGCTGGATTTCCCGCTGGCGCCTGGTGCCCAGCGACCCTGAAGCCTACCTTGCCGGTGAACGGGTCGAGCCCGAGACGCCGATCGTCTATCCCCTCGACCCCGCCATCCCCGAGCCCTACCGCTCGGCGTTCCGCGAGGGCGGACTGTGGTGGAATCAGGCCTTCGAGGCCGCAGGCTTTCGCGATGCCTTCCAGATTCGTGACCTGCCCGCCGACGCCGACCCGATGGATGCGCGCTACAACGTCATCCACTGGGTGCATCGGCAGGAGCGTGGACCGTCAGTCGGCCCGCATTACCGCGACCCCCGCACCGGCGAGATCATCCGCAGCATCGTGCGCATGGACTCGTTCCGATCGCTGGTCAATCACGACATCTGGCTGGGGATGCGCCCGGCCGCCGGTCCTGAAGGTCTCGCGCTCGATGGCGAGGCGTTGGCCATGGCGCGACGCCGCCAGCACAGTGCCCACGAGATCGGCCATACCCTGGGCCTCGCGCACAACTTCATAGCGGCGGCTCATGATCGCGCCTCGGTCATGGATTATCCCGTGGCACTGGTCGCACTCGACCGGGATGGTCATCCCGACCTTCGGGGCGCCTACGCCGAAGGTCTCGGGGACTGGGACATCCTCGCCATACGCTACGCCTACACGTGGTTCCCGGACGCCGAGAGTGAGCGCACGGGGCTCGCCGCCATCATCGACGAGATGTCGTCCCGGGGGCTGCGCTTCATCACCGGTGCCGACGCGGGCCCCGCCGGGAGCTTCCCGGAGGCGACGGTCTGGGTCGAGGGCAACGACATGTTCGATGCCCTCGACCGGACGATGGCAGTACGCCGCGTGCTGCTCGAGCACTTCGACGAGCGCGCCCTGAACCCGGGCGAGCCGTATTTCCTGCTGAACAAGCGCCTCGCGCATGTCTACCTGCATCACCGCACGGCGCTGCATGGCGTGACCAAGGCCATCGGCGGCATGGAATTCAGCTATGCACTGGCGGGCGACCCGACCCCGCCGACACGCATGCTGCCCCCGGCCCTGCAGCGTGACGCGCTTTCACGGGTACTCGCGGCCATGGCGCCCGAAGCGCTGGCACTGCCGGCGCACATTCCCGAACTGATTCCACCGGAGCCCTTCGGCTGGACGCCGGGCTGGCGCGGACACGCCAACGAGCGGCTGATTGCTTCACCGGCAGGGCCGGCACTCGACCCGTTGTGGCTGGCGCACAGCCTTGCCCAGGAGATCGTGGACAACCTGCTGCAGCCCTCGCGGCTGGCACGCGTGGCGAGTTTCCAGTTTCGCGACCCGGAACAGCCGGGTGTCACCGAGATCCTGGATGCCCTGATCGAAGCCACCTGGGGCGAGGACGCCGTCGATCCGCTGCGCCGGATCGGACAGCGTGCGGTGCTGGACGGACTGCTGGATCTGGCCGCGAACGAGCAGGCGACCTCAGGAGTGCGCGCCGTCGCTGAAGCCCGGCTGACCGCCCTGCTGCAGCGACTCGAGCGTGGCCCCCAACCGCGCCGCAGCGGGACGGCCGACGGCGACGTCGCGGCGCACTTCGCCCTCGCCCGTCGCGACATCGAGGCTTTTCTCGAGGGTGAACGCGATCCAGCCCGGCGGCCACGTCCTGCGCCGGTGCCACTGCCCTGGCCGTAAGGACGAGTCGAGTTGACCGTCGGACTCCACCTGTCCGCTAGCGGGCAGGTCGGGGCGCGCGGTGCGGGCAGACGCCATGGACGGGCAGGATCCGCGTACACTGGAAGCTGCCGCCGGACCCCGGCGAACGACGATGAAGCCAGGATGACTGACCCTCGAAACAACGCTGCCCGGGACACGGCGAAAACTCCGCCGACCCGCCGCATCCCCGTCGAGGGAATGCACTGTGGCAGCTGTGTCTCGCGGGTGGAAAAGGCGCTGGCGGGGGTGCCAGGCATCGACGCGGTGAGTGTCAACCTGGCCACCCGCGAGGCGACGCTTACCCTGGCTGGACAGGTCGCCCCGGAGCGCCTGCGCCAGGCCCTTCAGTATGCGGGTTACGACACGCCGGTGACCACCGACGATGTCTCGATCGAGCCGGGTGACGTCAGCGATCAGGACACTCGCACCGCCTGGCGGCGTTTCCTGCTGGCGGCGGGGCTGACGGTCCCGGTGTTCATCCTCGAGATGGGCAGTCATCTCGTGCCCGCCTTCCATCATCTGGTTCACGACGCGCTTGGCACCCGTGCGCTCCACCTGCTGCTGTTCGTGCTCACCAGCCTGGTGCTGTTCGGTCCGGGCCGGGTGTTCTTCCGTATCGGCCTGCCGGCATTGATCCGCGGCGCCCCGGAGATGAACACGCTGGTGGCACTCGGGACGGGCGCGGCCTGGGCCTATTCCGTCGTCGTCACCTTTGCGCCGCAGCTGATGCCTCAGGGGGCGGCCCAGGTCTATTACGAGCCGGCGGCGGTCATCGTCACGCTGATCCTGCTCGGCCGATTCCTCGAGGCGCGGGCGCGCGGGCGCACCGGGGCCGCCATCGAGCGACTGCTGGGCCTGCAGCCGCACGAGGCCCGCGTGGAACGCGACGGCAGCCCGCTGACTGTGCCCATTGCCGAGCTGCGGCGCGGGGACATCGTGCGCGTCCGCCCGGGCGAGCGCATTCCGGTGGACGGCGAAGTCCTGGAGGGTCGCTCCCATGTCGACGAGGCGATGATCACCGGTGAACCCATGCCGGTCGAGAAAACCGCAGGCGATCCGGTGACCGGCGGCACGACCAACCAGGCGGGCAGCCTCAGGGTCCGCGCCACCGATCTTGGCGAGGACGCCGCGCTCGCGCGCATCGTACGCATGGTGCAACAGGCCCAGGCGGGCAAGCTCCCGGTGCAGGCGCTGGTCGATCGCATCAGTGCCGTGTTCGTCCCTGTGGTCATGGGGATCGCGCTGCTCACCGCTGTGACGTGGTTTGTATGGGGTCCGGCGCCGGCGCTGGCCCTTGCGCTGGTCAATGCGGTTTCGGTGCTGATCATCGCCTGTCCCTGCGCCATGGGTCTTGCCACGCCCACATCCATCATGGTCGGCACGGGGCGGGGTGCCGACCACGGCATCCTCTTCCGCGGTGGCGAGTCGCTGCAGACCCTGCGCGGCGTGGCGGTGGTGGCGCTGGACAAGACCGGCACCGTCACGGCCGGACGTCCCGCACTGACCGACCTGGAAACGCTGGCGGAGCTCGATGCCGATACCGTGCTCCGACTGGCCGCTGCCGCCGAACAGGACTCGGAACATCCGGTGGCCGCCGCGATACGCGCCGGGGCCGACGCGCGTGGCCTCGACCTGCCGCAGGCAGAGGACTTCGCCACCTCGACCGGCGGCGGGATCGAGGCCACGGTCGATGGCCATCGGATCCGCCTCGGCACACCGGCGTTTCTTGGTGAGGCCGGTATCGACACCGCCGCCGCGGACGCCCTGACCGGCCGCCTGGCCGAGGCGGCGAGGACCCCGATCCTGGTCGGCGTCGACGACCGGTTGGTCGGGATCATCGGCGTGGCCGATCCGATCAAGCCGGAGAGTCGCGAGGCGATCGCGTCGCTTCGTGCGCGGGGACTGCGGGTGGCGATGCTCAGCGGTGATGACCGACGCACCGCCGAAGCCGTCGGTCACGAACTGGGCATCGACGAGACACATGCCGGCCTGCTGCCGGGCGACAAGGTCGACGTCTTGCGTGCACTTCGCGCAGACCACGGCCCCGTGGCGTTTGTCGGCGACGGCATCAACGACGCACCCGCCCTGGCCGAAGCGGACGTCGGCATTGCGATCGGCACCGGCACCGACATCGCGATGGAAAGCGCAGACGTGGTGTTGATGTCGGGTGACCTTCGCAATGTACCGAATGCCCTGGCGCTGTCGCGCGCGACGCTGCGCAACATCCGCCAGAATCTGTTCTGGGCGTTTGCCTACAATACGGCGCTCATACCGGTCGCGGCCGGTGTGCTCTACCCCGCCTTCGGCCTCAGTCTCTCGCCAATGCTGGCCGCGCTGGCGATGGCGTTCTCCAGCGTGTTCGTGGTGGGTAATGCGCTGCGTCTGCGGCGCTTCCGTACACCGCTGGCGCCGGCCAGTGCACCCGCAGCGTAGCCCGCATGGGGATGTACGCGGACCTCATCCTGCCGCAACTGGTGCACTGTGCCTGCTCCAGCCGGTTGATCACCCGCGAACGCGCGCAACTGGTGCCGCAGGCGCGCGGTCGGGTGCTGGAGGTCGGCATGGGCTCAGGGCTCAACCTGGCCCACTACGATCCGGCGCGGGTCGAGCACGTCTGGGGACTCGAACCCTCCGAGGGCATGCGGCGCAAAGCCGCACCGCGGCTGGCCGCCTCGCCGGTGCCGGTCGAGTGGCTGGCGCTGCCGGGCGAGCAGATACCACTGCCCGAGGACAGCGTCGACACCGTCATGCTCACCTTCACACTCTGCACGATTCCGGACTGGCAGGCCGCGCTGAGACAGGTTCGGCGGGTGCTCAGACCGGAGGGACGCCTGCTGTTCTGCGAACATGGTGCGGCGCCGGATGCCACGGTACGGCGTTGGCAGAACAGGGTGAACCCGCTTTGGCAGCGACTGGCCGGCGGCTGCCAGCTCAACCGCCCGATCGACCGACTGCTGGAACAGGGCGGTTTCCGCCTGCGTCGTTTCGAGCCCGGCTATCTGCCAAGAACACCGCGCATCGCGGGCTATGTCTATCGAGGTGAAGCCGAAACCGGCTGAACCACACTATCGGCCAGGCTGTCCGCGCACCCAGCTGGGGCGCTCCGCCGCCGCGGGTAGCCCACGTGCCGCCAACGCGAAGAAGGCGTGCACCAGGCCATCCGAACGTGCTGACAATCGCCCCAGCAACGCCACAGCAGCCACCGTCCGTCGGCTGACCTTGATCTCTCCGGCATCCTCGAATCCAGGCCGCCGGTAAATGTTCCGCAGGGTCAGCAGAGCCAGCCCCACGGCCCACAGGCAGAAGCGGCGAATGCCTTGTTCGCGCGCCGGAATCAGCAGGGTGTAGCGCAGCGCATTGCGCAGATGCGCATGGGCGATCGCCACGAGGTGCGACATCGCAGCCTGGTGACCGGCGGTAGTGGCCTCGCCGATGAGGTCCGACAGCTCGCCGCAGACACCGGCATAGAGACTCCGCGGCAGCCAGCAGACACCGCGCGCACGGTCAGCATTGATGTCCTTCAGGATATTGGTCATCTGCAGGCCCTGGCCGAAAGAGGGCGCCAGATCCATCAGCTCCGGCTGCCGCTCGGCGATCTCTGGCGAGTAGGCGCAGAACAACTCGGTCAGCATTTCGCCGACCACGCCGGCAACGTAGTAACAATATTGGTCGAGTTCCGGCAGATCGGCCAGGCCGCTGAGATCGGCCGTACGCTGACACTGACTCATGCCCTCGCTCATGACCTGGACGCAGCGGCGCAGCGCCGCCTGCTCGCGCTTGCCCAGCGCGCGGGTCACTGCAAGCACGTGGCGGGTCTGGGCGATCAGCTCGCGCTCCGCCGGCAGCGTGTGCTCGGAGAGCAGTGGCGCCAGGGCCTCGGCGAACTCCTCGGCGGCCGCCTCGCCCGCCAGCACCGCCACCAGCCGGCGACTGAAGGCCTCTTTCTGCCCCTGACTGAGCTCGGGTTCGTCCTCGATGGTGTCGGCGATCCGGCACAGCAGGTAGGCGTTGGCCACCGCCGTGGTCAAGGGCGAGGGGAGCTGCGGGATGGTGAACGCAAAGGTTCTGGAGACCCGCTCGAGGATACCCGCCTGAAAGGCCAGGGCATCCGACGGGGCACAAGGACTGGTGGTTGTGGTCACCATGGTCCCGGATTATCACACAACTTCAGTGGCCTGCCGCCACGCCGACGGGATCGGGCTGGCGCTGGACGCAGCCACCGGGGGATCAAACAGCCCGGGGTATGCCGGCGCGTCTCTGGCCGACGGCGGCCGCGTTATACTGTCTCGCGCGTGTCAAAAGTCTTTCGACCGTTTCCTGGGCATGAGAGCGGTTGTCCAATCCATCACCGGGAGGACACACCATGACCGATCGACCCATTGTTGCCGCACTGTCTCCGGCAGGCGTCGCCATCCAGGACCCGGAATTGCGCAAGCGCCTTGACTTCGACCAGAGCGTCGAGCGGTTGGCGCGCTTTCTCGAGGCATCGGTGGCGCTCATGCAGGTCCTGGCGCGGGCGTGTGGGCATTGCCGGTTCGGGGCGTTCACGCCAGGTGATCTGACGACCTGGAAGCGCGACATGGCACTGCTCAGTGGCCTGACCTGCGGCGGCGTGCTGCCACGGGGATAACGCAACGTGCTGCGGCAGATGCGTCAACGGGTGACGTGGTACAGGTCTCTCATCGCGCTGCTGGTGCTCTGGAGCGGCGTAGCCGTCTGGCACAGCTGGAAACCACTGCCGCAGGGGCTTGGTTTTCAAGGGCCTTACCGCGTGACGGAGGCGATCGAATTCCTGGCGGACTTGACCTGGGTCGACGAACACGGACAACGCAGGACCGATCAACGCATCTTCGACCGCAAGCTCCAGCTGATCGGCAGGGCCGAGCGTCTCATCGTCCTCGACATGTTCCTGTTCAACCAGTTCGCCGGCGATCCCGCTGGCGCCGAGTCGAGGCCGCTGGTCGACGAATTGACCGCTGCCCTGGTCAAGCGCCGGAAGCAACACCCCGGGCTGCGGATCATCTTCATCACCGATCCTCTCAACACCCTCTACGGGGGCATCGAGTCGCCCCCTCTGGACAGCTTGCGCGCCGCCGGCGCCGACGTGGTCATTACCGAGCTCGGTCCGTTACGTGACTCCAATCCACTGTGGTCGGCCACCTGGCGCCTGTGCTGTCGCTGGTTCGGCAATTCCAGCGCCAACGGCTGGCTGCCCAACCCGGTCGGCGAGCAGCGGATCAGCTTGCGCACCTGGCTGAAGATCGCGCAGTTCAAGGCCAATCATCGCAAGCTGTTGGTGGTCGACGACGGCGAGGACTGGAGGGCCCTGGTGACCTCGGCCAACCCCCATGATGCCTCCAGGGCCCACGGCAATACCGCGCTGGTGGTCACCGGAGAGGCCGCCCTGGATCTGCTCGACTCCGAAGCTGCCGTCGCGCGGTTCTCCGCCCCTGGACTGGACTGGCCTTCACCCCCATCGCTGCCCGGCGCGCAGTTGGCTCATGGGATTCGCGTGCAGGTGCTCACCGAAGCGGCCATTCGCGAGGCCGCCATCGCGGCGCTGCATGCGGCCGGGCCGGGCAGTCACATTGATCTGGCGATGTTCTATCTCTCACACCGCGGCATCATCCGTGCCCTGGTTCAAGCCCGACGCCGCGGTGCCTCCGTGCGGGTCCTGCTCGATCCCAACGAGCACGCGTTCGGCCGCCGCAAGAATGGCGTACCCAACCGCCCCGTCGCCGGCGAGCTCATGGGTCACGGCATCTTCGTCCGCTGGTGCCACACCAGCGGCGAGCAGTGCCACAGCAAGCAGCTGCTGGTGCGCTACCACGACGGCACGGCCCGCCTGATCAGCGGTTCGGCGAACTTCACCCGCCGCAACCTCGACACCTTCAATCTGGAAACCAGCCTGGGCGTGGACGGCCCTGCCACGGCCGGAGTCCTGGTCGCCGCCACCGAGTGGTTCGACCAACGCTGGGGCAACGAGGGCGGTCGATCTTTCAGCCTGCCCTATGATCGCTACGCCGACGAACGTCGCTGGCGCTACTGGCAGTACCGCATCATGGAGGTCACTGGTCTGTCCACCTTTTGACGCTGTGGTCACACGCTGTACCGTGATCCGGCACCCGTCCGTGTCCACGCCTCCACAACCGTCTGGTCTGTCATCCGTGGATCACATACACAGGGTAGTCTTGGCGGTCCGATTGCGACTGCCTGAGCATGTGCCCAATGATTCCAGTGATCCTGCGTAGCGGCCCCATCGCTCTGCTCGCCGCCCTCGTGCTGGTGCTGCTGAGCGCCTGCACCCAGAGTCCACCCCAGCGGGTAGACCTCACCATCCTCGCGACCGCCGATGTCCATGGCCGGATCATGGCGTGGGACTATCTCCGCGATGAGCCCGACCAGGCGCACGGTCTGCTGAAGGCCGCCAGTGTGATCGACCAGCTGCGCCGGGAACGCGATCACGTTTTACTGCTCGATGCCGGGGACTTCATCCAGGGCAACCCGTTCGCGGACTATTTCGCCACGGTCGCCGAGGCGCCCGAACAGCACCCGGCGCTGCAGGTGATGGACGCGCTGGACTACGACGCCATCGCCCTGGGCAATCACGAATTCAACTTCGGCATCCCCTACATCAACAGGCAGATCGGCCTGACCGCGACGCCCATCCTGGCCGGCAATGTCTATCATCACGGCACCGATACGCCAGCCTACCTCCCCTACCTCCTGCGGCAATTCGGCGACGTCACCGTCGGGATTCTCGGGCTGACCACCCCGGGATCGGCGCTCTGGGATCGGCACCACGTCGAAGCCCGGCTGGATTTCGGGGATGGGGTGACGGCCGCCAGGCGTTACGTACCCGAGCTGCGCGCGGCCGGCGCGGATATCGTGGTGGCACTGCTGCATACCGGACTGGAGAGTCGGGCGGGCAGCCCCGCCGGCCCACAGGGACTGCTGGAGAACTTCGGCAGGGAGACGATCGAGTCCGTCCCGGGAATCGATGTCGCCATCCTCTCCCACAGCCACAGGGTGATCGAGGATCTGGTCCTGGAAGGTCCGGACGGCCGACCGGTAACCGTCATCCAGCCGGGCCGCTGGGCATCACACCTCGGGGAGGTCAGGCTTGAACTCGAGGCGGCCGACACAGGTCCAGGCTGGAGCGTGCGGACGCTCGCGAGCCGGGCGATACCCTTGATGGACACCCCGCCGCAGCCCGACCTCGTGACACGGGTGGCCGCCTGGCACGAAGAGGTTCGCGGCTGGGTAAACGAGGCACTCGCCACCACACCCGACGCCTGGAGCAGCCAGGAGGCACGGCTTCGGGATACGCCACTGATCGACCTGATCCAGACCGTGCAGCAGCAGACCGGGGGCGCACAACTCTCCGCCACCGCCGCGTTCACGACCCGGCTGGCGTTCGGCCCCGGCCCGGTGATCCGTGCCGACCTGGCCGCCCTGTACCCCTACGAAAACACCCTGGTCGTGCTGGAGCTCACGGGCGCCCAACTGCGCGCCTATCTCGAGCACGCGGCCGGCTATTACGCTGGCGTTGATGACGGCGTACCGGTGGTCGCCGACGGCTGGCCAGGCTACACGATGCTGACCGACGCCCCGGTCGTGGCCGAGATTCCGCGCTCGATCCGGGACCTGCTCGAGGCGTATCTCGCCGAGCACGGCGAGCTGCGGCACGCCGACGTTCACCGGCAGAACTGGTCACTGCTGTACTGCGACCCACGACGGGCTCAAGTCACTGGCCGGTCATTCGCGAAAGGCCAGACCGACGTCATAGACGCCCGGAACGGCACTCATGAGTGCCCGACTGATGTCCTCGAGCAGGCTGGCCTGCGGTGCATCCTCGACGGCGAATTCCGCCATCACCCCGCCAGCGTCCCCTTCATGCGCATAGACCAGCGCGTGATCCGGGTTGGCGCTGATGCTCTCGACGACGCGACGAAGATCGAGGAGGTGACTCTCGTCCAGCGTCTCATCGGTATGTAGATGCGCCTTGATTCTGATCATTGGGCCGTGTCTCCAGGTTGGCAGGCTGACACCCCTTAGTATTCGTGCGCCCGGTGACAGGCTGATGTCATCGGCTAGCGCTTCGGCCCGATGACCGGGGTCAACCCCGCGCAAGCCGTCGGTTGAGCGCCCATACGGAGAGGGGCGCAAAAACCGCCGTCAGCAGCACGGCCCACGCAAGCGCGCCCAGTGCCGGCGCCAGCACCGGACCGCCGAGCAGCAGACCGCGTGAGGCATCGGCCAGCAAGGACACCGGATTGAGCATGACGGCGCCCTGCAGCCAGTCGGGCATGGTGTCCACAGGCACGAACACGTTGCTGATGAAGGTCACCGGAAACAGCGCGGTGAAGCCGAACAGCTGCACGTGTTCCGGGTCCCGGGCAAGCACGCCGACCAGCACCATGATCCACGACATCGCCAGCGCCACCGTCAGCACCAGCAGCATCATTGCCAGCACACCGGGCCATGGCGCCTCCACGCGAAAACCCAGCAGCAGACCGACCGCCATGAGCAGCAGAATACACCAGGCCTGCTTGACCAGATCGGCCACGATGCGCCCTGCCAGCGGGGCCCAGCGGGCGATCGGCATCGCACGGAAGCGATCAAACACCCCCCGGGTGAGATCGGTATTCAGGCCATAGCCCACGTAGACGGTCACGAACACCATGTTCATGACGATCACGCCGGGCAGGATGAACCGCAGGTACTCGGCGGTGGACCCGGCGATTGCGCCGCCGAACACGAACATGAACAGCAGCAGGAACAGGATCGGCTGGATGCTGAAGTCACCCAGTTCCCACGGGTTATGCCGAATCTGCAGCAGCGAGCGCCAGGCCAGCGTCGCGGTCTGGCGCAAACCCGCCACCACGCCGGGACGGGAGGCGCTCATGGCAAGGGCGTCTCCGCTCCATGCCCGGTCAGTGCCAGGAAGACATCGTCGAGACTGGCGCTGCGCAGGGTGACTTCATCGACATCGAGCGAGGCCTCATCGAGCCGCCGCACGACCTGCCGCAGCACTGCCGCGTCTGCCGCCGGAACCGACAGCCGCCGACCTTCAACCTGCGGCTCCCGCTCGCTGATTTCGCGCAACAGCGCCTGCAGGGCCGCCACCTCGGTCTCGTCCGCCGCGACCAGCACCAGCGCACGAGCACCGACCTGCGCCTTCAGCTGCTCGGCGGTGCCGGAGGCGATCACGCGGCCCTGGTCGACCACCACAATCTCGTCGGCGAGGGCGTCGGCTTCCTCCAGGTACTGGGTGGTGAGCAGGACGGTGGTGCCCTCCGCGACCAGTTCCCGGATCAGCTGCCACAGTTCGAGCCGGGCGCGTGGATCAAGCCCCGTGGTGGGCTCGTCGAGAAACAGGATCCGTGGCCGACCGACCAGGCTGGCGGCGAGATCGAGGCGCCGGCGCATGCCACCCGAGTAGCTGCGGGCCGCGCGCCCGGCCGCATGCGCCAGGCTGAAGGTCTCGAGCAGCCGGTCGGCCCGCGCGCGGGCCTGGGCCCGCGACTGTCCGAGGAGCCTCGCGATCATCAACAGGTTCTCGCGCCCCGTCAGGCGCTCGTCCACCGACGCGTACTGTCCGGTGAGGCCGATCAACTGGCGGACCGCATGGGCCTCACGGTGCACGTGAAATCCGCCGACCCAGGCGTCGCCGGCGTCGGGCACGAGCAGGGTGGCAAGAATCCGCACCGTCGTGGTCTTGCCCGCGCCGTTGGGCCCGAGCATGCCGACCACACTGCCCTGCGGGACCTCGAGATCGACACCAGCCAGAGCGCGCGTGGCGCCGAACGCCTTGCGCAGGCCATGGGCCAGAATCGCCGGGCTGTCCGCACGCACGCGCGGCGTGCGCATCAACGACGGCCGCCGAACAGCAACAGGACCGCGGCAAGGGCCAACAGGGCAATACCCAACAGGCGACTCCAGTGCATGACAGTCTCCACGCAGATGTGCCCACACGATAACGCCAGCCGCCGGTTGCTGGCCACCCTGACGGCGGCAGGCGGACACCTCGGCGGGCATGCTGCATCGCAACGTGATTATTGCAGTGCGACATATTGACCGGTCGGCCAGTCGATAGTAGATTGCCTGGCCATGGAAAGCACCTCGACCCGAGATCCCGACCTCACCCGCGCCCGCATTCTTGATGCGGCCTTGGCGCTATTCGTCGCTCATGGCGTCGCGGCCGTGTCCATGCGTCAGATCGCCGAGGGCTCGGGCGTCACCAAGAGCCTGATTCATCATCATTTCGGCACCAAGGAGGCACTCTGGGGCGCAGTCAAGGCGCACGCTTTTTCGCGCTATGCCGAGGAACAGAGGGAAGCCCTGGAAGCCCGGCAGACGCCCGACGCGTTACTGCTGGAGACGTCCGTGCTGAGGTATTTCCGTTTCCTGCAGCAGCGTCCCGAGGTCGTACGCCTGCTGGCCTGGATTCATCTGGAGGCCGACGAAGGCTGCAGCGAGATGGATGCCGAACTGGTGCGGCTCGGCGCTGCGCGCATCCATGAGGCCCAACAGGCCGGCCTGCTCCGCGACGATGTCAACCCGACCCACGTGGTCACCCTGTTTGTGCACGCCTGTAACCAGTGGTTCACGGCCAAGGCACATCACTCGGGGTGGCCGGGCATCGGCGATGACCAGGCCTATCTTGAGGACTTCCTGCGAATCTTCATGGCAGGCCTGGTCCCGCCCGACCCACGCTGACTGCCGAGCCCGCGACCATGAATCGACACAGCCTGTCACCCCGCCCGCTGCGCTCTGGTGCGTTGATGGGTCTCGGCCTGGTGCTGACCACTCTGATCGGGGCCGGCTGCACTTCGGGCTCGGCCGATCCGGCCTCTAGCGCCTCGGCGCTCGTCCGTCCCGTGGAAGCCGTTGAGGTGCAGCAGGCGCCCGCGACTGAGGGCCTGCGCCTGCCGGGTAGCTTGCGCGCCGTCCAGCGGGCCCAGCTCACTTTCCTGCATGCCGGCATCATGGTCGAGCGCCCCGTGAGTCTTGGCCAGCGGGTGGAGGCCGGCGAGCGCCTGGCCCTCCTGCGCAACCCGGCGTTACAGCCGGGCGTCCTGGCGGCAGAGGCGGCCGAACGTGAGGCGCGCGAGAGGGCCGCACAACTGCAGCGCGATGTCGAACGGCTGGAGGGCCTGGCCGAACGACAACTGGTCGCCGAGAGCGAGGTCGAGCAGGCGCGGTCGCGGCGTGACGGCGCCCTCGAGGGGCTGGCGCGGGCCGAGGCCGCCGTGGCCGATGCCCGTGATCAGCTTGCCGAAGCCAGTCTGCGCGCACCGTTCGCCGGGATCATTACCGAGGTCCATGTCGAGCCCGGGGATTTCGTCAGCACCGGTCAGGCGGTGTTGGATCTCGCCGATCCGGATCACCTCGAACTTCGCCTGGAACTGCCCGCCACCTGGGCCGCCAGTCTGCGTCCGGGGCACCCGGTTCGCGTGCAGCGCATTATCGACGGCGCGGTCGTCCAGGCGGTCGTGCGAGAGGCCGGAGGCGCCTCCCCGGGCCGCACGTTACCGGTTGTCGTCACCCTGCCAGCCGAGACGCCATGGGCGCCGGGCGAGTCTGTCCATGCCTTCATCGAGGTGGATCGCGGCAACGCGCTGCTGGTGCCCTTGGCCGCAATCGTCGACCCCGGCACCGGCAACAGCCGGGTCTTCCGGGTCAATAACCATCGTGCCGAGCGGGTTGCCGTACGCGTGGGTGCGGTACAGGGTAGCCATGTCGCCGTGATCGGGGATCTCACGCCGGGCGACCGGGTGATCGTTGCCGGACACGGGATGCTGCTTGATGGCGAGGCGGTGCGGATCCTGCCATGAACCTGGTGTTCGCCGCGCTGGATTACCGGCGGCTGGTGTTTGCCGCCGTGTTGCTGGTCTCCGGGATCGGGCTGGTGGCCTGGTTCACCATGGACCGCCAGGAAGATCCGTTCTTTCCTTACCGCTACGGCCAGATCCTGGTCGAGTGGCCCGGCGCCGAACCTGCCGATGTCGCGCGTCTGATCGTCCAACCCCTGGAAGAGGAACTGGTCAGCGTCGAGGAAGTGCGTGAGATTCGGGCCACGGCGCGGCTCGGTGTCGGCTTTCTGGTCGTCAGCATGCACCAGCACGTCTACGATACCGACAGCGCCTGGGACCGTATCCGGGTTGCCGTGCAGCGCGCCGAGCGCCGCTTCCCCGCCGAGGCCGGGACAGCACGGATCAACGACCGGATGATGGAGAGTCACGGCGTCGTCCTGTCGATCACCGGCAGCGACGACCTGCTGGAACTGCTGGAGGCGGCGCGTTCGCTGCGCCGAGACCTGTTTCGCCTGCCGGATATCGGTCGCGTGGAGGTGCTGGGCAGTCCAGGCGAACAGCTGCTGCTGCGCGTGGACGCTGCGCGCCTGGAGAGCGTCGGTCTGGACGTGGCGACACTGGCCCGGCAGATCGAGGCGACCAACCGAACCCAGCCGGGAGGTCTGCTCATCACCGGCAACCGAAGCCTGGTGCTCTCCCCCACCGGACCGTACACGACACTGGACGAGCTGGCGGCCACCCCGATCCGCACGCCGGCCGGTACGCTGCTCCCGTTGAGCGAGATCGCCGATATCGCACTGGTGCCGACGGAACCGGCCGCCGAACGGATCTGGAGTAACGGACGTCCAGCGGTGGCGCTGGGTGTGGTGATCCCGGAGAACCGGCTCGATGTGGTGCGTTTTGGCAGAGACTTGCGCGCGCTGCTGGAAGAACTTCGCCCGGACTATGCGCCGCTGGCGATCGAGGAGGTGTTTTTTCAGCCGCAGTGGGTGGAGCGACGTATCCGTGAACTCGGACGGACCCTGCTGGTGGGCGTCCTGATCGTCGCCACCGTGCTGTTCGCTTTCATGGGCCTGCGGCTCGGCCTGCTGGTCGCCAGCCTCCTGCCGCTGGTAACCCTCAGCGCGCTCGGCGTCTTCGCCACCGGCGGCGGTGTGCTGCACCAGATCGGTATCGCCGGCCTGGTGATCGCACTGGGCATGCTGGTCGACAATGCCATCGTGATGGCAGAGAACCTGCAGTGGCATCTCGACCGTGGCGCCAGCCGGAGAGAGGCAGCCGATCGGGCTGTTCGGGAACTGGCTGGACCGCTCGCAGCGGCGACCGGCACCACCATCGCTGCGTTCACGCCCCTGCTGCTGGCGCGTGGGGATACCGCGGATTTCACCCGGGACGTCCCGATCATGATCATGTTCGTGCTGGTGGTGAGCTATCTCTACGCGATGTTCGTGACGCCCTCCGTCGGCGCGGCGCTCCTGAAACCACGCACCCCTCCGACGAAAGGCGGTTTCCACGCGTTTGGCAGCCACCTGGCACGCGTCGGTCACGACCACCCCTGGGCAGTCCTGCTGTGCGCCTGCGCACTGCTCGTGCTCAGCCTGGCGATGGCCAGTCTGCTGCCCCGCGACTTCTTTCCGGATACCGACCGCAACCAGCTGGTCGTCGATCTGACCCTGCCGGAAGGGACCCGGACCGAGCATACCGCGCTGGCCGCGCGTGGGCTGGCACAGGTGCTTGCGGAACACCCGGCCGTGCTTGATACGCAGGTGTTCGCCGGCTTCAGCGGCCCGCGTTTCTACTACAACCTCATGCAGATCCCCGCGATATCCCACCGCGCCCGCCTGGTCTTGACCACCCCCAGTGACCGTGAATTGCCCGAACTGGTGCGCTACGTGCGGGAGGTCGCGCCCCCGCTGCTGCCGGATGCGCAGGTCACGCCCCGGCGACTGGGCCAGGGGCCACCCGTCGAGGCGCCGGTCGAGATCCTGGTGTATGGCCGCAGCACGGGCGAGCTTGAGACGGCAGTGGAGCTGATCATGCGCGAACTCAGGGCCACACCGGGCGCGGTCGACGTCCGCCACCGGCTGGGCACGGGTATGCCGGTGCTGGCGCTGGATATCGATGACGCGGAGGCCGCACGCCATGGCCTGGCGAGGGGGGATATCCGCGCCGCGCTCGCCGGTGCCACGCTGGGGGAGACCACTTCGCTGTGGCGCGCAGGGCGCGAACCCGTGCCGATCCGGCTGCGCACCCCCGAGGGTGAGCGGCTGGCACTGGAGTCGCTCGCGGGCCTTTCCCTGCTGACTCCGCAGGGCGATAGGCTGCCGGTCACCCAGTTCATCCAGCCACGGCTGACCTACCAGCCCGCGGTCATCGAGCACCGTGACCTGCGCCGCATGACCCAGGTCCTCGCCGAGACCGAGGACGGCGTGACCTATGGGCAGGTGCTGGACCGGTTGATGCCGCGAGTCGCGGCCTTGAACCTGCCAGAGGGCGTGGAACTCGCACTGGGCGGCGCCGCCGAAGAGGCCGGACAGGCGAACAGCGCGCTGTTCCGCAGCCTGCCCATCGGTCTGCTGCTGCTGCTCGTCTTCCTGCTCTGGCAGTTCAATTCCTTTCGTCTCGTCGCCATCGTCCTGGCGACCGTCCCGCTGGCAGCAGTCGGGGTCATCCCCGGGCTGCTGCTCGCCGGTCAGCCCTTCGGCTTCATGGCGCTGCTCGGGGTGGTGGCGCTGGTCGGTATCGTGGTCAACAACGCCATCGTGATGGTGGACGTGGCCGAAGCAAGACGACGCGAGGGAATGCTGCCTGCCAAGGCCATCGCCGAGGCGGTGGTGCGGCGTACGCGACCGATCCTGCTGACGACGACCACCACTGTCGCCGGACTGCTGCCGTTGACCTTCACGCAGTCGACACTCTGGCCGCCGATGGCCTGGGCCATCATCTCCGGGCTGATCGCCTCCAGCGCGCTGACACTGCTGGTGGTGCCGGTGCTCTACCGGCTGCTCATGCGCAGCCGCCACAGCACCGGCAGCGCCAGCAGCGACGCCATGGCCACAGCGACGAATCCCACGGGATAATCGAAGCGTTCGGCCAGCTGCCCGGCGGTGAAGCCGGCCCAGGCCTCGCAGCCATTGATCGCGCCCATGTAGGCGGAAAACTGGGTGGCCCCAAGCCGTGGATCGGTGAGTCGCATGAACAGCGCGTAGGCCGCCGCCGTGAGCAGGCCAGCGCAGAGGTAGACGCCAAGCAGACCCGTGATCACCAGCGGATGCCCGCCCGCTGTCGCCACGGCGGCACCACTGGTCGCCAACACCACCCCCGCGGCCAACACCACCAGCCCACCGACCGTGCGGCGGACACCGAAACGATCGGCGAGCCAGCCCCCGAGCAGCGCACCGGCAATCATGGCCACCAGGGCGCCGGTGAAAAACCGTCCGACACCCGCAGAGGACAGACCACGGTCGACCAGGAACGGCCCGGCGATGTCGCCCACCGCCTTGAAGCCTGCAAAGGCAAGCAGTGCGAGCAGGATACCCAGCCAGGTGTCCGGACTGCGAAACGCGCTGCGCAGGGTCGTAAAGAATCGCTGCCAGCGATCGCCCAGTCCGACGCGCAGCGCAGCGGCGTCATCGTCGGCTTCACTGGCGAGCAGCACCACCAGGGTGGTGACCCAGATCACCGCGATCATCACGAGCACCGCCACGGTATCCGCCACCACATGCGCCACCAGCAGAAACCCGGCGCCGAACAGCCAGCGACCCGAGAGCATACCGACCTGCATCCAGCCGTTGATGGCACCCAGCTGTGATCGAGGCGTCACGCTGATCGCCCAGGCATCGATCGCCACGTCCTGGGTGGCGGCTGCGAAGGCGTGCATCAGGAGCAGGGCGAACAGCAGCCCGAGCGACATCTGCCAGTCGACGAACGCCAGTGGCAGCAGTGTCAGCCCCATGAGTACCTGCGCGCCGACGATCCACGCGCGCCGACCCCAACGCCGGCCCCGCAGCACGTCCACCAGTGGCGCCCACAGAAACTTGAACGCCCACGGCAGGATAATCACGGAAGTCAGCAGCGCGATGGTGCCGACCGGCACCCCGGCCTCGCGCAGCCGTGTGGGTACGGCCCACCAGATGAAGCCGATAGGCGCGCCTTCGGCCAGATACAGCAGTGCGAAGAGGACGCGTCGGCCGCGTTCCGTGCGGGTGAGATCGAGGATGGCGGTCTGCTCCCTGCCGGCCCAGCCTCACCATACCGCATGGCACCGCCAATCGGGACCGCGCCGCGCGCGCGACTTGCAAAGCCGTGAGGACTGCGGTGGGCTAAAGGCGACCACCGCAACCCCGGGAGAACCGATATGCCAACCCTAGACGCCCTGCCCTTCTGGGTCCAGTCACTCGGCCTGCTGAGCGGCGCGCTGGTCGGCGGCTACCTGCTGCGGACGCTGATCCAGGGGCTGCTGCGCTGGCGAGCCAGCCGCGAGCAGATCCCGTTGCTGCGTGCGGTGAACGAGCGCGCCGCCGGCCCGCTCGGTTGGGTACTCTCGATCGCGCTGCTGCAGCTCGTACTGCCTCTGGCTGTCGCGGAGGGCTGGCTTCCGCGGTCCCAGCAGGCCGCCTGGGTCCTCCAGGTGATCCTGCTGGCCTGGCTGATCACCAGGCTGCTGCGGGTCGGCGAGGACATGATTGTCTCGCGTCTGGGCGTCGAGAAGTCGGACAACCTCCGGGCCCGACGCATGCAGACCCAGTTGCGCGTCATCCGCCAGATCGCCGGGATTGCGGTCGCCCTGCTCGCCCTGGTGATCATTCTGATGAGCTTCGAGCGCCTGCGCGAGCTCGGCACCGGCCTGCTCGCCTCGGCCGGCCTGGCCGGCCTGGTGATCGGCCTGGCTGCCCAGCGCACGCTCTCCAACCTGATCGCCGGCTTCCTGGTGGCCTTCACCCAGCCGATCCGCATGGACGACGTGGTGATCGTGGAGGGCGAATGGGGACGGATCGAGGAAATCACGCTGACCTATGTCGTGGTGGCGATCTGGGACCGGCGCCGCCTGATCGTGCCGATCAGCCATTTCCTCGATCGTCCATTCCAGAACTGGACCCGGACCGAGGCCAAGATCCTCGGCAGCGTCATGCTGCACCTCGATTACCGGGTTCCGGTGGATGCGCTGCGCCGCGAAGCCGAGCGCCTGGTTCAGGATCACCCCGACTGGGACCGGGAGGTCTGTGGTGTGCAGGTGGTCGAGACGACCCCACGGGAAGTGGTGGTGCGTGTCCTGGTCTCCGCCGCGGACTCCGGGCGGGCCTGGAATCTGCGGTGCGACCTGCGCGAGGCGCTCATTGCCTGGCTTGCCGCCCATCACCCGACAGCGCTGCCGCATAGCCGTGCGATGCTGGAAGGCGAGCTGCCGCCGGCGCGTCCTGTGGCAGCGGCCTGACAGGGCCCCAGCGCCAGCTGAGCTCCGCGACACGCAAGGCGGCGAGCAACTGGGCAAATTCGCCGAAGTGCAGATGCTCGAACATGAGCGCGGCACCTTCAGGCCCGGATCGCAGCACCACGGCAGGCCAACGCCACTCGACGACGGCGGACCGGGGCGTGCGCAATACCAACTCGACCGGCTGATGGGGCTGCAGCGGGCGCGACAGCTCGGCGATGAACGCGCCCCCTGGCGCAAGGTTGCGGGTGAGGCCGTGGACGGGCGGCCGCTTGGCCTCGCAGGCGATCAGTACCGGGTAGCGGACCGGGCAACGCGCCCCGCAGCGGTGTTCCATCTCTCCCTCCCTGGCGCGGCTCGGTCGGTTCGCCAGACCGGCCGCCCCTGTACAGCCTGATGACGGAGGGTGATACTGGCCGAGAAATCCACGGTCTTCCATAACCTGGGTTAACCGTGGCACTCCGCGCGACTCGGGAGGCTGGAGAATGTCCGCAGTGACGCCCGCCGATCACCCCTGCGATCCGCTGCTGCGTCGACTCCGGCGCTTCGTCGACCCGGGTGCTGACGAGCTCGCTGCACTCGCCCTGCTGACCCGCGACCGCCGGCAGGCGGCCCCTGGGCAGTGCCTGCTGCGCGAGGGCGACACGGGACGCGCGGCGATGCTGCTGTGCAGCGGTTGGGCGCTGCGCCAGCGCACCCTGGCCGACGGTCGTCGCCAGATCATGGAGTTCCTGCTGCCGGGCGACATGTGTGATCCAGGCAGTTTCGTTACCCGGCGGACCGATTCCAGCGTGGTGGCGATCACGGCCATTCAGTACTCCAGGGTGCCGCCGGAGCTCCTGATGGAGACACTGCGCCACGCCCCGGGTCTTGGCGTCTGCCTG
This sequence comes from Gammaproteobacteria bacterium, assembly GCA_003567475.1. Lineage (GTDB taxonomy): Bacteria > Pseudomonadota > Gammaproteobacteria > Steroidobacterales > PWYM01 > PWYM01. The sequence goes on along the minus strand of PWZL01000039.1, from coordinate 10,236 downwards.
TGGTGGATGGCCGCCCAGCATGCCGCGATGATGCGCAGCCACCTGCTGGCGGTCGGGAGGCTGCACGCCCGCGAGCGCATCGCCTATCTGGTGTGGGAACTGGCCTGCCGCCTGGACCTGCTTCACGACCGGCCACCGCAGGGGTATCGCCTGCCGATTTCACAGGAACTGATCGCCGACGCCGTAGGGCTCAGCGTCGTCCACGTGAGCCGCACGCTGTGTGCCCTGGAGCGCGAGGGCATCGTGCATCGCCATGGCCATCACTGGCAGATCCTGTCCCGGCGGCGCCTGCGTGCGCTGGCGAAACTGTCAGTGGACTGGCCACAGCCCCTGCCCGGCAGCCTGCAACAGGCCTCGAGGCGGCACTGAGCCACTGCGGCGACAGCGCCGGCCGCCATTCGCGGCAACGGGCCTCAGTCGACGTCGTAGCCCAGCGACTCGAGCCCTTCGGAGAGGTAGTGCGGCAGCAATGGATGCGCGATCAGGTAATCGGCTGTCCACGGCGTCCACTGCTCCTGAGCCTGCTGCACGACATCCTCCCACTCGTCCGTCTCGTAGTCGCCACGCCCGACCCACATGACCGCCACGACCTCGGCCTGTTGATCCGGCTCGAGATCCGCGATGATCGAGCGGAACTCGTCCAGTGACATGTCACCACGACGGTGCGAGAGCATGTGACGCGCGCCTTCGTCGGAAGGCCCGATCGGCTCCTCCGGGATCACCACGGTATCCTGCGCGTGGAATTCCCGTCCGAGCAGGATGAGCCGCTCGATGTTCTCGGGATTGACGTTGAGGGTAATCATCACGCGCTCCGTATGACCGGCAGTGGCTTTGACTATGAAGACGCCATCGGCACGGTAACATCAGGAAAAGTACGGATGATCGCTGCACGCAAGTGTGATCAGCGTACCCCGAGCACCCAGCCCTCGGTGCCGGCGAGCCTGAGCATCTCGGGCGCCAGTGCCGGGCAGAACAGCGCCCCCAGCGTCCCGTCGCCGTCCCGATCGCGCAGCCAGGCGGCGATGCTGTAGGCATCCTGCTGATCCGGCGTCCGCCCGCGGGGCGGATAGGCATCGCTGTAGAGCCGCGGGTAGGCTTCCGCGAGCACGGCACCGACGGAGGGCGGCTGCCAGCCATCGAAAGGCCAGACATGCAGACGCGTTCCCAGCCGGCGGCGCAGTTGCAGCACCCAGGGCAGCCCCGCGTGAGTGGACTTGGCCACCGACCCCTGAACGTCGAAGTGAAACACCGACTTGGCCGCGCCACTTCGCCGTTCGGCGAGCCGCCGCCAGCGCGAGTCACCCGAGCGCGTGGCCGCGTGGCCCAGTCGGCCTCGGCGAATGTCTTCCACGCGTACCCCCTCGAGATCGCACGGCCAGTGCGCCTGGAAATCGACCAGGAAGGCCTCCCAGTCTGGCGACAGGCCATGACGCTCGAACCAGGCCTGGGGAAAGGACAAGCCATGATCGATGCCGACGACGGTCGGCGTGTCCGCTGCGAGCGTCCGTGCCAGCCATTCGGCGACGGCGCGCCGACTCCAGTGCCGCCGTCGACCGGCGGCTGGCGGCGGCACCTCGCGCGGCGCGCGCAGCGGGGTGGAGAGGTACACGCGCAGACCCGGCAGGCCCGTCTCAGGGGTCGCCGCTCCGGAATAGTCGATACCGATGTAGCGACCAAAGCGCCGCGCGCCCGCGACGCCGTCCGCACTCACGAGCCGGTCGCGGTGCGCGGACAGGCGTCGCAGCGCCGGGACAGGCCCTCCGCGGGCGCCGCGACAAGTGCCTGGACGCGTTGCGCCAACAGGGCCACAAGACCAGGCGAGTCGTTAAGACAGGACAGACGCTGCGTCTGACGGATACCGCTTGCGGCCAGGGCGTCAGCCACCCTGCCAACGGTGTCGCTGCCGTCCACCAGATACTCGCAAGGATAGGCGGCCACTGCATCCACGCCCTCCGCAGCCAACCGCTCGAGGACGTGCTCGAGCGTGGGACGGGTCCATTCACCGCCGACATCATGATTGAGGTGAGCAATCTCGATCCGGGCGAACGGGCTGCGCGGATCGGTCGCAAGGGCTTCTCGCAGACGCCCTGCGTAAATCGCCGACTCCTGCACACCGGTATGGAAGTCGGGCACCCGCCCCTTGGCATCGCGGACCAGCGTGCCGTGCATGACCAGCACCAGGGCGCAGCGCCCGGAGTTGCCCGGCAGCTCGAGCTGGGAGAACACATGTTCGACATTGACGCCGATGAAGTCACGGTCATCCCAGAGGCGCGCGAGGACGTGCACCTTGCCGGCAAGCGACTCGGGCCGGCTGAGATGATGGCAGAGCCTGCCGCAGGCCAGATGTGAATCGATCGGCGTCATAGACAGCACGATCCGCAGCACGTCTGCCTCTTCGGCATCCAGCAGTGTTTCAACCCGTGGCAACGATGAACCGAACGCGGGCAGCACCCGGAAGGTGCTGGCCGTATCCCCGCCAAGCTGCTCGCCCAGGGCCGCCGCCTGCCGGCGCGTCAGTGCGTTGTGCGGCGACCCGTCACCGCCGGCAAGGCGCTTGCGCGCCGCGCCGATCGCGCAGATGAGCAGACGCACCGGCGCTGGCAGCGGCATGACCTCGGCCACGTGCGCCAGGGTTCGATGCCCCACCAGAAAGTTCTCACGAAATCCGGGCGTCTCGGCCTCGCCGTGGGCGGCCAGGATCACCGTGACCCGTCGCCTTACCGGATCGTCCACACCCTGCTTGCCAGCGGTCACTGCGCGGTCTCCATGAGCTGTACGGAAAGCTTGTTGGCGTCGGTCAGTACCGCCAGGATGGCCGCGGTCTCGGCATCGGGCATGCCGTCGTAGCGCGCCTGACGGAAGCGCATCTGGAAGGCCGCGATCACCCGCCGGGTGTCTTCGTCAAACTCACCATGCTGGGGCACCCGGTAGCCATGAACCGCCAGCCGCGCCTGAAACCAGGCGATGTCAGGCAGCGCATGGTCGAACTCGACGCGCCTGGCGACGACGGCCGACGCGTCCGGCCAGGGGATCAACCCCGCCTCCGCGAGACGATGCCAGGGAAAGCGCGGTCCGGGATCCAGCTTGCGCTGGGGGGCGATATCGCTGTGGCCCAGAATGTTCTCGGGCTGGACCCCGTGGCGCTCGGCAATCCAGCGGACCAATTCGATGACGGCGTCGATCTGTGCCTCCGGATAAGGCTGCCAGTCGATCCCCTGATCAGCGAGACGATTGCCGGCATTGACGATCTCGATGCCGATGGACGCGGCGTTCAGTGAACCATGCCCCTGCCAGGCGCTCTCGCCGGCGTGAAACGCCCGGCGCGACTCGTCCACCAGCCGATGGATCCGCACCGGATCATCGCGCACCAGATAATGACTGCTGACCGGGCCCTGAGTAAGAATCTGCAGTGAGTTCTCCCAGTCGTCCCAGGTGAAATGCAGGATGATGAACTGGACGCGACTGCCCTCGCTTTGCGCGCGGTAGCGGGTATCGATCGGCGGCGCCGTGGAGCAGGCGACCAGTGCCAGACCGAGGCAGATCGTCGGCAACAGCCGGCACAGCCGGCGATCCTCACCGGCGCCTGCTGCCCCGACCCTGGTGCGTGTCATCAGAACCCTTTCAGCCCGCAGCTGCGCGGACTTCCTCACCCACGATGCGAATCCCCTCGCGCACCGTAGCCTCGTCCTGGGAGTACGTCACGCGAATGCATTCCTGTTTGTGCCGCCAGTCATCCTCTTCCAGACCGGGGAAGAAATAATGCCCGGAGAGCACCAGCACCCCACGTGCCTTGAGCCGCTCGTAAAGCACCTGGCTTGAAATCGGCAACCCAGGGAACCACAACCACAGGAACAGGGCACCTTCGGGGCGATGGATACGGTAGTCACACCCCGCCAGCGACTCGTGCACCCAGGCCACGGCGCGTTCGGCACGGGCCTGGTAAAAGGGACGGATGACCTCGTGGCTCAGCCGCAGCAGCTCCCCGCTGGCCAGCAGTCGTTCCAGGAGCACCGGCCCCACGCTGGGCACCGCGAGGCTCATCACCGCGTTCATGGCCGTCAGCGCCTGCACGATCTCCTCGCGGGCGATGACAATCCCGCAACGCACAGCGGGCAGGCCGATCTTCGAGAGACTCATGCAGAGGATGGTGTTGTCATCCCAGTGCAGGTTGATCTCGTTGAAGACGATCCGGGGAAAGGGCAGACCGTAGGCATTGTCGATGATCAGCGGCAGACCGCGGGCCCGGGCAATGGCTGACAGCCGGGTCATTTCATCATCGGTGAGCACGTTACCGGTCGGATTGGTGGGCCGGGAAACACAGATCGCCGCGGTGTCGCTGCCCGGCTGCAGGGCGTCAAAATCGACCCGATACTTGAACATGCGCTCATCGAGCAGCTCGATCTCGGGCCGGCGGGCACTGAACATGCCCGTGCTGACGCCTGTATCCCCATAGCCGATGTATTCGGGGGTCAGCGGCAGCAGAATCCGTCGGCGGCTCCCGTCCGGCATCTCGCCTGCGAGCAGGTTGAACAACTGAAAGAATCCCGATTGACTGCCGCCGGTCAGTGCGATGTTGGCCGGGCTGAGGTTCCAGCCGTAATGCTCGTTCAGCAGCGCCGCGAGCGCCTCGCGGAACCGGTCTTCACCGCCAGGAGAGGCATAGTTGCCGAGCATGCGCCGGAAGCGCGCGGGATCGTCCAGCACACGCGCCATCTCTTCGCGGTACACGGCCTCGAGCTCGGGGATCTGCGCCGGGTTGCCGCCGCCGAGCATGTGCACCCCACCGCGCGCCATCGCCGCGCCGAGATCCTCCATGAGCTCGAGAGCCCCGGTGTGCCGGGCATAACGCCGACCGAACGCTGAGAATTCCATGGCCGCGATTATAGCCGCCCGACGCTGCGGGCGTCCCTGCCGGCTCAGCGTCAGGTGCGCTCACCCGGGCGCTGAGAGCGTATCGACCGGACGGATGTGGTCACGGATCCGAGCGCGTGAGTCCTCGAGAGCACGCTGCAGCGCGCCCGTGTAGGCCGCGTGCAGACGCTCCGCCACCTGCTGCTCCATGCGCTTGAGGTCCTCGCGCAGCGCCGCCTCGAAGGCGGCCCGGTTGCGATGCTCATCCAGACGCAGCACCACATATTCGCTTGCCACCACCGAGCCGGTGAATACCGCCCCCATGCACAGCCACGCGAACGGGCCGGTGCTCACGCAGGCAGCCCCGACCACGCCCGCCGATCCCCGGCCTGCCGTGCGCGCCGCTGCGGCCTGTGCTGCACGACGCGCCGCCGCAGCCGTCAACGCGCCGGTCGAAAACACGACCACCTGCCTGGCCAGCGCCGGGTCTTCCAGGAGCCGGTCGTACACCGCCGATTCATCGAGGCTCACATCGAGCGCCAGAGGTGGCGGCGGGCTGCGGCGCAGCTCACGGCGCCACGGCGCCAGCAGGTCATGGAGACGCGCATTGGTCGCCCCCATCACCGCCCGGCCGCCACCGGCAGTCCACCTGGCCAGCTCGGCCAGCACGGCGGCCTCGGCGTCCGGCCAGGCGTCGTCGGGGAACAATCGGTTCACCACCGCCTCGCGCAACCTCGCCTCGGCCGCCTCACCCGGCAGTGCGCCGGCAACGCGCAGGAGTTGACCTGCCGGCGAGTAATAGAAGTCCGCGACGCGTTCGATCTGGGCCTGCGGCAACTCGAACAGCGCACTCACCCGTTGATCAACCCTCTCGCCAAGCTCGCTGACGAACGCCTGTTCCTCTCGCGAGAGCACGGCCAGCGCCTCGGCCAGCGCGACGCGCCAGTCCGGCTCCGGCACCCGGTAGGCGCGCCCCTCTACCGCGACGTCGATGCGCGGCGCCACCAGCCCGCTCCAGGGCGCCGGCGCCAGCACGCTCCAGAGCAGCAGCCCAAGCACCGCCAGCGCGGCAAGTCCGTAGCCGAGTCCCGCAGGCGGGGAGGCACGTGCCCCGGCATCGATGACTGCATTTTCATTCACTGCGCGCTACTCCTGTCGGCTCAGGGCGGGGTCGATCCAGCCAGCCGTGTACCGCCTGCACCAGCAGCAGCAGCGGCCAGACCACCAGCCACTCGCGAAGCAGCACCAGCGTCCAGGTCAGCACCTGCCAGCCTGTCCCGGGCAACACCACGGCGAGGTTCTGCGCAAACCACTGTGGCAAGGCTTCCACGGCGGCGGCGACCACCAGGCCGATTTCGAGTACCGCACTGTCAGCGGTCACCTCTGCCGTGTAGGCCGCCAGCGCGCCCTCGATGCTCAGCCCCGAGAGCGCCGGCACCGGGCGATGAAACGACAGTGCGAGCAGGGCGATCAGCAGCACGACCCCGAGCAGCACACCCGCCACCCTGTCTGTGACCATGCGCAGGAAGCGGCGGTTCACATGCACCGCGAATCGGCGTTGCAGTGCACGGTGCAACAGCACCCAGAGCGGCATCAGGGCGATCAGCAGCAGCCAGAACGACCGCGCGTCCAGGCGCACCAGCCCCAGCACCAGCCACCAGGCGAGCAGCGCTGCGATCAGGCACTGGCCCAACAGCATCGGCGCACCACCGCGCAGGCGACGTTGCCAGGGGCTCTTCGGCGACAGTGCCACCGTGAGCAATGCCCCCCGCCGCAACCGCCGACGCAGGAAGCCCAGCCACGCCAGAGGCACCGCCAGCAGGAGGCAGATCGCGATCACCCCGGCATCCGGCAGCACCGGCAGCACGCGGGCTGACGCGAGCAACACGCCCATCAGCACCCAAAGGATGAACAGCGCGCGCAGCACATCGACTCGCCAGTGAGCCTGCTCGGTCATGATCCGTCCCTCCGCGGACACCTGGCAGGGGTTTGCCCGGAAATCGGCAGAGCCTGCCCTGTCCCTTATACTGGCCGTCGATGACCCAACGGAAGGGACAAGACACCATGAGCAGGCGGGTCGCCGTCATCGGTAGCGGCATGGGAGGGCTGGCGGCAGCACACTTTTGTCGCCGTGCAGGTCTGCAGGTCACGGTGTTCGAAGCCCTGCCCGGCCATGGCATGGATGCCCATGCGCTGCGTGTACACGAGGGCCTGGTGGACGTGCCGCTGCGGGTGATGAGTCCGGACAGCTGGGCGAGCGTCCTGGCACTCGCCGCCGAGGTGGGTGTCGGCACCTTCGGCGTCGACACCTACGTCTCCTGCAGCAGTGCCGACGGCCGGACCTGGTTCCGCAGCGGACGGATGCCGTTCACCGGCTGGCCCTTTGTTGGCGCGGCGCGTTACCTCAACCTGCGCTCGCTCACGCTGGCCCGGGAGCTGCGCCGGCTCTCGCGCGCCACCGCGCGTCTCGCGGCAGGTGATCACGCCGAGGACACGCTGGCCTGCTTTCTAGAGCGCGAAGGTTTCGATCCGCTGTTCTGGCGCGGGCTGGCCCTGCCCTTGCTGGTCACGATCTGCACCTGCGATGAAACCGAGCTGTTGCACTGGCCGGCCCTTCAGCTGCTTGAACGCCTGCAGGACATCCTGCACGGTCCGCGGCTTGTCAGGCTGCAGGGCGGCACGTCCGCGCTGGTCCAGGGGCTGGCGCGAGACCTCGACTGTCTGAGTGGCAGCCCGGTGGTGACCCTGACCGAGGCGGCTGACGGACGACTGGAGGTCCGCAACGCGCGTGGCGAAGGCGGACCGTTCGACCGGGTGATCGTTGCGACCCAAGCCAATCAGCTGGGATTTCTGGCGGACACGCCCTACGCCGGGGAACGGGAACGCCTGGCCGGTATCCCCTACGCCACGGGAGAACTGGTGGTGCATACCGACCCACGGCTGCTGCCTGCCCGGCGCGCCGACTGGACGGCCCTGAATCTGCATGCCGATGCCTCTGCGGAGCAGCCGACCTGGACGGTCTGGGTGAACGCCGTGGAGCCGACGCTTGCCGACCAACCACCGGTCTTCCAGTCCTGGAATCCGCCGATCCCGCCCGCCGACGACCAGGTGATCGAGCGATTGACGCTGCAACGGGCGGTGGTCAGCACGGCAACTGCAGGGCTGCTCGAGACCGTCGAGCGCTGGCATGCCGAACCGGACCGACGGCTGTTCTACTGCGGGTCATGGGCCTGCGAAGGCGTCCCGCTGCTCGAAACCGCGGTGCGTTCAGCCCGTCTCGTTGTCGACCGCCTGTCGGCATCCGGTGCTGACCGCATCCGCCGCGGACCATGACTGGCCGCTTTGCGATCGACGCCCGGCTGCTGGCGGGTCCCGGCGGGGACGCGCGCTGGAACAATCTGGGCTACTGGCACGACGTCGATCACTACACGGCGGCCTGCCAGGCCCTGGCGCGCCTGCACGGCGAGGCGGCAGCCCTGGCACCTGGCGAGCGTGTCCTGGAGCTGGCCTGCGGCCGCGGTGCCGCAGTCGCGATGTGGCGCCGCGAATTTCGCGTCGGGGCGATTGCAGCACTGGACCTCCGCGGTCAGTGCATCGCAGCGCTGCGTGATGCTCCACCGGTCGACAGCCTGACCCTGGCCGAGGGTCGGTTCGATCTGCCACTGCCGCCGCCCCTTGCCGGGCAGCTGTTCGATGCCGTGCTCTGCGTCGACGCGGCCTATCACGCCCGCTCTCTGGCCGCCTTCCTTGCGACTGCAGCGCGTGCGCTGGCCCCTGGTGGGCGCCTGGTCTTCACCACCCTGATGCGCGCGCCCGGAGACGTGCCACGAAACAGGCGGGCCAGAGGTGCCGGGCGACTGGCACTGCGCGTGGCGGGCGTCCCGTCGGCCAGTCTCGCCAGCGAAACCGCGCTGCGGCGTGCCGTGGCCGCTCACGGCCTCGAACTGCTGGAGCTGCGAGATCTGACGAGCGCGGTCTTCCCGGGATTCGCCGCATGGGTCGAGCGGCGTGCGACCGAACTGTCCTGGCGCCAACGGCTTTCACCGGCCTGGTTGAAGATCGCCCTGACGGCACGCCTGTGTCGCCGACTGTCCGCCAGCAGGCAGCTGGCCTATGTGCGGGTCAGCGCCCGGCGGGCGCGCGCCGATGCCTGAGCCGGTGGGCCGATCGGCAGTGGGCGGCGCCGTGGCCTGCGGTTAGAATCGACGGCTCAAGGTCCCGAGGGCCGCAAGGCGACTGCCAAAGATGTCCCACGACTTCCACGCCCGTCGACCGCTGCTCGCGCTCGCCTGCCTGTGGCCATGGCTGGTGCTGGCGGCCGAGCCGCCGTCCGGGGTGTTCGATGCCGATGCTCTGTGGCGGGGGGCCGACGCCGGACTGGACCTGGCCGCCTGCCCGTCTTTTGGCGAGACCAGGCTGACAGGCCTCGAGCAGCTCGTCCCGATCGCCGTGCCAGTGTTGGCCGGGGGTGCTGTCGATGCCAGCCCCTTGAGCGGTGATTGCCGCGGGTGGATCGCGGCCGCCCCGGATTACCGGGTTCACCTCGAGGACGCCGGGCGTCGCCTCGAGCTCAGCTTTGCGCCAGAGGTCATCGATGCGGCCGTCATACTGGTCGTCAACCGGCCCGACGGTCGCTGGTCCTGCAGCCCTGCAGCGTCCGATACCGTCGCCCTGCAGCTCGATTCGGCGGCGGCGGGACAGTACGACATCTGGGTCGGCACCCCGGCACCAGACACCTGGCTGCCCGGCACCCTGCGCCTCGCCAGCCCCCCTGCCCTGCCCGCCCGTGAAGCACAGCGATGACCCGCATACCGACACCCATGACACTCGAGGTGGCCGCCGAACCCTGGCCGCTGAAGCAGCCCTTCCGCATCACCGGTTACACCTTCGAGACGCTGGATCTGCTGGTCTGCACGCTTCGCTGTGAGGGCAAGGTGGGCCGGGGCGAGGCCACCGGGGTGTACTATCTGCGCGAAACCGGCGAGAGCATGCACGCCCAGATCGAGGCCGTGCGCAGTGACATCGAGGCCGGCATCAGTCGCGAGGCGCTCCAGGCGCTGCTGCCGCCCGGCGGCGCGCGCAATGCGCTGGACTGCGCGCTCTGGGCGCTGGAGTCGCGGCGGGCAGGCCGACCGGCCTGGCAACTCGCCGGGCTTCAGCCCCCGCGGCCCCTGTTGACCACCTTCACGCTCGGCGCCGAGGCTCCCACGGTCATGGCGCAGCGCGCGCGCGAGGCCGCCCTCGCCCGGGCCCTCAAGCTGAAGCTGATCGGGGATGGCGAGGATGCCGAGCGGGTTCGTGCGGTGCGCCAGGCCCGTCGGGACTGCTGGCTGGCCGTGGATGCCAACCAGGCGTTCGACCGGGCGGGCATCGAGGCGCTGCTGC
>PWZL01000058.1 GCA_003567475.1 Gammaproteobacteria bacterium | reverse complement strand
TGGCGTTGTACGCCGCCTGCAGGAAACGATCCTTCATCACCCAGGGGACCCAATGTTCGGTGTAGGGGTCAATGAAGGGGAACGAGGGCACCATCTTTGCTTCGTAGTCGAACTCGACGAGAATGGCGCGGCCCACCTCGGTGATCAGCGGGCAGGAGGTGTAGCCATCGTAGGCCATCGTCATCTCCCGATCCGCGATCATCGCCGTGAGATTGGCCACTGCGACCGGCACCTGCGCCTTGACGCTTGCGGCGGTCTTGCCCATGGGAACGCCGTTGATGTCGCCGGTGCCGAAGATGTTCGGGTAGCGCCGGTGCTGCAGGGTGTACATGTCCACCTCGAGCCAGTGCCCGATAGCGTGTTCGCCCTCCTGCCATGGTAGCGGGCTGGCGGCCAGGGACGCGGGCGCCGACATGGTAGGCACCACGTGGATGACGTCATAGGCGAGGGTGCGCTCGCCGTCTGGTGTCGCGAAGGTGGCCTCCCGCCGCGGCGCGTCGATGCGCAGCAGTCTGTGGTGCTGCTCGACCTCGATACCCCGTCGCGGGAATTCCGTCTTCAGGAACTGGTCGATCTCCGGCTGCGAAAACATGCCGGTGGCCGGGATGGTGTAGTGCAGGCGTGCGCGGTCGCGGCCGCCGCGCTGCCGCAGCCGATGCTCGTTGAGCAGCGCTGTCTTCACGGGCGCGCCGGCGCACTTGATCGCGCCCGGGGGACGGGTAAACAGGCCGGTGCCGCCACGCTCGGCGAACTCGCTGAAGACCTGCCAGCTCGCTGCCGCCGCTGCCGGGCTGGCGTAGACACTGGCGATGCCGTGCTGGCCGATCAGGTCGGCCGACATCCCTTCGATGCGGTCATAGTCCAGCGACAGGCCGGTGGCGATCACCAGGTAGTCGTAATCGATGATCTGGCCGTCATCGGTGACCACGCGGTTGGCGTCAGGGTCATATTCGGCGACCATCGACTGGACCCAGTTGACTCCGCTCGGAATATAGCGGGCGTTGTCATCGACCAGCTTCTGCTGCGGCCAGACGCCGGTGGCGACCAGCGTGAAACCGGGCTGATACCAGTGTTCGCGCCGGGCGTCGATGAGGGTGATGGTGGCGCCGTCCAGCAGGCGGTTCAGCCGGTTGGCGGCGGCGATCCCCGCGGCGCCGGCGCCGACGATCACCACCCGGGCCCGCGTGCGTACCGCCGCCGCCTCCGCGGTGTGGACATGTCCTGCCGCTGCGGCGACGGCCCCCAGGCCGGCGATCCCGCCCAGCAGCTGACGGCGGTTGAGAACATGAGATGGGCGACCCGGTGTGCGGTCGCGGAAATGTGTCGTGTCCATACTGACCCCCTCCGTGTACCCCTCGCAGTATCGCCAGCAGCGCGTTTCGGGAAACCGGGGGAAGTCACTACTGGGCTTCGCGATCGCGAAGACGCGGGCCGGTTCCCTGTCGCGCCGGGGGCCGTCCTGTTAAAGTTGCAGGTGGCGGTCCGCGCCGGCTCCCCCGCGGCGATCAGCCGTGAACCCCGCCAGGCCCGGAAGGGAGCAACGGTAGCGGCGACATCGGGTGCCGGGGTGCAGCTGGCGTGGGCCTCCACTTGAAATTCGTGGCCGGCTGTGGACGCATCAGGCGTTCGCAGCCGGCCAGTCATTCCCCACGCAGTGGATTCTCCCTTTGAGTTACACCGTTCTCGCCCGCAAGTGGCGGCCCAGGCAATTCGACGAGATGATTGGTCAGGAGCATGTCCTGCGGGCACTGATCAATTCACTCGAGCACGATCGCCTGCATCACGCCTATTTGTTCACCGGGACCCGCGGCGTGGGCAAAACCACCGTGGCGCGCGTACTGGCCAAGGCGCTCAACTGCGAGACCGGCATCACCGCGCGGCCCTGCGGTGAATGCCGGGCCTGTACCGAGATCGATCAGGGGCGATTTGTCGACCTCATCGAGGTCGATGCGGCCTCGCGTACCAAAGTCGATGACACGCGTGAGCTGCTGGACAACGTCCAGTACGCCCCGACCAACGGGCGATTCAAGGTGTATCTCATTGACGAGGTGCACATGCTGTCCACGCACTCGTTCAACGCATTGCTGAAAACACTTGAGGAACCACCGCCACACGTCAAGTTTCTGCTGGCCACCACCGATCCGCAGAAGCTGCCGGTCACGGTGCTGTCGCGGTGCCTCCAGTTCAATCTCAAGCGCCTGGCGCCGGAAGCGTTGGCCGGCCATCTCGAGCGCCTCTGCCAGGCCGAGGAAGTCGCCGCGGAGCCGCGCGCCCTGGGGTTGCTGGCTGCGGCTGCCAAGGGCAGCGTTCGCGACAGCCTGAGCCTGCTCGATCAGGCGATCGCTTATGGTGGTGGCCGGGTCTCGACCGATGAGGTGGCCGAGATGCTGGGGAGCATCGATCGCGACCAGATCCTGCGCGTGCTCGAGGCACTGGCGCGTGGTGATGGCCGCAGCCTGTTGGCCTGCGTGGCGGTGATGGATGAACGCGCACCCGACTACGACGCCGGGTTGCAGGCCCTGGCCGAGCTGCTGCAGCGCATTGCGGTGATGCAGCTGGTCGATGCGGGCCTGGAGGAGAGTCCGGAACGAGAGGCCTTGCAGGGGCTTGCCGAGACGCTCAGCCCGGAAGCCGTGCAGCTGTATTACCAGATTGCGCTGCTGGGCCGGCGCGAACTCGAACTTGCCGACGCCCAGCGCGGCGCCTTCGAGATGACCCTGTTGCGGATGTTGGCGATGCAGCCGGCCGGGGGCCCGGGCCTCGCCGCGGATGGCGGCGTGGCTGCCCAGTCCGGCGGCCATCGCGCAGCACCATCGAGGGCGACGGCGCCTCCGGAGGTCACCACGGCTTCGCCAACGGAGGCGGTGCGACACTCCCGGCCGGCCGCTGCCCGGGGGGCGGCCGCCCCGGCCCGGGCCGCGCGGGCGCCCGCAGCGCCTGCCGGGGTGTCGGCAGGCATGGCTGAACCCGCTGCCGACTGGGGTCGCGTGATCGCCGCCGCCGGCCTTCGGGGTGCCGCGCTGCAGCTCGCCAGTCATTGCGTGCTGCAGGCCCGTGATGGCAGCCGCTGGCGGCTGGCGCTGGATGCCGCTGGGGCGCATATGAACACGGCCAATATTCGTGGCAAGCTCGAGCAGGAGCTGTCGGCCCATCTGGGCGAGCCGGTGGAGCTGGTGATCGCTCAGGCCGGACGGCCTGCGCCGACGCCGGCGCGCCAACAGGCCGAGGCGCGGGATGCGCGGCTGCAGGCCGCGCGGGAGGCGCTGGCGGCCGACCCCAACGTCCGGGCACTGGAGGAGACGTTCGATGCAACGCTGCACCTTGACTCGGTGCAGCCGCTGCCGCCGATAGACAGCTGAACCCTAATCTGTGTCTCATTCGTTATGGAGAGTATGTCATGAAAGGTGGACTTGGCGCGCTGATGAAGCAGGCGCAGGAAATGCAGGCGAACATGGAAAGGGCTCAGCAGGAGCTGGCTGATCTGGTCGTGGTGGGTGAGGCCGGCGGCGGGATGGTCAAGGTGCACATGACATGCAAGCATGAAGTCCGCAATGTCGAGATCGATGAGAGCCTGATGGGCGATGATCGCGACATGCTGGAAGATCTTGTCGCCGCAGCCTGCAATGATGCGACGGCCCGCGTGGCTCGCACCACCCAGGAAAAATTCGCCGGAATGACCGCCGGGCTGAACCTGCCACCGGGCATGAAGCTGCCGTTCTGATGGGCGTGCAAGGCTCGAGCTGAGGACGTTTCGAGATTATTGTTATCAATAAAAACAGGTTTTTGTGGTGAGTTTCTCGCCTTTGGTCAAGGAGTTGGTGGAGGCGTTCAAGGCGTTGCCCGGGGTGGGCCGGAAGTCAGCCCAGCGCATGGCTTTTCATCTGCTTGAGCGTGATCGCGAGGGGGCGCGCCGGCTGGCGGGGTCGCTGCAGAGCGCGGTGGAGAAGGTGGGACACTGCCAGCGCTGCCGTATGCTCACCGAAGAGACGCTCTGTGGGATCTGCCGCTCGGCCGCCCGTGATCCGCGCCTGGTGTGCGTGGTGGAAACCCCGGCTGACGTGCTGGCCATCGAGGATTCTGGGGCCTACAGCGGTCAGTATTTTGTCCTGATGGGGCATCTGTCGCCGCTCGATGGCATCGGGCCCGATGAGCTTGGACTCGCAGTCCTGGATGCCCGGTTGGCGACCGGGGAGATTGCTGAACTGATCCTCGCCACCGGGACGACCGTCGAGGGCGATGCCACGGCCGAGCTGATCGCCGAACTGGCGGCAGGTCATGGTGTCGCAGCCTCGAGAATTGCCCATGGCGTGCCCATCGGCGGGGATCTTGAATACGTGGATGCCGGCACCCTGTCGCGGGCACTCACAGGCCGTCTGCGCCTGGCGGGACGATCCGCGGGCGTGGACGAGGTCGGTTGAGCGAATTCCCGGGAGCATGAAATGCCACAGCGTGTCAGCGATCCAGAGTGCCTGTTCTGCCGAATTGTTGCCGGGGAAATTCCCGCCGATAAGCTGTATGAAGATGACGAGCTCCTGGCCTTCCGGGACGTGAATCCACAGGCCCCTCTGCATGCGCTGATCATCCCGAAAACCCATATCGCCACGTTGAATGACGCGACCGCCGGGCAGGCGGCCTTGCTTGGCCGGCTGCTGGTGGTGGCCACGGAGATCGCCGTCGAGCAGGGTTTCGCCGAGGCCGGCTACCGGACGGTGATCAACTGCAATGGCGACGGTGGGCAATCCGTGTACCACATCCATCTGCACCTGCTGGCGGGTCGGCGCCTCGCCTGGCCCCCGGGGTGAGGCGCGCCTGGGTTCAGCGTCGCCGGCGGGCGTCAGGTCGGTCGAATTTCGCAGCCAGCCGCAAGAGTTCGAGGTAGCTGGCGTAGCGTCGTGCGCTGATCGCGCCTGTGGCGATCGCCTGTTTCACGGCGCAGTCGGGTTCGTCCTGATGCAGGCAATTGGCGAAGCGGCAACCCGGGGCTGCGCTGGCGATTTCGCAGAACCCCTGCTGTACGCGCGCGGGCGGCGGCAGGGGTGGGCTGTAGCCGCGCACGCCGGGGAAGTCGATGACCATGCCACCGCCGTCGAGGCGATGCGCGAGCGCCGTGGTGGTGGTGTGCCGGCCCTCGCCGGATCTCGCCGAGACCTCGCCGACGGCCTGCGTGGCGCCCGGCACCAGCCGGTTGACCAGGGAGGATTTCCCCACACCGGATTGACCGACCAGGCTGCTGACCTCGCCGGCCAGTCGTCGCGCCAGCGCCGCGAGCCCCGCGCCAGCGAGCGCCGAGCATTCGATCACCTCGTAGCCCAGGGCGCGGTATTCCGCGAGGAGCTCGCCTGAGCCGAGGTCGACCTCCAGGCCTACCGCAGCGCCTGTGGACACCGCCTGTGGTGGCCTGCGTTCTGCCAGGTCCGCTTTGTTGCTGACAATGCAGGCGGCAAGATCGAGCAGCCTGGCGGCGCAGAGGTAGCGGTCGACCAGCAGGGCGTCCGGGGCCGGTTGTGGGGCGACCACGACCACGAGCTGGGTCAGGTTGGCCGCCAGGGGTTCGCTGCGGCCCCGGCTGTCGATGCGCTCAAGGCAGTTGTCGCGGGGTTCCAGGTGTTCGATACGACCTGTGTCGCCGGCCTGCCCGGGCAGGCTGAACCGGATTCGGTCCCCGACCAGGGGCCGCAGCTCGCGACGTCCCGCCAGACAGCGATGGCGCGTGCCCGCAGCATCCTCGACCAGGAATTCACGCCGGTAACGTGCGACCACCAGTCCGGCGACGGTGGTGGCGGGTCGGCTGGCGGGAGAGGCGGCAGGCGGCATGGGCGACAAGTATAGGCCCGGTTTCCCGTCAGGCGGCAGCGGCTATACTGAGGTGTCTCATGTGCTTTGGAGTCGCGACCGTTATGCAATGCCGAGAGGATAACCTCGTCTGGCTCGATCTCGAGATGACCGGGCTCGACCCGGAGCGCGACCGCATCATCGAGATCGCCACCGTCATCACCGACCGCTACCTGAACGTGCTGGCGGAGGGCCCGGTCATGGCAATCCATCAGGATGATGCAGCGCTCGCGGGCATGGATGACTGGAACACCGAGCAGCATGGCCGCTCGGGGCTGACCCAGCGGGTCCGTTCCAGCGCCATGACCGAGCGCGAGGCGGAGCTGATCACGCTGACGTTCCTGCGTAACTGGGTGCCGGCAGGCTGTTCGCCCATGTGCGGCAACAGCATCTGCCAGGATCGCCGCTTCCTCGTGCGCCATATGCCGGAGCTGGCCGCGTGGTTCCATTACCGCAACCTGGACGTGTCGACGCTGAAGATTCTGGCACGCCTTTGGGCGCCGGACGTGGCCGATGCGTTCGGGAAGGCCTCGACCCACCTGGCGCTGGCCGATATTCACGATTCGATCGCCGAGTTGCGACACTATCGGGAATTCCTGTTGCGACCCGAGTTGGGGGCGGCGGCGAGCATGCGCAGATCATGAGTCGACTGGCGTACTCGCCCGCCTGCGAGCGCAATCGCGGGCCGATCCTGGAGGTGCTGTGCGAGGTGTTCTCGGATCGGCGCAGCGTGCTCGAAGTCGGCTCGGGCACTGGCCAGCACGCGGTGTTTTTTGCCGCCGCCCTGAGCGCCCTGGTGTGGCATACCAGTGATCTTTCCGAGCATCATCCCGGCATCCTGGGCTGGATCCGCGAGTGCGGCCCGGAGAACGTGCGCGCGCCCCTGCGATTGGACGTCTCCTCCAGGCCGTGGCCAGATGTCCCGTCGATCGATGCGGCCTTCAGTGCCAATACAGCCCACATCATGGGCTGGGATGCCGTCTGCGACATGTTCGCGGGACTTGGCGAGCGTCTCCCGCCCGAGGCGCCGTTCTGTCTCTACGGGCCGTTCAACCGGGCTGGGCGCTTCACGAGCGAAAGCAACCGCGAGTTCGACGCATCCCTGCGTTTGCGTGATCCCCGAATGGGGATCCGCGACCTCGGTCTGCTCGAGAAACTGGCGGCGGATACAGGCTTCGCGCTGGCCGCAGATCACGCCATGCCCGCCAACAACAGTCTGCTGGTCTGGCGCCGACGGGCGTGAAGGTCCGCTGGTACTTCGATATCGTCTCCCCCTATGCCTGGCTGCACAGCGTGCGGCTGCAGGCGCTGTCGATCCCGCTCGAGCTCGAAGCCCGACCCGTGCTGTTCGCGGGTCTGCTGGCCCATTGGGGGCAGCTGGGTCCAGCAGAAGTCCCGCCCAAGCGCGCATTCACCTATCGCCATGTGCAGTGGTTGGCCGAACGCGACGGCGTCGCGCTGCGCTGGCCGCCAGGCCATCCGTTCAATCCGCTGATGCTCGATCGCCTGTGCTGCCTGCTGGCGCCTGCGCCCGCAGCGGTCCATGAGGTGTTCGCGTGGGTCTGGCGTGATGGTGGAGACCCCCGGGACTTCCAGGGGATCTGTCAACTGGCCGAACGGCTCGGGGTGACCGATGCGCCCGCACGCCTGCGCGACGATGCCGTGAAAGCAGACTTGCGCGCCCATACGGCGGCGGCGATCAGCGACGGGGTCTTCGGGGTGCCGACCCTGGTGGTCGATGGCCAGGTGTTCTGGGGGCGGGATGGCCTGGACATGCTGCGCGTTCACCTTGCCGATCCGACGGTGTTCGCTTCAGCGGCGTACGCTGAACTTGCCGCATTGCCGGTGCTGGCCGAACGTGAGATCAAAAAAAACCCCGCCTGATGGCGGGGTTAAATCGCATCAGCCGGCGCTCACGAAAGCCGGCTATGGGACATCATGGCGGGCGTTCAGCCGCCCATCCGAGCCTCGAGTCGGGCCATGACGTCCTCGCGAAGATCGATATCGGTATTCATCTGCTGGGCAATTCGATTGTAGGTCTCGACGGTCAGGCCGGTGTCGATCACCGCCTGCACCATCTCCTCCTGAGCGCGCTGCTGGATCTCCTGCGCCTCGGCGGGGTCACCCGCCTGTTCCATGTCCCGGGAAGCTGACGTCTGAATACTCTGCACCTCGACGAAGGCGTCCGCAAAATTCTCCAGCGTCGTCTCGTCGTGGTGTTCGGCCTGCTGCTCGGCCCCGAAGCCCTGGTGCGCCTCGCCGCCCTGAGCAGGCTCGTCGTACTGAGCGGCAAGAGCTGCGGGTGCGACGGCCAGCGGGCTCGCGGCCAGCGCGGTCAGGACGCCACGACGGATGAGATGCTTGAAAGACTGCATGAAACACTCCTGTATGGTGAACTCCAGTCATGTGAAGCAAGTGCCGTGCCAGTTTCTCAAGTGACTGAAAAATGGAAGATTGACAGCAGTGTTCCGGGGAGATGAGGGCTGCATCGGTGCGCCGGAGTTGTGTCGTTGTGACACATGGCGCGATCTGCCTAGCCTGCGTCCAGTCCCAGCCGGCGGTACAGCGTGCGTCGGCCGATGCCGAGCACCTGTGCGGCCCGGCGCTTGTTGCCGCCCAGCGCTTCCAGCACGTGCGCGATATAGCGCCGCTCAACCTGTTCCAGGGTGGGCAGGCGAGCGTCATCCCAGAGGCCTGACAGCGGTGCGGGTTCCGCGGCGGCGCCGGTGCGGCGAAGGCGCTCGGGGAGGTCCGCCGCGGTGATTTCATCGCCCTGGCAGAAGGCCACCGCACGCTCCAGCGCATTGGACAGCTCGCGGACGTTCCCGGGAAAAGCGTAGCGTTGAAACAGCGCCCGCGCAGAGGGGGCAATCCCCGCGACCGGTGGTTGGCGGTTGGCGCCGAACCGTGCGACCAGCCGCGCTGCGAGCAGGTCCACATCCTCGCCGCGTTCGCGCAGCGGCGGCACCACCACCTGGAAGGTCTCAAGTCGAAAGAACAGATCCTCGCGAAAGCCGCCCTCGCGGACCTGGGATTCGAGATCCCGATGCGTGGCCGCCAGCACCCTGACATCCGGGCGAAGTTCGCGGTTGTCACCCACGGGACGCAGAGTGCCGTCCTCGAGGACGCGCAGCAGCTTGGCCTGCATGTCCATGGGCATCTCGCCGATCTCATCGAGTAGCAGGGTACCGCCCTGGGCGGCCATGAACAGGCCCTCGCGCGATTGCCTGGCGCCGGTAAAGGCGCCCGAGGCATGGCCGAAAAGTTCGCTTTCGATCAATTCGGCCGGGATGCCCGCACAGTTGATCGCCACGAACGGGCCGCCGGCCCGGTCGCTCTCGGCATGGATCGCACGGGCGACCAGTTCCTTGCCGGTGCCGCTCTCGCCAAGGATGAGCACCGGCCCATTGGCCGCCCCCACGCGTCGCACGATGTCGAACAGCCGGCGCATGGGCTCACTGCGCCCCAGCATGCCATGAAAGTCATCGCCGACGAGCAGGGCGCGGTAACGGGTGACTTCGCTGCGGAGGCGTCGGTGTTCGAGTACCCGGGAGACCGCCAGTCGTAGATGATCGAGCTTGAGCGGCTTGGTCAGGAAGTCATCAGCGCCCTGTTTGAGCGCCTCGACAGCCTGCTCGACCGTGCCGAATCCCGTGATCATGATGAATCCGCAGTCGAGCCCCGCCGTCCGGATTGCCGCGAGCAGGGCCAGACCGTCCTGCCCAGGGAGTCGGAGATCGCTGATCACCACCTCGCAGGCCTCGGCGTGCTGGCACGCGAGTGCCTGCTGAGCATCGCCTGCGGCAGTGACTTCGTAGCCGGCATCAGCAAGTTCGTCGGCCAGCAGTTCCCGCAGCGCCTGGTCGTCCTCGACCACCAGAATACGAGGGCGAGTGTCGGCTTCCGGGTCACGCGACTGGCGGGTGCCGGCGATCTCTGCGCTCATCCGGCGGTCCCGGGTGGAGCCAGCACGAGGGTGAAGCGTGCGCCGCCAAGTGAGGACGGGTCGATCCGCACCTCGCCCTCATGGGCCTCGGCGATGGAGTGGACCACTGCGAGGCCGAGCCCGGTCCCTTCGCCGACCGGTTTGGTGGTGAAGAAGGGTTCGAAGACATGGGGGGCCGCGTCGCTGGAGACGCCTGGGCCATCGTCTTCGACGACAAAGCCTCGGCCGTCTGCGGCGTCATACCAGCTCAGGCGTACGCGCTGCCGCGCGGCCTGGCGCGCGTTGTCCAGCAGATTGACCAGTGCCTGCTCACCGCGCACCGGCTCTACTGGCAGATGGGGGGCAGGTTTCGGCAGGATCACTTCGATATCCGGTGCTGTGGCGGCGCGCGATTCGGGCAGCTGCGTCAGGGCCCGTCGTACCAGGGTTGCGGCTGAGATGTCCCGCCGGTCCAGCGGATTGCGCCTGCCGACATCCATCAGCTGACGGACGATGTTGACCATCCGTGCCACTTCCGCACGGATGCTGTCGAAACCGTGGCGGACCTGCGGCGGCAGGTTGTCTTGTTCGCGCAGGGCCCGCTGCGCCTGCCCGTCGACGGTCGCCAGCGGAGTGCCCAGCTCATGGGCCACGCCGG
Organism: Gammaproteobacteria bacterium; assembly: GCA_003567475.1. GTDB lineage: Bacteria > Pseudomonadota > Gammaproteobacteria > Steroidobacterales > PWYM01 > PWYM01. The sequence continues at coordinate 73,443 of PWZL01000058.1, read as the reverse complement.
CCGCGAGTTGTCCGATGGCCGCCATCTTCTCCGAGCGTGCGAGCCGGGCCCGCAGCGCCAGCTCGGACTCACGACGCCTGTCGAGTTCAGTATGCGAGCGTTCAACCGCATCCAGCATCCCGTTGATGCCTTCGGCCAGCGCGTGGAGTTCCGCGGGTCCCTGCCCGGACACCCGCTGGCTGTATGCGCCATCGGCGACCTGGCGCATGGCCTCACGCATGTCACCCACATGCCGCCCCACCGCGCGGTGATGACCCAGCAGCATGATCCCTGTCATCAGGATGCCGGCGAGCAGGAGCAGCCCGAGCGCGCCCGAGCGAAGGCGCCTGAGGTAGGCATCGAAGTCCTCCCCTCGTCGCGTCACCTGCAACAAACCAATGATCTGTCCGCCGGCATCGGTCAGCGGCTGGAAATACGAGAACATCTCCTCACCGCCGAGTTCCTCGAAATCCGCCGTCCTTTCGCCATCATCGGCCAGGGCGCGGACGTCCTCGGTGCTGATCTCGCCCCGGCGAGTGCCCACGGAAGCCACGCGTTCGCCTTCATGGTCATAGACATAGATGCCATACACGGGCCCCAGCCGTCGGGCTGAGAGCAGCGCGCTCTCGACCGTACCGAGCCTGCCGAGCTCCAGCGAGTACGCCAGGGGGCGGCGCAGTGTCTCGGCCACCAGCCGCACATCCTCCTGCATCCGCGCCATGGTCTGGCGTTCCAGGCTGGCGAGCGCCAGCCAGCCGCCGACGGCCAGCAGGATCAGCACTGGCAGCAGCACGAAGGCGGAGATGGACAGCCGCAGGCTGGGGTGGAAGCGGGTTGCGCGACCGCTAGAGACGTTTGTCATGCCCATAGATGTGCCAATTTAGCACATGGGCGCGGTTCGTTCCGGTCAGTGGCCGCGGAGCCTCAGCGCAGCGCCAACGGCGCTCAGACAGAGAGCACGAACAGCAGGAGGGTGCTGACGAAGCCGATCAGCCAGACGACGGTGCGCAGGTTGGCGCGGTCTGCCATGTAAAACAGCCCGTAAGCGATCCGTGCCGCGATAAAAATGATGGCCAGCAGGTCAATGGTGGTCTGTGCCAGGTTGCCGATCTGATGCGCGATGATGACGCCGGCCGCGAACGGCGCAAAGGCCTCCAGCGCGTTCTGCTGGGCCCAGTTGGCCCGTGCGGGCCAGCCCTGGAGGCGCCCGAGATAGTCGCGCGGGGCCGCATTGTCGAACCGACCGGCGCCCCCGCGGACACCGCCGGCCTTGGCGCAGCCGGCCCAGACGATTGGCATGACTGCCGCAATCAATACACACCAGTAGGCGATGGTCATGGGGGGCCTCGTCGGGGAGCGCTAACCGAGGTCAGTGTTTCGCCGCGTCTCAGGACCCGGACGTCCACTGCTGCGCAGAGGATACGTGTCCACGGAGAATGTTGCTACACTCGCCGGCGTTCAGAATTTCCGGAGCCCACCATGACGCGATCTCTGCTGCTCACCGCCGTACTGGCCCTCTGCCCGTTGCTGACCGCCGGTGCCGGCGAGATCGAGGTGCCGACGGCCTGTGATCTGCTTGCCGCCCATCCCTCCGATCCCGATCGTATCGTCGCCGGCGTGCCGGCTTCGGTGGTTCGTCAGGATCTGGATACCGCAATTGAGGCCTGCCGTCGCGCCGTGGAGAACGAACCGGAGACGCCGCGCCTGGTGTACTACCTCGGCCGGGTACTGTTTTACTCAGGCAATTTCCTGGCAGGGATGGACTACGTCGATCAGGCAGCGGCGATGGGGCATCGGCAGTCGCAGTTCGTCTCGGCCCTGATCCACTTCGACGGGGTGCCCGATGCCCTGCCTGCCGATGCCTGTCGCGCCATGGGACTGTGGGCCGATGCCGCCAGCCGCCGTCACTATGCCGCCAGCCTCGCGATCGCCCGGCATTCGCTGGCCGGTGCCTTCGCCGACTGTGACGGCGCGCCGAGCGCCGCGCAGATGCAGGCGTGGGTCGAGCAACAGCGCGGTCGTGAGGAGGCGCAGGATTACTACCACGGGCTGGTGATCGGCCTGCTGCTTGACCTTCTGGCGCGCGAGTCGGCATGAGTCGGCGAGCACCGCAGATCAAGGCGGTGCCGACACGTCTCGGCGCGGCACTCGTCTTCGGCGTCGTTGCGATATTCGGCGCCCCCGCGCTGTCGATTGCCGATGAAGCGGCCTGGGTGACCGATCGCCTGGAAGTGACCTTGCGTCGGGGCACGGGAACGCAGTTTGCAATCGTGCGCATGCTGCCGGCCGGCGCCCGCCTTGAGGTGCTCGAGACCGACCAGGAGAGCGGCTACACTCGCGTGCGCACAGCGCAGGGCGTCGAGGGCTGGGTGCTGACCCGTTACCTTGTCGATCAGCCCGCAGCCCGGGAGCAGCTCGCGGACATGCGCCAGCGTCTCGAGCAGGCTCTGGCCCAGCGAGGTTCCGCTGGCGAAATGCTCGACAGCATGACGGTCGAGCGCGACGCGCTGCTGCGCGAGCGCGATGTGCTGGACGCCGCCAACCGGGAGCTCACTGCCGAATTGGCCGAAGTCAGGAGCGCGGCGGCAGAGCCGCTGCGGCTGCGCGACCGTATGCTGTCGCTGGAAGAGGAAAACACCGGATTGGAACAGCGCGTCGCGGAACTCTCGCTCGAGACGCGCGATCTGCGCCGCAGCACCCAACGGGACTGGTTTATCGCGGGCGCCGCGGTGCTGGTCGTGGGGCTGGTGCTGGGCCTGGTGCTGCCGCGGATCCGCTGGCGGCGACGCTCACGCTGGAGCGATCTCTGACATCAGGGTGCCGGAGACATGCCGGTTTGTGCGGTCTCTCCTGCAAGAAACAGCCAGGTCTCAACCACGGTATCCGGGTTCAGCGAGATGCTCTCGATGCCCTGTTGCAGCAGCCAGCGGGCCAGATCGGGGTGATCTGACGGTCCTTGACCGCAGATCCCGACGTACTTCCCTCGGCGACGGCAGGCATCGATCGCCATCTTCAGCAGCGCTTTCACGGCCTCATCGCGTTCGTCGAACAGGTGGGCGATGACGGCGGAGTCACGGTCCAGACCGAGTGTCAGCTGGGTCATGTCGTTGGAGCCGATGGACATGCCGTCAAAATACTCCAGGTACTGATCGGCCAGCAGCGCGTTCGTGGGCAGTTCGCACATCATCACGATCTTGAGCGTGTTCTCTCCCCGCACCAGGCCGTTTTCCGCCAGCAGGCCGGTGACCTGACGCGCTTCGTCGACGGTGCGAACGAACGGTACCATGACCTGCACGTTTGCAAGGCCCATGTCTTCGCGGACACGGCGTATCGCGCGGCACTCGAGATCGAAACAGGGGCGGAAAGCGGCGTCCAGGTAGCGCGAGGCACCCCGGAAGCCCAGCATGGGATTCTCTTCGTGCGGCTCATACCGGGGACCGCCGATGAGGTTGGCGTATTCGTTAGATTTGAAGTCCGACAGCCGCACGATCACCGGCTCCGGCGCGAACGCCGCGGCGATGGTGGAGATGCCCTCGGCAAGTTTTTCGACATAGAACTCGACCGGATCGTCATACCCTGCCATCTGCGTGGCGATCGTGGACTTGAGATCTTCATCAAGCGTGTCGAACTCGAGCAGCGCACGCGGATGCACGCCGATCATCCGGTTGATGATGAACTCCAGCCGGGCCAGTCCGACTCCGCGATGCGGAATCGAGGCGAAGGCAAAGGCGCGGTCTGGATTGCCCACGTTCATCATGACTTTGACCGGGATGTCTGGCAGCTTGTCGAGTTCGATGCGCGTCTGCTCGTAATCGAGGATGCCCTCATAAACGTGGCCTTCGTCGCCTTCGGCACAAGACACCGTGACGGCCGTGCCGTCGGCGATCGAATCCGTGGCGTCGCTGCAGCCGACGACGGCAGGGATGCCGAGTTCACGCGCAATGATGGCAGCGTGACAGGTGCGTCCGCCCCGATTGGTCACGATCGCCGAGGCACGCTTCATGATCGGCTCCCAGTCGGGATCGGTCATGTCAGCGACCAGGACATCGCCGGTCTGAACCCGGGTCATCTCGCTGATGTCAGTGATGATCTTGGCTTTGCCGCTGCCGATTTTCTGACCAATGCTGCGACCCCGTGCGATCACGGTGGAACGGGTTTTCAGACGGTAGCGCTGGATGCTGCGCCCGCTGCGGCTCTGCACGGTCTCGGGGCGCGCCTGCAGGATGTAGATTTGACCATCGTCGCCGTCCTTGCCCCATTCGATATCCATTGGGCAGCCGTAATGCTCCTCGATGATCATGGCCTGTTTTGCCAGTGACACGAGGTCTTCATCGTGCAGCGAAAAGCGCATGCGTTCCGCTGGATCAACTGCCACCACGCGGACCCGCTCGCCGCTGCTCCGGTCTTCGGCATAGACCATCTTCTCTGCCTTGGCGCCGAGGTTACGCCGCAGGATGGCTTGGTGTTGCTTGCGGATGCCGGGCTTGTATACGTAGAACTCGTCGGGGTTTACAGCGCCCTGAACGACCATCTCGCCCAGACCGTAGGAGGCCGTAATGAACACCACATCGCGGAAACCGGATTCGGTGTCCAAGGTGAACATGACACCGCTCGCGCCAAGATCGCTGCGAACCATGTGCTGGACCCCGACAGACAGCGCCACCAGGTTGTGATCGAAGCCGTGATGGACCCGGTAGGCGATGGCCCGGTCGTTGAACAGTGAGGCGTAGACCTCGTGGATGGCGGCCACGACGTTGTCCAGTCCCTGGACATTCAGCAGGGTCTCCTGCTGTCCGGCGAAGGAAGCCTCAGGGAGGTCTTCCGCGGTCGCTGAAGAGCGCACGGCAACGGCGATATCCCGGCCCCCGGCCATGTTGTGCCAGGCCTCCGCGACGGCGTCCTGCAATGGCCCGGTCAGGGGGGTGTCCATGATCCACTGGCGGATGCTGGCGCCAGTGCGCGCCAGCGCGGCCACGTCGTCGACGTCCAGCGTGGCGAGCGCCTCGCGGATGCGCTCATCGAGTCCGGACTGAGCGATGAAATCCCGATAGGCTCGCGCGGTGGTGGCGAAGCCCCCGGGGACGCGAACGCCGAGGTTGGCCAGGTTGCCGATCATCTCGCCGAGAGAGGCGTTTTTGCCGCCGACATGCTCGATGTCGTGCTTGCCAAGGCGTTCCAGCCCGACTACGTAAGCGTCCAAGTCAACTCCCTTGCTTTTTTACTTGTGTTGCCTGCCCGATGAGGCACAATCCTCGGGCAAGCCCACCCTCAGGTACGCCTGGATCCCATGCAGCAAAGAACTGTCTTCTTCGTTTCCGACCAGACGGGGGTCACCGCGGAAACCCTCGGCCACAGCCTGCTGACACAGTTCGACGGCCAGGAATTTCGGCAGGTGACTGTGCCATTTATCGATTCCGTTGACAAGGCAGAAGCCGCGGTAGAGCGGATCGACGCGGTCGGCCAGCGCGAGGGCCTGCGTCCGATCGTTTTCAGCACGCTGGTGCGCGATGACCTGCGTCACGTTCTGCGTACGGCGAATGCGCTGTTTCTTGATTTCTTCGATGCCTTCGTGGGGCCGATGGAGCTCGAACTCGGCATGGAGTCCTCGCACAAGGAGGGCAAGGCGCATGGCGTCGTCGACGTGGCGAGCTATATGCGGCGCATCGAGGCGACCAATTTCGCCATGGCCCACGATGACGGTGGCGCGGCGCGGAATTACGAGCGCGCCGATGTCATCCTGCTGGGTGTCTCGCGCTCCGGCAAGACGCCGACCTGCCTGTACATGGCCTTGCAGTACGGGGTTTTCGCCGCCAATTATCCGCTGACAGAGGAAGACCTGGAGAGTGGTGATCTGCCCAAGCTGCTGCGGCCTCATCGCCGTAAGCTCTATGGACTGACCATTGCTCCCGACCGGCTCCAGCACATTCGTCGCGAACGGCGCGCGCATGGCCGTTACGCCTCGGCCCAGCAGGTGGGCTTCGAGTTGCGGGCAGCGCTGTCACTGTACCGTCGCCATGCGATCCCCTACATCAACACCACCGACAAATCGATCGAGGAGATCTCGGCAGCGATTCTCAACGAGACCGGGGTCGAGCGCAGGGTCCGTTGACCTCTCAGGGGCGCGGTGGGGTGCACGTTGGCATGGCGCGGGCAGGCAGGGCGCGTGCTATATTCGGCGAATGAATACGGTCATGATCGTTCGCCGCCACCGCGCTTGCGCCCCGGGGTCATTTTCGGGACTGATGGCGCTGTACGAGGAGAACTGGCGCCTGCTGCAAGCGCTGGCGCCGAGCTTGGCGGACCTGCAGGGGGCGCTGAGCTCACGGGCCGGGGAAGACTGCGAGTTGTACCTCGAGGTACTTGAATCCGCGCGCTATACGATGAGCCTGCGGCTGACGTACCTGTTTCCGGTGGATGACGGCGTGGAGGCCGATCCAGACTTCCTGCTGCGCGTCTACACTGATGCCCGGCAGGTTGAGGCCGTCAGCTGTGTCAATGAGCACCGCCACGCGGTGCTGCAGCAGTTGATCGCGGAGAGCAGTGAGCTTGACCGGCGCTGGCGGCGCAACGTCATTCTCAACAAGTGGCTTGGCTACCTTCTTGACGCGGGCCACCTGATCACCCGCTTGTCGCACGGTGTCCAGACGTCCGAAGCTTGCGACCGGTCACGCTTTGGCTGGCGCTGATCGCGTAAGCTCCAGCTCATTCTCTACCCGAGCGCTCTGCCGTCCTCTGGGACGTCCGGCCGCGGCGGCAGAGCTTGGTTCTCCGGTCGGTCTGCAATGTTCACTGCACTCATGCCCTCACGCGCACAGGATACGGACGGCGCCGGCGACGAGCGTCTGTTGCAACTCTACTGGAACCGTGCTGCGGTCAAGCAGGAGCTTGCGGCCCTCCGGCGTGAGCGCGACAGCCTGGTCACGCGCCTGCGCGATCAAGAAGCCGAACAGGCCCGCCGCGACCAGCGCCTGCACACACTCGAATCCCTCCTGGCTGATGAAGAACGGGCGGCCTGCATCGTCCTGCACTGCCAGCTGCGCGAGCTTTGGCGGGAGTGTGCCGCCCGACTGAGCAGATTTTCCGCAGCGCTGGCCGAGCGTCAGACACGGCGCATGCGCGAACGCCTGCACCGCGGTTTCGAGGTCGAGCGGGCGCGCCAACTTGGCGAGCTTGCTGGCCCCCTGGCCGGGCTGCAGGCGGAGGTCCGTGATCTCGAAGAGCGGGAACTCGCCCTTGAACGCCTGGTCTCAGCCACGCCCTTCTGGCGTTGGCGCCGTCGGGGTCGCTTGCGTGCCGAGCGCCTTGCGCTGGCCGTCGAGCGCGCCGCGCGAGCCGCCGAACTCGAGGCGTATGCGGAGCGCGAGCGCGCGCTGCGCGAAATGCCGCGGCCGGAATGCCCCGGTCTCTCAGTCGAAGACCGCCGCCTGGTGAATCTGGCGGTCATCGGCCTGGCCCAGGAGCTTGCGGTGGTCTGCGATGATCAGGGCATTGCCGCGCTTGCCCGCGCTGCCATGATGCAGGCCATGGAGGATGCCGACTACGGTTCGCGCAGCGAGGTGAAGAACCTCGCGCGGGGTGTGACGCGGTGTCGCTCCTTAGTGGCCGCGCTTGAACCCTCTGGCACAACCCTCAAACCCCGGGTGGGTTGGTTGCGGTCGAGGGTCGAGTACCGCCGGGATGATGAGCCGGTACCGCTGGCGCAGAGCGTCGAGCACTTTCCGCGCGATGCCAGCCGTGCCGGGGGCAGCCTGTTGAAAATCAATGTCCTGGCGGAAGACTACTGGGAGCTTCACGCCGCTTTGCGCTGAGTTGGCGCCGACAACTCGAGCAGCCGCCGCGACCAGCGGACGCAATCGTCGAGCAGACTGTAGACGAAAGGCACCACCAGCAGCGACACCACGGTAGAGAAGGTCAGTCCGCCGATAATCGCCCGGGCCATCGGATAATAGGGTGGGCCATCGCCGCCGACCTGTGCCGTTCCAATGGCCAGCGGGGTCAACCCAAGAACCGTAGTGGCCACCGTCATCAGAATCGGCCGAAGCCGGTCACGGCCTCCCTCGATGATCGCGTCGAACCGGCTGCGGCCCCGCCAGCGCAACTGGTTGATGTGATCCACCAGCACGATGCCGTTGTTGACGACCACGCCGATCAGAATCAGCAGGCCGATCCAGGCCATGAACGAGAACGTGGTGCCGGTGAGCGCAAAGAACCACAGGGCTCCGATCACCGAAAAGGCGATCGACACCAGGATCGAGAGCGGATACAGCGTCGATTCGAACAACGCCGCCATGACCAGGAAAATCAGGGCTATGGCCAGCAACATGCTCTGCAGGACCAGACGTTGGGAATCATCTGCGCTCTGGAAACTTCGCCCGAAACTCCAGCCGTAACCCGGGGGGAGTTCCAGTTCGTTGAGGATACGCCTGACTTCGGGGCGCACGCTGTCCAGGCTTTCGCCCTGCTTCAGCGGTCCACTGATGGTGATCGCCGTGCTGCGGTTGTCGCGGCGGATGCTGCGGGCGCCGCGCGCGAGTTCGAACTCGGCCAGGCTGCCGAGCACGACCCGCTGCCCGGCAGGTGTGAACAGGGGCAGGCGGGCGAGGTCGTCAATGAACTGCCGGTCGCTTTCGCGATAGGCCAGTCGTATCGCCAGTTCCCCTTCCGCGCCGCGGAACTCCCGGAGTTGGTCACCGCGCATGGCTACGCGGATCGCGTCACCCACCTCCCGCGGGGTCAGTCCCAGTCTCGCGGCCCGGTCGGCGTCCACGCTGACCCTGACCTCGCGCTCGCCGCCGGAGGTGTCAGTGGTCAATCGGTCGAAGGTGTCGAGCGTGAGCAACCGCCGTCGGGCCTCTTCGGCCAGTCCGACCAGCACTTCGGTGGACTCGCCGGTGACACGTACGCTGAACCCCTCGCCACCGCTTTGCTGTTCAAACTGGAACGCAGGCTCGCCGATGGCAATATCCGGCAGGTTCTCGCGGATGAAGGCGATGACGTCATTCAGGGGCTTGCGCGCCTGTCGCTCATCGACCAGCAGGATGGTGGTCTCGGCCCGTTCGGTATTGTAGAAGCTGTAAATCGACTCGATATCAAGGCTTTCCCGCTGCTCGAGCAGGAAGCTCTCGATGGTCTGTACCGAGGCGCGCACCTGTTCCAGAGGATAGCTACCGTCGACGTTATAGGGCAGGAATAATCGTCGTGAGGGCTCCTCCGGAAAGAAATCGAAATTGATCAGCTTCGGCGGGATCGTGAAGCCGGTCACGAGAATCAGCAGAACGCCAAGAAAGGTCCACCAGCGGTGGCGCAGGGTCTGGGCGAGCAACGCCGTGTAGGCACGGGTCAGGGCCGGCATGACCCGCTGTCGCGACACCGGCGGCGGTGGGGGCACCCGGCTGGCCAACATGGGGATCAGGGTCTGGGCGATCACCAGCGAGGCCACGACAGCCACGGAAATGGTGACGGCGACGTGGGTCAGGAACACGAAGATGTCGGTGCGCTCGCCGAAAACGATCGGCAGGAATACCGCCACCGTGGTCGCGGTGCCCGCGATCACGGCGATACCGACTTCGCGCACCCCCCGTAGAGTCGCACCGTGAGGGTCGCCAGGGTCGAGTTGGCGTTGCCGGAATACGCTTTCCGTGACGACCACGGAATTGTCCACGAGCATGCCGATGGCGAGCATCAGGCCCATCATGCTCAGGATATTCAGGCTGATCCCCGCGAAATACATCACTGCGAGAGTGATGAGCAGCGAGAACGGCACGGCCAGCGCGACAATCAACGTCGTGGTGACCTGGCGCAGGAACAGGTAGAGCACCAGGAAGGCGAGCATCGCGCCGATGGCGCCGGCCTGCAGCAGGTCTCCAAGCGACTGGCGGACGCTGGCCGCCTGGTTGTCGAGTTCATACACCCGGATACCGAGCATTTGTGGATCGTTCTCGATGTCCGCGAGCTCGGACTTGACGCGGTCAGCCACCTCCACGATGTTCGAGCCCGGTGTTCGAAAGACATTAAGGCCAATCGAGTAACTGCCGTCCAGACGACGTCCATAACTGCGATCAGGTGCCCGCAGTTCGATGCTGGCGACATCGCGCAGCCGCAGGTCGCGATCGTCGACCACCAGCGCGCCGATGTCGTCAAGCGACTGGAACTCGCCGCGCGGCCGCACCGCGAAGCGCAGCCCCTCCGCACTGAGTCGACCAGCACTCACCGAGAAATTGCTGCGCTCCAGCAGCAGACGCAGCCGGTTCAGGTCCACGCCATGGGCGGCCACCCGATCGGCATCCAGCAGGATACGGACTTCCTGCGCCTCCACGCCCTGCAGGTCCACGCGGGAGACGCCCTCGAGACGTTCGATCCGGCGCTTGAGGGCGCGATCCAGCAGTTCGTACGCGTCGGAGAGATCGCGTTCACTGGAGATGCGCAGGTTCAACAGGGGCTGATCTGCGGTGGAACCCGTGAAAATCTGGATACGGCGCAGATCGGCCGGTAGACGATCACGGATACTCTCGACCTTGACACGCGCGTCGATACCGGTCGCGCTCATGTCCTGGTCCCAGCCCATGAAGATCCCGATCGTGGCTGAGTTCTCGGTGCTGGTCGAGACCATGTTCTTCAGGTTCGGGAGCGTCGCCAGCACCTCTTCAACAGGTCGGGTGATCAGCCGCTCCACTTCCTCGGGTGTCGAGCCCTCGTAAGGGATCACGATGAACATGCCGGGAAAGTCGATGTCCGGAAAGCGTTCAAGCGGCAGCATGCGGGCACCCATCAGCCCGATCAGGCCCAGCGCAACGAAGACCATCGCACAGGTGACCGGCCGGCGCAGGGCGAGCTCGGTGTGCTTCATGTGCCGGGCTCCGGAGCGGGTACGGGGACCCCCGCGCTGGCACGCCGCGGCCGGACGTCGATGAGCGAGTAGACGACCGGAATCACGACCAGGGTGAGCAGCGTCGAGACCAGCAGGCCGCCGATCACCGCGATGGCCATCGGCGCCCGGATTTCGGCGCCCTCGCCGAAGCCCACTGCCATGGGTAGCAGCCCGAGTACGGTGGTCAGGGTGGTCATCAGGATGGGCCGCAAACGCACGCTACCCGCTTGGCGTATCGCCTCGAGCTTCTCCAGGCCCTGCTCGCGGAGCTGGTTGATGAAGTCGACAAGCACGATGGCGTTATTGACCACGATGCCGGCCAGCATGATCACCCCAATGAAGGCCACGACGTTGAGGGTGGTACCGGTCAGGTAGAGGGCGAGTACCGCACCGACCAGCGCCAGCGGAATGGTAAACAGAATGACGAAGGGATGAATCAGCGACTCGAACTGCGAGGCCATGACCAGATACACCAGGAACACGGCCATCAGCAGCGTGAACTGCATCGAGCGCAGCGCCTCGTTCATCTCTTCGCTCTGGCCGGCGACCTGCAGCCCGACGCCGGGAGGCAGTGCCAGCCCAGCCAGCTCCCCTCGCAGGGCTTCGACGGCACTGCCGAGGTCGCCCTCCGTCAGACTGGCCGAGACGACGGCGACACGCGACTGGTCCACCCGACGGATTTCCGCGGGTCCGGTCGCCACGCGAATGTCGGCCACCGCTTCAAGCGGTACCGGCCGGGCGGAATCCGGGTTGACGATCATGCTGCGCAGTTCCGCCAGCGATGCCTGGCGGTTGTCGATGCTCCGGACCAGTACATCGATCTCCCGATCACGCCAGGTGTAGCGTGTTGCCACATCACCGCGGACGCTGCTGACCACGCGGTCGGCGATGTCCCTGACCATCAGTCCAAGGCGTGCGGCTCGCTCGTGATCGAAGATGATCTGAATCTCCGGGTTACCCGTTTCGACGGTGGTGCGTACATCACTGAATCGGTCCTGGCTGGCCAGCAGGCTGCGGACCTGCTCGGCCACGCCGTTGATCTGGTCGAGATCAAAACCGCTGATCTCCACCTCGAGCGGAGTGGCGAAGCTGAGCAACTCGGGTCGCCGGAACTCGTACTGAATGCCCGGAATGGCATCGAGCTCGGTCCGCATTCGGTTCATCACCGCCCGTTCGCGGGCAGCCACCGTGCCGGTGAGGCGGACATTCAGGGTGCCTGTGTGCTCGCCGGCATCCACCGGGCTGGCGTCCAGGCGGTTGCCCGTCCCAGCCACCGAGTAGGTGAGCGCGATCTCCGGTTGGCGGGCGGCGATGCGGTGCAGGGACGCCAGCGCCTCGTCAGTCCGTCCCAGCGGTGAGCCTGGCTGCAGCCGGATCTCCACGGCGAACTCGCCCTGCGAGAACTGCGGGATCAGTTCGGTTCCCAGTCTCGGTACCAGCAGCATGGACGCGGTAAAGCAACCGAGCGCCAGCAGCAGTACGGCTGCGCGGTGGCGCAGTGACCAGTCGAGCAGGGGACGATACAGGCGCGCTATCCCGGCCAGCAGTCCCTGGCAGGGCCACACCAGCAGAACCCGAGCGACGCGCCCGATCAGCCAGGCGACGCCGGCGCCGCCGCGGCGGCACTGGCGCAGCACCCAGGCCAGTGCACGTGTCACCCGGCCGGGCGCGGTGGTGTCAGGGTCCTGCGCGTGACGCGAATCTGCGTGCAGCGAGGCCAGCATGGGGATCAGCGTCAGCGCGACCAACAGCGAAAACAACAGGGCAAAGGTCACCGTCAGGGCCTGGTCGCGGAACAGCTGCCCAGCAATCCCGGTGATGAAGACCATGGGAAAGAACACGGCGATGGAGGTCAGTGTCGCGGCGGTCACCGCGCTGGCCACCTCGCGGGTGCCCTGGCGCGCCGCGTCCAGCACGTTGCGGCCCTGCTCACGGTGGCGGACCACGTTTTCCAGCACCACGATGGAGTTATCCACCAGCAGCCCGACGGCCAGCGCGATGCCGCCGAGCGACATGATGTTGAGCGTGATATCCGTGGCGAACATCAGCAGGAAGGTCCCGATCACAGACACGGGAATGGCCAGCCCGATGATGATGGTGGCACGAACATTCCGCAGGAAGCCGTACAGCACCAGGATCGCCAGCAGTCCGCCAAGGAGGGCGGCCGAGCGCACCTGCTCAATGGCCGCCGCGATGAACACGGACTGATCGTTGATCACCACCAGATCGACGTTGGCCGGCAGGGCGGCCTGCAGAACCGCCAGACGGTCGGCGATGTTACCCGCGACCCGCACCGTGTTCGCGTCGCCTTCCCGATACAGGCCGATCTCGATGCTCTCTGCGCCGTCGAGGCGGGTGATGGCTTCGCGTTCACGGAAGCCGCGTTCCACCCTGGCGACGTCGCGCAGGAACACCGACTGGCCGTTCTGGCTGGCGACGATACTGTCGGCCATCTCCTGCACGCTGCGGAACTCGTTGACGGTACGCACCAGGAAGCGTTCGGCGCCCTGTTCGAGGCGGCCGCCGGAGAGATTGACGTTCTCGGCGCGGATACGGGCGGCAACCTGTTCGATACCCAGCCCCAGTTGCGCCAGACGCTGCTGATCCACGAGGACCTGGATTTCCTCCTCGAGCCCGCCGCTGACCTTGACGGCCGCGACGCCCTCGATGGCCTCCAGGCCGGTGCGCAGCTGTTCATCGGCGAGCCTGCGCAGCTGTCTCAGGCGGTCGTTATCATCGCTGAAGCGCAGCGGTCCAGGCCGGGGACGCGCCGCGCGTGGGCCCGCGGCGGTGTCCGCGTCCAGGGCGGTCTGCTCGGTGGCCGCGCGCTCGACCAGCGCCAGTCGGACCACCGGCTCGCTGCCCGGGTCGAAACGCAGCAGCAGCGGGCGGGTTGCGGTGAGCGGGAGCTGCAGCAGATCGAGTTTCTCGCGGACCTCGACTGCGGCGAGATCCATCTGGGTGCCCCAACTGAACTCCAGGATCACGTCGGACTGGCCGGCCCGGGAGACCGACCGGACCTTCCGCACGCCCCTCACGACGCCCACGCCTTCCTCGATGGCTCGCGTGAGCAGCGTCTCGACTTCCTGAGGTGCGGCGCCGGTCAGTTCGGTGCGCACCGTGAGCGTGGGATAGGAGAGGTCTGGCAGCAGCGTGACATTGAGTCTGCTGAGCGCGACCAGGCCGAACAGTACGATCGCCACCGTCGCCATGGCGATGGTGACCCGGCGATCGGTGGCGACGTCGATCAGGGTCATGGCTGGCGACCGGATGCCTGGCCCGCCATGCGCACGCGGGTGCCATCACGCAAAGCGTTCTGACCAACGACCACCACCTGGTCGCCGTCGCGCAGGCCAGAGGTGATCTCGATGAGCTCGCCGGTGGTAAACCCCGTGGTCACATCCTGGCGCCTGGCCGTAGCGTCGTTGACGATGAAAACAGCGTCGCCCCCGTCGGTGTCCAGCAGGGCAGCCCGGGGGACAAGCAAGACGTTCTCGCGGCGCTCATAGACGACCGCAAAGCGCCCGAACATGCCAGGACTGAGCTGGTCTTCTGGATCGGGGATCTCGAGGGTCACCCGAAAAGTCCCGGTGGCAGGATCGATGACCGGACTGATGCGTTGCACGCGGCCTGCAAAGCGTGCGCCGCCAAGCGCATCGACCCGGACCTCCGCAGTCTGACCGGGTGCGAGTCTGGCGAACTCCCGCTCCGGAACAAACAGGTAAGCCAGCAGCGGCGCACGACTCGTGATCCGGAAGGTCGGGTCGCCGGTGTTGATGGTGTTGCCGACGCGAACATGGCGCTCGGCGATGATGCCGGCGATCGGGGCCCGAATCCGGGTGTATTCGTATTCCAGCGCGCGACGCTCATAGATCGCCTGCATTGCATCGAGTTCGAAGCGCAGCATCTCGTGCGCCTCCGAACTGATCAGTCCTCGGCGGAACATCTCGAGGTTGCGCTCGTAATCACGCTGCAATCGCCCAAGATTCGCTTCGGCCTCACGTTTTTCAAGTCTCAGCCGGTCCCCATCCAGCCGGGCGAGGACTTGACCGGCGTCGACCGTGTCGCCTTCTTCGGCCAGCACGGCCACGAGCTCTCCGCCGACGCGGGCGACCACAGTGGCTGACTCGTCGACTTCGAGCGCTGCCGTGCCCGTCCAGTGGGCTGCTACGGTGCCGCGTGTCGTGGTGGCCAGTTCCACCGGGACGGTGGCGGGCGCGGCCTCGTCCACATTATCGTCGTTGGCTGTTCCAGGGCTGCACCCTGCCAGCAAGAGCAGCCCGGTCAGCAGCAGCATCGGGGGGATCAGGGCGTTCAGCGCGACAGGGCGGATCATTGGGATGGCCTAGGTGGATGACTGTTGTAGTTAAGTATAACACCAGATCAATAGCTCGCAAGCCCCCAAACAAACAGGCCGGCCCCGGGAGGAGGACCGGCCTGGAGGTCGTCAGCAGCCGCCACGCAGCTGCTGCTCACCACTCAGCGCAGCGCCGCGGCCAGTCGCTCGAGTTCGTCCGGAGCGAGCATGCCGAGGTGGACCATATCGGCGACGATGTCGGCGGCCTGGTCGAGGATCACGTCGGGCGTCTCGGTCTGGCCGAGGGCTTCGAGATCCGGCAACGGCGGCAGTCCGCGTGCCTCGCGGCGGACGTTCTCCCGCGCAAGCCGCGCCTGCTCGCTCACTTCACGCTCCGCGCGACGGACCTCGAGGTTGAGCGACACCTCGTCGCGCTCGCGCATGTCGCGAAATGCGGCGATATCACCGAGCAGGAAATCCATGTCCGGATCGCTCTGTGTCCGTTCGTCCTGAAAGTGACTCAGCAGCGAGATGGCGGGCTGGGACAATAACGGACGACTGCGGAAACGTGTGGGTGAAATCTGGTCCCAGGGCAGCGCCGTATCGCGCGCGCTCTCACCGACGAGACTGCTGTCGATCGGTGAGGGCAGGGCGATATCCGGCTCAACGCCCCGGTGCTGTGTACCGCCCCCGGTGACGCGGTAGTACTTGCCAATGGTCAGGGTCAATTGACCAAACCCCTCGCCCTGCATGAAGCGGTCGAGGCTGTAGAGGTTCTGTACCGTCCCCTTGCCGAAGGTCCGCTGACCGATGACGAGTCCACGGCCGTAATCCTGAATGGCGGCGGCGAAGATTTCCGACGCCGAGGCCGAGTATCTGTTGACCAGCACCGCAAGCGGACCCGCATAGGCCGGTGCACCGTTGGTGTCGTCGAGAATCTCCACCTGGCCGCGGCTGTTACGCAGCTGGACCACTGGGCCGCGATCGATGAACAGACCCGCCAGGGCTGTGGCTTCGGTGAGATGACCGCCCCCGTTACCCCGCAGATCCATGACCACGCCATCCACGCCCGCCTCGTTGAGTTCCTGCAGCAGGCGCTCGACGTCGCGGGTGGTGCTGGTGTACTCCTCGTCACCCCGCGCTCTGGCGGCATAGTCCTGGTAGAAGCTCGGCACCCTGATGACACCGACGCGCAGCGTCTCGCCATTGCGCTCGATCTCGCGGATATCCTTGCTGGCCGCCTGCGCCTCGAGCCTGACCTTGTCCCGGACCAGTGCGATCACCGTTTCCTGGCTGCCAGGCGGAGTCCCCGCCGGCAGCACCCTGAGGCGCACGGTGCTGCCGCCAGGCCCGCGGATCAGTTGCACGACATCATCCAGCCGCCAACCCACGACATCCTCGAAATCACCCTCGTCGCCCTGGCCTACACCCGTGATGCGGTCACGCGGCTTCAGCGTGCCGTCGGCGGCTGCGGGGCCGCCAGGGATGATGTCGGCCACCATGACCAGTTCATCCTCGATCTGCAGCGAAGCCCCAATCCCGTCGTACGACAGGCTCATCTGAATCCGGTATTCCTCGGAATTGCGCGGGGACAGATAGCTGGTGTGCGGATCCATCGTCTGTGCGAAGGCGTTCATGAACGACTCGAAAACGTCATCGCTGTTGATCTGGTCGAGGCGCGTGAGCATCCGCCGGTAACGGGTGCGCAGCGTCTCTGCAGCGTCCTCCCACTCTCGACCGGCCAGCACCAGCGAGAGCGCATCGTTTTTCACGCGCCTGTACCAGAGGTCATCGAGTTCCGCTCGCGTCGATGGCCACGCGAGCTCGCTGCGATCAAAGCGGAAGGTCTCGTCGGTCGTGAAATCCATCGGCTCGTCGAGCAGCGTGATTGCAAATTCGAGGCGCTCGCGGGAACGCTCCCGGTAGATCCGGAACATCTCGAAGACCGGATCGAGCTCGCCGGTGCGCACCCTGTCGTCGAGTTCGAAGCGGTAGCGGTTGAAGTTGCCGACGTCAGAGGACAGCAGGTAGAGTCGCTGGCCGTCGAGATTGTCCAGGTAGCGGTCGAGGATTGCCGAGGACAGGGCATTGTCCACGCGTGCCCGCCGGTAATGGAACCGCTCCATGAATTCGGTGACCTTGCGGCTGACCTGGCGATGACGGTCGCTTAACGCGAGTTCGCCGGCCTCGATGCTGCGGCCGTTGACGTCGATCGTGCGGCCGTTCGCATGCTGCGGCCAGATTTGCAGGCCCAGCGCACCAAGCAGTGCGAAGACCAGGATGATCCGGACTATACTCTTCATCATTGAGATTCGCCTTGCTGCGGGTCTGATGACACATCTGGCCGGGAACGCCATGTCGCGATCTGTGGCCCAAGCTTAAACGTAAACCGCGCCCGGCGGCTGATCAAGCTCGCCACCGCTGAAATGCGACGGATGCCCAGCGCCTGGGAGGTGCCATGCAACCACTGACAATGTTGACCGGCGTCATACTGGGGTCGGTATTTGCCATCGGACTGGGCCTCTCGGTGGTGTTGCTGCTGTTGACGATTGTCGGCAGTGACTACCCCCAGGTGGCTGCCGAGCGCGACGGTTTGACGACCGCCATCGCCATCTTCTGGGCTTTGACCGCGGTGGCAGCTGCCAGTTTCGTCGGTCTGTTGCGCCGCGGGTGGTGGCGTTGGCCGGCGCAGCTGCTGTTGTGGGCCGCGCTGCTGATCACGGGGTTGTATTACTGGCCGGATTGAACCCCGCCCCGGCAGCCGACTGGCAGAGTTCGGCCAGCATGCCGGTCAACGCCAGGCAGGTCTCGTGAAAGCCTGCGGGATCCGGCGGCGAGGCTGACGCGGCGACTGCGGCATGGGCCAGGCTGCGCACGCGTTCCGGATAGCTGCGCATGAGGACCCAACTGCGGTAATCACGCGCGCGCTGCAGCCATGGCTCAGCTGCCGCCGTACCCTCGCTGAGCTCTTCTTCCAGCGCGGCAGACGCCTGCTTTCGTAACGACTCGAGCAGCTCAGGATGCATGGGGGCTACCGATGTGATCGGTCGGCGTCCCAGCTCAGGCGAGCAGGCTGCGCAGCATCCAGGCGTTCTTTTCGTGGATCTGCATCCGCTGTGTCAGCAGATCCGCGGTGGGTTCATCACCCGCCGCGTCAGCTGCGGGAAAGATGCTTCGGGCGGTGCGTGCTACAGCTTCCTGGCCTTCCACCAGCTGCCGGATCATGTCGGCGGCGGCAGGCACGCCGGTTTCTTCACTGATGGAGGAGAGCGCCGCAAATTGCTGATAGGACCCCGGTGCCGGTTCACCCAATGCCCGGATTCGCTCGGCGATCTCGTCGACCGCCGTGGCGAGCTCTGTGTATTGCGTCTCGAACAGCGTGTGCAGGGTCTGGAACATCGGGCCGGTGACATTCCAGTGGAAATTGTGGGTCTTCAGATACAGGGTATAGCTGTCGGCCAGCAGTCTCGAGAGTCCACCTGAAATCTCCCGACGCTGTTCGGCAGAGAGCCCGATATTGATGTCCACGTGTGCCTCCGAGACCTGTGAGGTCGCCGCCTCTGGATATCCAAGGCTAAGGTGTCCCTGCCTGTTTGGCCAATGGTTTCTTCCACAGCGAACCCATAGATGTCATCTATGGGTGGGAGCGTCGACGGCCAGCCGAGTCCCCCGGAACTCAGTCCACGCCGTCTCTATGGCGTTTATCCCACAGTTCGGCGGCGGAAAAACGGCCCGTGTCATAGGGGTTGAAGCCGGTGTCGGCGGGTTTCTCCATGGAGAGTTCGTCGGCCCCGAAGTCCAGTTCCGGCGGGGTGGGGGGGGCAGGCGTCACAGTTGGCAGCTTGGCGCGTCCGGGCGGAGGTTTGGCGGCCCGCAGCACCGGCGGCGCGCTGACGCGGGGTCGCGAGAGTACCTGATTCACATCCATGGCATTCGCGACCCGCGGGCCGTCGTCCGCAGGCTTGCCGAACAGGGACTTGAGCAACCTTTTCATGAATGATCTGACTCCGGATGCTGGGCGGCGGCCGCCGGGTGGTCTGCTCCGGACACACCCCTGCGAATTTCCAAAACGATACCAGCAAACACAGCGGTTTTGCGCCGAAAGGCTCAGGCCGAGCAGGAATCTGTGACGCGGTTCACGTTTCAGTCGGCGTCGGGTCGCCGGAGGTTCCCTGGTCGCCGGTGCTGGCCACGCGCCGGCGACGCGGCCGAAGCAGACCCCTGGCCAGTCGCAGCAGCGTGATGACCAGCAGTGGCGAGAGCACCAGCAGCCAGGCCCCCCGGTCGCCGACCGCCAGCGAGGCGAAGAGCGCGCCGAGAAAACTGCCGACACTGCCCGTACCGCCTTCGTAGGGTCCGAAAAACGCGGTGCCGACATAGTATACCGACAGCGGCAATGCCAGCGCACCGAGGGCCAGCAGCACCAGGGTGACCAGCGATT
Source organism: Gammaproteobacteria bacterium (assembly GCA_003567475.1). Classification (GTDB taxonomy): domain Bacteria; phylum Pseudomonadota; class Gammaproteobacteria; order Steroidobacterales; family PWYM01; genus PWYM01. Next base: position 53,859 of record PWZL01000058.1, on the reverse strand, counting down.
CCTGAAGCAGCCGGTTGTGCAGGCGGCCCTGCTGATGCAGTCTTGATGACGTCTTCATGGGTGGTGGTTCAGGGTCAGAGGTTTTCGGAACGCCGGCGGCGCAGGCGTGGGGTGGGAGTATGCCACGGGTTGACTGCGTAGCACTGTTTGTCGGGATGGGCCGACCCGTCGGCGCACACTGAAGGTATGATTTGTGCGCCGTGCAGGCCGGCGTGACCGATGGATTGAGACTAGCGAATGGATACGATCAGGAACTGGCTGAATCGCTATCTCGGCGACCCACAGGTCGTGGGGATGCTGCTGGTGCTCATAGCACTGACGCTGATCATCATCGTGCTGGGCCGCCAGCTGGCACCAGCGTTCGCGGCCCTGATCATCGCCTACCTGCTTTCGGGCCTGGTGCGCCGCCTGCAACTCATCGGCCTGCCCCACCTTGCGGCCGTGATCATCGTATTCCTGGTGTTCATGACCGCCCTGGTCTTGACGATGTTCTGGCTGATCCCGCTGTTTTTCCGGCAGCTGGCGCAGCTTGTGCAACAGATGCCGGCAATCCTCTCTGATGCCCAGGCGCTGCTGTTGCGGCTGCCGGAGCAGTTCCCCGGTGTGATCATGGAGCAACAGGTCACACAGCTGGTCAGCTCCATCGGCACTGAAATCATGAGCTCCGGCCAGCGCGTCCTGGCCTACTCGGTGAGCTCGGTGTTCGTGGCCATCACGGTCATCGTCTACCTCATCCTGGTACCCCTTATGGTGTTTTTCATGATTCGCGATCAGGATCGCATCCTCGCCTGGCTGGCCGGATTTCTACCACGCGACCGTCAGCTCACCGATACCGTGCTTGCCGAAATCAACGACCAGATCGGCAATTACGTCCGGGGCAAAGTGTGGGAGATCCTGATTGTCGGCAGCGTGACCTATGCCACCTTCACATTCCTCGGGGTGCAGTACACCCTGCTGCTGGCTGTGGCTACCGGCCTTTCGGTATTGATCCCTTTCGTCGGGGTGGCCGTGGTGACCTTGCCGGTGGCCGCCGTGGCCTACTTCCAGTTCGGCATTTCGGCCGAGTTCTATTACGTCCTGATCGCCTACGGGGTCATTCAGCTGCTCGACGGCAACCTGCTCTCGCCGCTGCTGTTCAGCGAGGTCGTCAACCTGCATCCGATCGCGATCGTCGTCGCCATCCTGGTGTTCGGGGGTCTGTGGGGCTTCTGGGGGGTCTTTTTTGCCATCCCGCTGGCCACGGTCGTCAACGCCATTCTTCGGGCGTGGCCGCGCCCGGAGGTCTTTGCCAATGCGGCTGGCGGTGATGGCGGAAACAGGCGGCGTGAGCATGGTTGACAGCCCCTCCGGCATGACACGGCGAGGCCTGCTGGCGGCCGCCACGGCCGGGGCGGCGGCGTGGCCATTGCTGAGGTCGGCACCCGCCGCCGCCGAGGCACAGCAACAGCATGCTCCAGCTGTCACGGCACCCCAGCCGCTCCAGCGCGATACGGTCCGGCTCGGGGTGGTGCAGCTGCCCCCGGCGCAGCTCGGCGAGCGCCGCGGCGCGGCCCTCGAACGCATGGTGGCGACCATTGAGCGCGCCTACTCGGCCGGGCAGCGGTATGACCTGCTCTGGTTCCCTGCCGATGCGCTGTTGCCGCCGCCGGAACGGCGGTCGGCACGAGCCTTGCTCTCGGAAGCGATTGAGCGTGACGGGCCCGAGCGCATGGCGCTCGCGGGCTGGGCGCGAACCTATGGCTGCTATCTCGGTTTCGGCGCCCGGCTCAGGGCGCCCGACTGGCCCGGGCATGTGCCAGCGGCAAATCTCCTGCTCGATCCCCATGGGCAACTGGTCGCCGTGCACTGGCAGGCAAGACACGCCCGCACGCCCCAGGGTCACGCCCACGCTCCCGGCGTCACGGTCGTGGAAGATGTGCTGGAGGCTTACCTGGAGCGCTATGGGGCGGAGGCTGTCTTGCCGGTCACGGCAACCCCGCTCGGTAACCTGGCCATGCACTCGGTGGCAGGTGAGCCCGAACTGCTCAGGGTGCTCGCCGGCCGGGGCTGTGAGCTGCTGCTGCGCAGTGCGTCGCCAGGCAGCAGTCGTATGGATGCGGCGGCAGGATCGCTGCATAACGGAATTTTCACCGCGGTGTCCGGAACCTGCGACGCCGCACCGGTGTCCTCGGGCGCGCCGGGTGATGTCCGGGCGCTTGTGTTCGGTCCTCGCGGGGAACTGATCGCACAGGCCCAGACCGGCGGGCCCGAGTGTGTCACCGCGCGGTTGCCGATCGCTGAGTTGCGGGCGCACCGCACGCCCAGCCCGACCAGTGCGCTGGTGGCTGCGGCGGCTCAGCCGAGGGTTCTACCGAACCGCTCGTCGTCGTCCCGCGCTTCATAGCGGAAACGACTTTCACCAAACACCAGCTCATCACCATCGTGGAGCTGACGGCTGCGCACCAGTTGACCGTTGACCAGCACCCCATTGCGGCTGCCGAGGTCTTCGAGTGTGCAGCCCTGGTGGTCGGTGCGCAGCCTGGCGTGTTGCCGGCTGACGAACTGGGTGCGTAACTGGATATCGTTAGCCGAGCTCCTGCCGATGGTGATTTCACCTACCGCGGGGAGTGCGTAGCGCAGGCGGCTGTCCGGCAGGACTGCCACCAGGGCATGCTGGGTTGACGGCGTCTCCACGGCGGCCCCGGGTGCGGCCCCGGGTGGCGTCGCACCCGGGGTGCGCAGCGCGGCCAGTGCCTGCTCGGCGCGCTTGAGGCGCCGCCTGTCGTCGATCTGGCGGCGTTGGCGTTGCGCCAGTTCCGCCTCGAGTTCGGCGAGCTTTTCCTGCCGCGCGGCCAGCTCGAGGTTCAATGCCGTCCAGGCGTCGCGCCGGCGGTCGACGTAGGCTCTGAGATCCTGCACGGTTTCCGCGAGATCAGGCGGTGTTGCAGTCGTTTCAGGCAGGTCATGTGCCCGTGCCTCGAGGGCGGTCAGGCGATCCTGGAGCCCCTGCCGCGCGGCGCGGAGTTCATCGATCCGGGTCACCTGCTCGGCCAGCCGCGCCTCCTGTGCTGCCAGCTGGCTTTCCGCCTGCTGCCTGGCCGACCGTGCTTCGCTCAATTCAGTGTCCAGCGACGCCAGTGTGGTCTGAACGGTTGTCGTGGCCCGGCGCGCATCGCGCAGTTCCACTTCGAGTCGCGCAGCTGCCATTTCACGGTCGGCCAGCTTCTCCAGGGCCTCCTCCAAAGCCTGGCGGGTCTCGGTCAAGGCCTTCTGCAGACGCTGACTCTCGGTCGCCTCGCCCCTGAGTTCCGCCAGCTGCTCGGGATGGAAGACCGTGGTCTGTTCGAGGGGGTCGGGTGCCGTCGTCTCCGTTCCGACGTGTGTCTGCGGTCGGAAGATGTGCGTGCCGGTGTTGTCGAGGTCCTGATCCGCCAGGGCCGACTTCGAAAGTATCGGCAGCTGATCGGTATCCTCGTCGTGACTGCGGTTTGCGGGGCGGCTGGGGGATGACATCGCTGCACGGGCTCCGCTGGAGCAAAGATCATATGATAAGCGCTGCTGGTCGGGCGTGCAGCGACTGTGTCACGGTCGGTCAGTCCGCGGGGACGGTACGGTCCTTGGCCCAGGCCCGCAGAGCCTCCACGCGCTCGCGCATCACTACCGACAGCGGCCGCGTGCGCCGGAGTTCGGCGAGTACGTGACCCGGTCCAGGGGGTTGTTCCAGCGCATTCGCGGCATACAGCGCCGACACCACAGCCTGCTCGAGCTCCGCACCCGAGAACCCTTCGCTGGCCAGCGCGAGCCTGGCGGTATCGAACCGTTCCGGGGGGAGTCCGCGGCGCGCGAGATGGATGTCGAGGATGTCCTGCCTGACCTCACGCCGCGGCAGATCGACGAAGAACAGCTCATCAAAGCGGCCCTTGCGCACCAGCTCCGGGGGCAGGGCGGAGATCTCGTTGGCGGTGGCGACGACCATGACCGGGGTGCGACGCTCGGCCATCCAGGTCAGGAAGGTCCCAAGTACCCGTTGCGACGTGCCGCTGGAATCGCTGCTGCTGCTGGCCAAGCCCTTCTCGATTTCATCGATCCACAGCACGCAAGGTGCCATGAGTTCGGCCATGCGCAGTGATTCCCTGAGCCTGCGCTCGGATTCGCCGTGGTAGCGGTCATAGACCGCACCGAAATCGAGCGCGAGCAGGGGGACGCCATAGACCCCGGCGGTGGCTTTGGCTGCAAGGCTCTTGCCGCAGCCCTGGACACCGACCAGCAGGACGCCCTTGGGTGGTTCAAGCGTATTCTCCGGGCCCTCCCCGAGAAACGCGGCGCGTCGCTGGCCCAGCCAGGTCTTGAATCGCGACAGCCCGCCAAGATCAGCGAACCGGGCGGTGTCGTACTCGTAACTCAGGACCCCGTCGCGATTCAGCAGCTGGTATTTCGCCTGCATCACCCCCGGGAGGTCGGAAGCGGTGATGGCGCCATCGAGCACGATGGCATTTCGCGCCAGCCGCTCGGTATCTGCTGTGCTGAGCCCCGCGAGGTTGCGCACGAGGAGGGTGAGTGCGTGCGGATCGATGTCGACCGGCCGGCCTGACTCTTCGGCCCACTCCTCGGCGATTCGCTGGATGATTCGGGTACGCTCCTGCTCGCCGGGCAGACTCATCTCGAAGCGCGCAGCCAGCCGCTCCAGTTCCGGGGGCAGCTTCAGCTGATGACTCACCAGCAGCACGGTCTGGCGGCGGCGGCGAGCCGCCAGGGCAATGTCTTTCAACAGGCGTACATGGACCGGATCGCCCAGATATGGGTGGAAGTCGAGCAGGGCGTAGATGCCCGGTTTGTCGACGGCGCGAATGTGGCGGAGCGCATCGCGCGGGTCGGCGGTCGTTGGCTGAGGCTCCAGAGCCAGGTCCAGGCGCTGAAGTCCATCGGTCACAGCCCAGCGAAACAGCGGTCGATAACTGTCGCGGCGGGCTTGGGTCGCGATCTGTACCAGCATGTCGAGAAACCCCGGTTCGTCCCAGGTCTCGACAATGACCACTGGCGTGCCTCCGGTAAGTACCAGTTCGAGATCACTGCGGTCGGGCATGGTCCATCTCCAGCACAGGCTCCGCTATGCTAGGGGACGGCCGCAAAGTGCCGCCGTGTCACAACTCTCGGTTTGCTGGTGTTCATCGAGCGGGCTCGCGCCGACAGCTGGCAACGGTTGGCTGGCTCAGCCCGGAGGAGGCGCATGGAGGCATTTGTTTTCGACCGCGACAGCGCTGTCCGGCGGCTGGCCAACGGCGTGTGGGCGGGCGAGCTCAGCAGCCGCTGGAATGCCGGTACGGTGCCCAATGGGGGCTATCTCATGGCCGTTGCGGGGCGCATGCTGTGTGCCAGTCTGGCGTGTCCTGATCCACTGTCGCTGACTGGCCACTACCTCCAGCCGGCCCAGCCTGGCAAGGTGACCGGACAGGTCGAGCTGCTGCGGCGCGGCCGGCGGATGAGTTTCGCGGCGGTAACACTCAGTCAGGCAGGGCGCGGCGCGATCGCCCGCTTTACCGGCGTATTTGGCGACCTTTCCGAACAGGCCGGTGAGACGCGGATCGAGGGTGTCGCCCCTCGGCTCCCGCCGCCGGCTGCCTGTGAGCCGATCGAGCCGGTGGTCATTGAGGTGGCCAGACGATTCGAGCGGCGCATCGCACCAGGGTCAGCCGGCTGGCTGGGGCAGGGCGCGGGTGCCCGCGCGGAGCTCTGCGCATGGGTGCGGTTTGCGGACGGGCGCGACCAGGATGTGCACTCATTGGCGCTCACCGCCGACGCGCTGCCCCCGCCGCTGCTGGCCGTGTACGGTGCCCGCGGCTGGATTCCGACCATGGAGCTCACGGTGCAGATCAGAGCCCGGCCCGCGACTGGCTGGCTGCTGTGCCGCACGCGCACGCGCTATCTCACGCGTGGACTGCTGGAAAACGACGGCGAATTCTGGGACGAGCAGGGTGAGCTCGTGGCGCTGGCGCGCCAGCTCGCGAGGTTCGCCGAGCCCTCACGGGCCCCCTTGGGCCAGGCCGCCCCGAAAACAACGATCAGCGACTGAGCTGGTCCTCGACGACCAGGAACTCCTGAAGCTGCTGAGCCAGACCCCGACAGGCGTTGGCCTGCGGCCGCGCGATGAACGGCAGCGGGACGATGATCGCGGGGATGACCGAGCGGCCGGTCACGTCGGCGCTGATCATGCCAGCCTGGCCGACTTGCTTGAGATCCCAGATCGCCGCCTCATAGCGTGAGTCCGTCTCCCACCAGGCAAGCCCGAAACAGCCGCCGCCGCCCGGGCCGACTGCGCAGGACAGACTGCCGCCACCGTCGACCCGCTCGGTCATGCCATCGACCCATACCACGTAGCGCACCCCGGTTTCGGCGAGCCGCTCGGCCACGCCGGGGCGCGCGAGCAGTGAGGGCAGCTCGTTCGCCGTCAGCGGTGCGGTGGCAGGTTCGAACCACGGATACAGGCCATTGACGAAGTCGGTGTGCGAGGCGATTTCAAGCCCGTTGGCGCCCCGCCCGAGGGAATTGCCGACGCAGTCGACGAAGTCGAGTTCCGTTTCGTGGGTGTTGTGGTGCTGCCGCGCGAGGATCACCACCCGCTCCCCGCTGGCGATGCCGGTTCGCGAGTGCTTGAGCTGCTCGATCTGTGCCGTGGAGCAGCCGGCGGCCACCATCGCGGCGGCGAGCAGCGCAAGCAGCCCGATCACCCGGATGGCGCTGCCGGTCGCCAGCTGGGCCGACGCCGCGCCGGGCAGCGCAGCAGCCGGGGGGCGAAGGCGATGGGGACGGCGCCTAGCCATCGCCGTTTTGCACGGAGTGGACATGGCTGTTCTCCTGGAGCCAGCTGCGGACGTCGGGTTGTGACGCGAATCTGACCGAAATCGTGGCACCGGCCTCGCGCATGGCGCGCACGGCGGCGTCATGGAGGGCCGCTCTGGGAAGCGTTCCCGAGGCGGCGCTCTTGCCATAGCCGGTCACCGGCCATTCGGCGATGGCGGTGCCGTCCGGGGCGTAGATGTACAGCCGATACTGCATCCACACCTCCGCGAACCGGCTGTCGCGATGCCGCGGGATATCGAATTCGAAGCGCTCGAGCCGCGGGGCGACGATCAGATCGAACGCGCCGAGTTCGCCTGGCTCGGGCAGTGTGTCCAGCGTCTGAACGTGCTGGAACAGGGCGCCGAACAGGGGTTGAAACAGGCCGACGCTGGCCTGACCCAGCTCGAACTCCCATTGGGAATGCTGTGGAATCGTCTCGCTGTGGGCAAAGTCACGCAGCGCAGCTTCGTAATACACCGCCGCCCGCAGCGGCAGGGGTTCCACCAGAGGGGTCGGGAACTGGGTCTCCACAGCCACCCTGGCCGGCGACGCGCACCCCGCGAGCACCGTGAGCAGCAGGGCAATGGCCACGGCGCTCCACGGCAGACTGCCGGGTGCGGGGGTGTTGGCAACTTCAGGGTGCGACGACGGTGTCACGACACCTCCAGGATTGGCATCTGCGGGCCGGCAGCTCGCCTGCCGGAGCATGCACTCCCGTGAGCCTCAACATAATCACGCTCGTGGATAATTGCAAATCTCCGTAAGCCGGGGGCCGGCGTGCCCGCCAGCTCCGCTCCTGGCGCCCAGCCCCTGCGCGACTGGCTTGAAATTCGCGCAGTCTCCCCCATTTCAGAGTCATCGGCGGAGCAGTTCCGCCCGATGGACCAAAGACCAGGACAACGGAGGTAAGCGGTCATGAGCAGTGTGCGCTATGAACCTTTCGAACTGATGAATGATCTGCAAGGGCGGCTGCACCGGCTGTTCGAGGGCCAGCTCCGCCAGGAACACGATGACAGCAGTGCGGCGACTGCCGACTGGGTCCCCGCGGTCGATATCGAGGAGTTTACGGACCGGTTTGTGTTGCAGGTGGACTTGCCCGGGGTGGACCCGGAGTCGGTCGAGCTGACGCTCGATCGCGGCGTGTTGACCCTGAGCGGCCAGCGGGAGAAACAGACGCGCGAACAACAGCCGGCGCGCGAGCGCCGCGAGCGCGGCCTGGGGCGGTTCCACCGTCGTTTCATTCTGCCCGAAACGGTCGATGCCGAGGGCGTGCGGGCCAGCGGCCGGTTGGGCGTGCTCGAGATCGAGATTCCCAAGCAGGCCAGGGCGCAGCCGCGCCGGATTCAGGTCGCGGCTTGAGCCCGAGGCAGACCCTGAGGTGGAGCTGACGACGGGGCCGGTCGGCCCCGTCGTCCTGTTCCCGGAGGCCGGTGCCATGGCGGTGGCGCTGTGATGTCCGGCCGATGCGGTATTATTCGTGAGCTGCCCGCGGGGGCTTGTGCTCCCGGCCAGGGCCGTGCAGGGAAGCCACGCAGGCTTGGAAGCCACGCATCAGGACTGAGGACGCAGACATCATGAGCTATACCGCGCCGATCAAGGACATGCGATTCGTGATCAACGAAATCGCCGGCCTGGACAAGCTTAACGCCCTGCCAGCCTTCGAGATGGCCAGTGCCGACCTGGTCGATACCGTGCTCGACGAGGCCGGCCGCCTGGCCGCGGAAGTGCTGGCCCCCACCAATTGGCCGGGCGATCAGGCTGGTACGCGTGTCGAGAATGGCGCGGTGGTGGTCCCCGAGGTGTTCCGTGAGGCCTACCGTCAGTTCATGGAAGGAGGGTGGCCGGCGCTGCCCTGCAATCCTGACTACGACGGTCAGGGCCTGCCTCACGTCGTCGCCACCGCCGCGATGGAAATGTGGAAGAGCGCGAACCTGGCGTTTTCCCTGTGTCCGATGCTTACCCATGGCGCCGTCGAAGCGCTCGAGGCGCATGGCAGCGAGGCACTCAAGCAGGCGTATCTGGCCAAGCTGATCACCGGCGAGTGGACAGGTACGATGAACCTCACCGAACCCCAGGCGGGTTCTGACCTGGCCGCCATTACCACCCGGGCGATTCCGAAGGGTGACCACTACCGCATCACCGGTCGGAAGATTTACATCACCTGGGGCGACCATGATCTGACCGATAACGTCATTCACCTGGTGCTCGCTCGTCTGCCGGATGCGCCGGAGGGGGTGAAGGGTATTTCGCTGTTCCTGGTGCCCAAGTTCCTGCTGGATGCCGACGGCCGCCCGGCGGAAAGAAATGACGTCAAGCCTATCTCCGTCGAGCACAAACTCGGGATTCATGGCAGCCCGACCTGTGTCATGAGCTACGGTGACGAGGGCGGTGCGATCGGCTTTCTGGTCGGCGAGGAGAACAACGGACTGGCGTGCATGTTCACCATGATGAACCATGCACGACTGGCGGTAGGCGTCGAGGGCCTGTCGATTTCCGAGCGTGCCTACCAGTTGGCGCTGGCCTACGCGCGCGATCGCGTGCAGGGGTATGTCGCCGGCGAGCCCGAGCGGGTGCGGATCATCCGCCATCCGGATGTACGACGAATGCTGTTGACCATGAAGTCTTCCATCGAGGCGATGCGTGCGCTGGCATATGTGGCGTCGGCTTCGCTGGATTTCTCTCACCAGGCCGACGACCCCGAGCTGAAGGCGCACCATCAGGCACGTGTCGATCTGCTGACGCCGGTGGTCAAAGGCTGGTGCACGGAACTCGGCCAGGAGATGGCCTCACTGGGCGTGCAGATCCACGGTGGCATGGGGTATGTTGAGGAGACCGGTGCCGCCCAGCATCTGCGGGATGCACGGATTACCACCATCTACGAAGGGACTACCGGCATCCAGGCGAACGATCTCGCTGGGCGAAAAGTCATCCGCGACGGCGGCCAGGCGATGGCTGCGTTGATTGCCGAGATGCGTGAGACCCAGACAGAACTCGCCGGTCGGGGTGATGCCCATGCAGGTATCGCAAAGCGCTTGGCTGAGGGTGTCGATGCACTGGAAGCATCGGTGCGCTGGCTGCTGGAGCGCTCGGCGCATGACCCCAACGCGATGGGTTCAGCCGGCGTCAATCTCCTGATGCTGACCGGTACCGTGGCCGGCGGATGGTTGCTGGGGCGCAGCGCGCTGGCCGCATCCCGACGCTTGAGCGAAGGTGATGCCGACCGGGAATATCTCGAAGCGAAGCTGGTCACTGCGCAGTTTTATTCGCAACACCTGCTGCCACGGGCAGGCGGCTATCGCGACGCGATTCTGGCAGGCAGCGAGAGCATGATGGCACTGACAGAGGAGCAGTTCTGACGGCATCCCGCCGGGTACCGCGGGATTCAGCGGGTGCTGGATCCGGCGATTGATCCGACTCCGGCCGTTGCCGTCAGCGCGGCGGGGGGACTTGCAGTATTGGCTGCTGCGGTTGCAGCAGAGTCTCATGAGTAGGCTCACGACCCTGGTACACGCGTGCTTGCAAGCGCTGCAGTGCCGGAAAGGCGCTGAAAATCTGTGCCCCGAGTTGCGTCAGCATATCTGCCCGCTGACACTGGTAACGGTGCTGGACCACGATCTCGGCAGCAGGTAAGCCCGGCGGGCCGACGTGGCCGTCCGCCTCACCGGTGTCCGGCGAGGCTGTTGCAGGCCCAGGCGTGGCCGGCGGTCGTCCTCCCAGCGGCACATCGCGCTGTCGCAATTCCTGCAGACGTTGGCTTGGCCGATGGCTGACCGCCAGGCCCGCCTCATCCAGCACCCGGCCGCCGACCACCGTCTCGATCAGACGGCAAGCCGCCGCTGGTGGCAGGTGAAACAAGCTGCTGGCGTCGCCGAGTAAGGCTGCCCCGTTGGCCAGGACCTGCCGGCGCGCATCGTCATCCGGTAGCCCACCGAGTGCGAACAGGGTTTCCGCCGAGCTGGTGAGCAGAAGCTGCAGCTCGCCTTCGACCCAAGACACGTCCAGAGAGGCGTCCGAGTCGTTTACGGTCGGGCGGTCAGCGCCCGCTGCCGCAGCCACGCTGAGCAGTCCGATGACAATGGCGCGGGCCTTGGAAATCATTCAGCCCAGTCGCGTGCGCCCGACATTCGTCAGGAACTCGGCGCGCGTGCGGGCGTCACTGCGGAACGTGCCGAGCATCTGGCTGGTCACCATGGAGACGCCGGTCTTGTGCACGCCACGGGTCGTCATGCATTGGTGCGACGCCTCTATGATGACGCCGACGCCCTTGGGTTTCAGCACGTCCTGAATGCAGTTGGCGATCTGTGCAGTGAGTTTCTCCTGGACCTGGAACCGCCGGGCGAAGGCTTCCACGACACGCGCAAGTTTACTGATGCCAACTACCTTGTTGGTCGGCAGATAGCCCACATGGGCATGCCCGATGATCGGCGCCATGTGGTGCTCGCAGTGCGACTCAAAGCTGATATCGCGCAGGACGATCATCTCGTCGTATCCCTCGACTTCCTCGAACGTACGGGCCAGAAACTCGACTGGATCCTGATCGTAGCCGGCGAACCAGTCGCGGTAGGCCTTGACAACTCGCTTCGGCGTGTCGAGCAACCCTTCGCGGGTCGGGTCATCACCCGCCCAGCGCAATAGCGTCCGGACGGCTTCCCGAGCTTCTTCTTCGGACGGCATGGTGCCTGCCGCCTGTGGGTCTTGTGTCGTGTTACTCACGCGCCTCGTGCTCCCTCAATACGGGTGTTCAGGTCCCAGGACCTGTCGAAAAACAAGTGCACACTGCCAGCGCTTGCGGACACCGTCAACGCAGCTGGATGGTATCGTTGCCGTGCGCTCATCCGCACGGGGCGCCGTGTCGTATGGATTCACCGTGGGTATCAACACTATCTTCAGTGCCGGGGAGGCAGGATTTTGAGCATTTTGATCGACTGGGCGGAGCGTGGCCTGATTCCTGACCCGTTGCTGCGCTTCGGCATGCGACGCCTGATGAGCGGGCGCCTGAGGGGCGAGCGCGGCGAGGGTGGCGAGGCACAGTTCGCCCGCTACCAGGCGCGACTTGCTGAGCTGCGGGAGGGTCCGCTGGCAGTGCACACGGAGGCTGCCAACGTGCAGCACTACGAGGTGCCGTCCACATTCTTCGAACATGTGCTCGGGCGGTATCTCAAATACAGCTGCGCACTTTGGCCTGCCGGCACGGAGTCTCTGGATCAGGCAGAGGCGGCGATGCTGGAGCTGACCTGCGAGCGTGCCGGACTTGCCGATGGGCAGCGGATTCTCGAGCTTGGCTGCGGCTGGGGCTCGCTCTCACTGTGGATGGCCGAACACTATCCACGGAGTCGGATTACTGCGGTGTCGAATTCGGCCAGCCAGCGGGAGTTCATCGAGGCCAGAGCCCAGGCGGCAGGTCTGGATAATCTCGAGATCGTCACGACGGACATGAACGATTTCTCCACGGAGGCGCGTTTTGATCGTGTGGTCTCGGTGGAAATGTTCGAGCATATGCGCAATTACCGTGAGCTGCTGAGGCGCATCAGCGGTTGGCTGGTTCCCGGGGGGCGGCTGTTCGTGCATGTATTCTGTCATCGCGAGTTGCTCTACCCGTTCGAAACCGAGGGCAATTACGATTGGATGGCCGAACATTTTTTCACCGGCGGCATCATGCCGGCGGAACAGATGTTCGCGTGGTTTCAGCACGACCTGCGGTTGGAGGCGCAGTGGCGGGTCGACGGTCGCCACTACGAGCGCACATCCAACGCCTGGCTCGCTCGCCTGGATGCGGCCGACGACGAGATCATGCGGATATTCTCCGAGGTGTACGGTGCGGCCGCCGCGCGCCGATGGGTGCAGCGCTGGCGCATGTTCTTTATGGCGGTGGCAGAGTTGTTCGGTTACGCGCGGGGTGACCAGTGGTTCGTCACCCATGTGTTGTTTTCAAGGCGCGAGGACTGAGCACAAAAAAGGGCCGGCACACTTGCCGGCCCTGCTGTTTTATCCGTCGCGACCCTGCGGTCCCGACTGCCCGGATTCAGCCTTTGGCGACCCAGGCGCTGCACCAACCCTCGTTGGCGACCAGTTTTCCCGGGAAAATTGAGCATGGACGCCAGTCATCACCCTCAGGGCCGGAAATCAGGCGGCAGTTGCTGCACAACTGGCCTTCTTCATAGCGAGGGAAGCGCGCTGTGTCGACGTCAGCGACGTCGTGGACATAGCCGAGCGCGACGGCAGCGGGATCATCCAGTTCGAGGCGCGGCATCCCGTCCGGGACGGCTGCTGCGGCCGGGGCGCTGCGCAGTGCAGCGCTGCCTGCCGGCAGGACTGCCGCGCCAATGGCTGCGACTTTAAGGAATTCACGACGTGTCTTCATGTTGCAAGCTCCGTTTCGTTGTCCGCCTGTGACACAGGCAAATCTGGCCTCCACCAGTACGACCAGTATAACGGCATGGATGGCTTCCCCAAAGCGTCCATTTCGCACTGCGGACGAGACTTGTTTCGCCTCGCCCCGTTCAGCCCGGGTTCAGGCAGAGCGTGTCGGGCTCCAGTAGGCGTGCAGCGCGACGGTGGACTGGCTGATCAGTTCCAGGCCTTCCTCGCTCCAGAACACTTCTGTCGGTCCGGTGACTTCCGACTCGAATTCGCTCCGCTCGACCGCGTGAGCGAGTATCGGCAGCACCAGCAACGCATCCTCACGCGAGTCAAACAGCCCCTGCCATGAATCGCGGTCGATCAACGTTCCCCTGACAAAGCCCTCACACCAGAATTCGGGCAGGACAAGCTCTTCGCCGTCCTCTTCGGCCGCCGCATGAATCGGACTGAATTCCGCCGGGTGTTCGGCCAATTCGATCGCGATCGAATTCATCAGGCGAAACAGCAGCTGCCTTATCCGGGCGGCCTCTTCTTCCGAGCCGAACAGTGCCACCTCGGGTTCAATGTCACCCCAGATCCGTCCCAGCCAGTGTTCCGGTGAGGGTTGCGAAGGCCCTACGACGATAGCAGTGAGAAATCCATGCAGCGTTGCGAGCGACATGGTGTCCTCTGGCAGCGACTCGCGGTTGAGGTAATCCTCCAGCTCATCGAGTTCCTGCTCGTCCAGCGGCCGAGTGACCTCGGGGGGGTGGCTGCTCATGACTGGTTTCCAAGGTTAGACGTCTGTCGCGACGTTATCATGCGTACACAACGCTGTCGCCCGCGGGAAACCGAAAGCTCGGCCTGCGCTGTGCCGGCGGGCAGGCTGGCATACAATCGGCAGTCCTGGCCTGAGTAGGGGGAGACGAGCTTTGACCTTGAGCACTGCCGGTGAGCCGTCTGGCACGACAGATTCCGTATCGGGACCCTGGTGGCTGCCACAGACGGTGCCGCTCGGGCATACTCTCGCCTGCCGACTCGGGACCCTGCTGCTCGACGTCCATCACCGCGAAGGCGAGTGGCAGCTCGTGACCGAGCAGGTCGAGGAGAGCGCTGCCGACGCGCGGCCCGAGTTTGTCCTGCATACCGGTGTACCGGAATCCGGAGCAGGCGAACGCTTCATGCTGAGCGCTGGCGATCGGCTGGTGCTTGCACCTCTGCTGGCGGACCGCCCGGTCGTCATTCGCCCGCGAACCCCGCTGTTTCTGCTCCCAGGCGCAGAGACAACGATGTATCTCTCGACACCGCTTTACCTGCGTGTGCAGGTCGGCGAGAAAGCGCCCACGGTGCTGCGCGAGCTTCCGATGCTGCGCCTGTCGGACACCTGGTTCGGGCCGACCACACGAGAGGGCGAGATCTGTTATGCCGGCAAAACCCACGCGCGCCATTCGCTGGATGAACTGCCGCGCCGTGTGCATCGGGCGGTGACCGCCGTGCGAATTGCCAACCATGCGCCAAACGCCCTGCCGCTGGAACGCCTCAGCCTGCCCGTACCGATGTTGTCGATTTTCGGTGGCGCTGACGGACGGCTCTGGACTCAGGCGGTGTCCTTGCAGCGAGGCAGCGATTCCGACATGGCGTCACTGAAGATCGCTGAGAAACCCCCGAGTGAAGCGGGTGACGTCAGCCTTCTCACAGGGCCCCGACAACTGCCCGCGCGGGGTGGGGTCGTGCGGGCCTTCAGCCTGCTGTTCCGGGAGTAGGCGATGGATGCGTGGCTGACGGAACTGGTGACGAGCGATCGATTCGCGGCCTGGTTGCGGGCGGGTGTGCTGCTGCTGCTGGGGTTGCTGCTCGCCGGCATCGCCTCACGCCTGATCCGCAGGGCCGCCGGGAAACACCTGTCTGCGACCCGACTGCTGTTGTTGCGGCGTCTGGCGTTCTACCTGGTGCTGGCGCTGTTCGTGGCCTCGGCGCTGCGGGAACTCGGTTTCAGTCTGGCCGTACTGATGGGCGCTGCCGGCGTGGTGACCGTAGCCCTGAGTTTCGCGTCGCAGACCGCCGTGTCCAACCTCATCAGCGGGCTGTTTCTGATTGGTGAGCGGGCCTTCTCGGTGGGCGACATCATCAAGGTCGGCGCTACGACCGGTGAGGTGCTGTCCGTGGATCTGCTGTCAGTCAAGCTGCGGACCTTCGACAACCTCTACGTTCGTATCTCAAATGAAACTCTGATCAAGAGCGAAGTGACGACCCTGACGCGGTTCCCTATTCGTCGCCTCGACATGATGCTGGGGGTGGCCTACAAGGAGGACATCAACCGGGTGCGGGACGTGCTGATGGACGTTGCGGACCGCAATCTGGTGTGTCTCGACGAACCCGCACCGCTGTTCATCTTCACCGGGTTCGGTGACTCGGCACTCCAGATACAGTTCTCGATCTGGGCGCGCCGGGAGAATTTTCTCGCGCTGCGCAACAGCATCGCCGCCGACATCAAGATGGCATTCGATGCGGCGGGCATAGAGATTCCGTTCCCACACCGCTCGTTGTATACCGGTGAGGCCACGCGGCCGTTTCCGGTGGTGCTGGTCGATGGCCTCTCCGTCTTTCCTGAGCAGTCCGGATCACCCCCGTCCGGGTCCGATCAATCGTCGAACGAGGATACGCGGTAGGCCACGTCCTCGGGCAGGGTATAGCTCCAGGGCAGGCCGCTGTTACGCCACCCATTGAGCGCGCGCACGCCGGTAGAGTCGCCGTCGCGCAAGCGGTCACCCTCGAAGCCGTCGACGACAGAGTAGACCCGCCTGTAGCCGAGTTCGGTCAGACGGTCCGCAGCAGGTGCGCTCCGCGTGGCGCCACTGCGGCAGATCACGATGATCGGGGCATCGGCAGCGATCTCCAGCGCCGCAAGCCGCTGGGTTACTTCGCTGTCGAAACGGCGATTGGCCACCATGTCGTAGCGCCCGTGCTCCGCAGAAAACTGTCGCGGGTCGACGAGCAGCCATGGCACATGAACGCGGGTGGGCTCGGCGAACCCCGTGAACATGGCTTCAACGGGATCGCGGACATCGACCAGCACGGCATCCGGCTCGTTCTGCAGCAGTGCCCAAGCCTGGCGGGCGGTCACATACAGGCCAAGCTGGGTCCGGGCAGAGTCGGACTCGGGTGCCTGGGCCTGTTCCTCCGCGCTGCTCATGGGGGCAAGCGAGATCAGCAGTATCAACAGAATGGACAGCGGTGGTGCTTTCATGGGGAGCCTCCTTGCCTTGGCCGTGATCACGCGTCTGGCCAGCAGGGGTCCGGACGGATCTCGTTCACAATGGTGCGTAGCCGTTCAATGCCCTCCAGCAGTCGCGGACCCGGCCGACCCAGCCAAGCCTCGCTGACAGCATGGATCCGGTCGTGGCGCAGGGCGGGGACCTCCGCCCAGCCACTGCGCCGGCGCACGACCTCCGCGCGGTATTTGTCCTCCCTGACTCCGCACCAACTCATCACCACCGCCTCCGGCGCAGCCCGACGGACCGCTTTCGGGTCGACCGGAAGGCTTTCGGCATCTTCCGCTTCCCATGGGTTGTAGCCGCCGGCAAGCCGCAACATCTCGTTCACCCATGAGCGCCGACCGGGAACAATCACCGGTTTTGGCCACCACTCGACCAGCACCGGAATTCCGGTAGCTACGCCGGCGGCGCGTGCGAGGGCGACGTCGAAGCGGCTGGCGAGCGCCTCGGCCTCGGTCGCGGCGCCCAGCGCGGCGCCGATGTGTCGGATATCTTCCGCGACCCCCGCCAGCGAAGTCGGCTGGGTGACGAGGTAGGGGAGTCCAGCGGCCGCGATTCGCTCGACGCAGCGCTCATGCCCGGGCACCGTCAGCGAGGTGATCACCAGGTCAGGTTCGAGTGCACGAATACGCTCGATATCCACGTCCAGGTCGGGTCCGACTCGCGGCAGGGTGGACACCACCTCCGCAGGATAGTCGGAATGATCATCAACGCCGACCAGCCAGTCGCTCCGGCCGAGTGCGCAGACGATTTCTGTATTGGAGCAGGTGTGAGCCACAACGCGCATGCACGCGATGATGCCACAGGGCTGGCGTTGCGCGCAGGCCTGGTCACCCCTGATCCGCGCGACAAAGGGTTTGAAATCAGTCGCAAGCTCTGGTGTTCTAGTTGCTGGATTGAGGGCGAGCTCGCGCCGAGGACAAGACAGTGGACCGGAGACCGCCTGCAGATCAGCAACCGCCGCCTGTGGCCGCCGTTGAATCCGACCAGACCATCGCCATGCTCAGACGCCGCCTGGCGCTGCGCGAGCAGGAGTTGAGTGCGCTCTTCGACGCCGTGCCCGGCATCATGTATCGCTGTCGTCTGAATGCCGACTGGACAATGGACAGGATGTCCGTCGACTGCGAGCCCCTGCTAGGGTATCCGGCGAGTGATTTCATCGGGAATGCCGTGCGCTGTTTCGCCAGCGTCATCCACCCCGGCGATCGTCTGCGGGTCAGCACGGAGATCCGCGCCGCGGTTGGGCGGGGCGAGCGCTACGACATCGAGTACCGGCTTATTCACGCAGACGGCTCGGTTCGCTGGGTGAGAGATGCCGGCACCTTGCTGCAGCAGGTATCGGGGGAGTGCGAAGTGCTGATCGGGGTGATCAGCGACATTACCCCCCGGGTGACGGCGGAGGATGCCCTGGTGCGCAGCGAGGCGCTGTTCCGTGCGCTGTTCAGACTCTCGCCGATCGGTATGTGTCTCAATGATCTCGACACGGGGGGGTTCCTGGAGGTGAACGACGCGCTGGTGGCTACCACCGGCTATCAGCCAGAAGAACTGATCGGGCGGCCGTACGACTGTCTCACTCCGGCGGAATACGCCGCGCAGGATCGACAACAGCTCGAGACCATGCGTCGTCATCGCCGCTTTGGCCCGTACCGCAAGGAATGCCTGCGTAAGGATGGGAGTCGCTTTCCAGTGGTGATCACTGGCCTGCTCATGCGGGACAAGGCCGGCCGCCGACTTGTCTGGTCCGTCATCGACGACCGGTCGTCCTCACCCCCCTGACAGCAGCCGCGCAGGGCGGCGGCAAGGCCTAGGCGTCCGGCACGAGCACCAGCTTGCCCAGATGTTCGGCACGACCAAGCTCCTCGAGACTCTCAGGGGCGTCGTTCAACGATCGGGTGCCGGCAATGATCGGACGGATATCGTTGGCGTACTCGAGGCCCCAGCCCAGAATGCGCTGCAACAGCGACGGATGCCTCAGCGGGCGATAGATCGTATACCCACGCAGGGCCAGATCCTTGATCATCACCTTGGCGATGGGCAGCGGGGTATCCTGCCCGGTAATCAGTTCGTAACTGACGATACTCGCGCCGATGGCTGCTGATGCCACCAGAGCGGGGTAGAACGCCGCACCGACCGGATCGAGGGCGGCATCGAAGCCCTCGCCTTGCGTGGCCGTGGCGATCCCGGCCGCGAGGCTGTCGCTGTCGCCGGCCACGAAGGCATGGTCGGCAAGCCCTGACAGCGTGCTGATTTTCGCCTCACTGCGGCTCGTGGCCAGTGTGGTTGCCCCCCAGGCGCGGGCCAGTTTCAGGGCGACCACACCCATGCTGGAGCTGGCTGCGGTGACCAGGAGCCGTTTACCTGGTGCCGTTTCCGGGGTGATGCCGGCGAGTTCCAGGGCACCCCCCATCGTCAGCACGCCCATCCACAGCGCAGCGCCCTCGGCATCGTTGTAGTTGTCGGGCACGGGGAGCAGGGCAGCCTGAGGATAGCAACCAATGTCACGATAGGCGCCGGTGCTGCAGAGATCGATGCGGCCTGGGAGCAGGGCCACCCGCGCCCCGAGCTCAAGTGGCGTCTGCGACCATGGTGCAGTCATGTCCTCGCCCGGTGGGCCGAGCGCGACGATCTCTCCGACCGCTTCCTGGCCAAGGCAGCTGGGAAACTCGCGCGCGGGCTGGTAGCGGCCCTGCACATAGTTGAACTCCGAGCGGTTCATGCCGATCGCACGCAGCCGCACCACTGCCTCACCGGGCCCGGGCGCTGGCAGCGTCTGCTCTCGCCAGGACAATACGTCGTCCGGTCGGCCATAACCGTCGAACTGCCAGGCGTGAGCCTTGCTCGTCTGCTCGCCCATATCGCGTTCTCCCCTTGATTATTGATCGATCGGCAGCTGCCGGCCCACAGTCAGGGACGCAGCCTACACCAGCGATCGCGTCCGCGGTGCTCACTGGGCGGACAGCGGAGCATACGCCGGCAAGGCTCAGTAGCTTCTTCCGTGCTGACTGTCCTGGTACAGGCGGATCAGGAAATTCCGCAACGAGTCCTCGGCCTCGGCCTGCGTCATCAGCTTCTGTTGTTCGAGAATGCCTGCCATCTCCTTGAGGCTGCGTCGGCCATCGATCAGCTCCAGCATGAACACGTGGATCCTGGAGGCCAGCGCCTGCTGGCGAAAAGCAGGCAGGGCCGGTACTGCACCTCGGCCGGTGACCAGCCAGTCCGGCAGTGCCTTGTGTCGGGGCGGGGCGTCGACCTCTTCGCGCTTGCGGGCGCCGAAGGCAACCACTTGCTCGCGCCGCCCATGGCGGCTTGCAGGCGAGCACATGTACGGCAACTCGGTTTCGGTGAGCTTGGGCGGCCCGAAGCCATGGTGTTCCACCAGCTCCAGAGTCTCTTCCAGTGAGAATGCCAGTCTGGGATCTGCGAAGTTGAAGTTCAGCGATCCGAAGTTCAGCCATTGACCGCCCGGCGCGAGCAGGTTGTTGATCCGGGCCATCTGCAGTCGCGGATCTTCCGGCAGGATATCGATGACCCACGGCGTGATCACCGTATCGAAAGCGCCGTAGGCGCAGGGAGGTCGCAGCGCGTCTCCCATGATCGCGTGGAATCCCGGACGGGTCGGTTGCGGTGCGGCGAGGTGTCGCAGCAGGGCCTGGTCCTCGCGGCGCCTGGGCGCCAGCGGAAACTCGTACAGGTCGATGCTCTCACCCCGGACCAGGCGGGCAAGGAGGAGCATGAGCATGGGGTTGAAATCGAGTGCGAGCGTGGTCTCGGGAGCCAGGGTCTGGTGCACGTCCCACGCCAGTCGCCCCGCGCCCGCACCGATCACCAGGGTCCGGCCGAGTGGACAGTCTGCGGCCACCTGCGCCAGCAGATCCAGGCTGGCCGCGTTCTCCGTCTCGCCCCATACCCAGTCACGGTGGATGTTGGCGTAATAGCCGACCAGCGAGGCTTCCGGAGGCAGACGTGTCCGCAGGGCGAGGTGCGTCTCCGTCGCCGTATTGCGCCGGGGCAGCGCCAATGGCGCCAGCAGAGCAGTCAGTCGGTCCCGATGGTCGACCGTCGCCGCGTGCAGGCGTTCGACGCGCGCTCGTCCCAGCGCACCGAGATCGGGGGCCTCAACGTTCTGCTCGAGTCGTTGCGCATGTTGCCCCAGCTGCACCAGCAGCAGTTCCAGGCGGTCCCGCCACTCGCCAAGAGTCGCGACCGGCTCGGCAAACAGCGCAGGGACGCCATCGAGCAGCGGAAAGACCACCTGGCCGCCCTGGTTGGTCAGTCCCTGAGGGTGATGGCGCAGCTGTTCGCCTGTGCGCGGACAGGCGAGCAGATCCAGAGGCAGGCTTGGTGTCGCGTTCATGCCCGCCATTATGGCCCGACCGCCACTCGCAGTGTAGCGTCGTGGTCGGTCGGGCTTTGACTGGTTGTCGGGCGCCGTGTCGTCAGATCGTGCCGTTGACGATAGGCTGGAAGGCGGTCAGCTGGTCACGGAGGGTCGGGCTGCCGAGCCCATGGCCGGGGAACAGACTGGGGAAGCTTGCCTGCTCGCCGTGCAACGCCAGGTAGTTGAGGACCGTGAGTTCGACCAGCTGGTTGACATTGTTTGCGGCAGGGCTCGACGCGGTTTCCACCGAGCCGTCGGGCCTGAACCAGCCAATCTGCTGGTGTCTGGCCTGCTGCTCCGGCGTGGCGCCCAGCAGCTGGGGCCTGCCCCCCGGATTGTAGACCAGGAAAAATGAGGCGGCCGTGGACTGGTTGTCGCTGGTCCACTCCCCCTTTCCGCGACCCTGCTCGGAGTTGTCGATGACGCCATTGCTGGAGAGCGAGCCGTCACTGAAGACATACATCATCAAGGGCACATTCAGGCGTGCGGCATACTCGAGGCACGCACCCATGCAACGTCCTGCGCGTAGGTCGCGAACTTCACCAAGTGCGCGTCTGCCGCCATGGTAGTCATAGCCACCCATAGTGATGCAGCCGGCGCCGGCGAAGCCGTTCATGACCAGTTTCATGACCGATGCCGTCTTCCGGAATTCGCCATCGCTGTTGAATTCCTGTTCGCTGAAAATCCCGCTGGGACCGACGATGTCCGGGTCAAGCGCGGGATTGAGCGAAGACGGATCGCCGAAGCGGTCTGCGATATCTGCTGAACGCAGGTACCCGCAACGCACCAGATCCTTGATCACGGCATCACGTGTGATCAGACCGGTATCGACGCGGTTGAGCTTGCGGTCACTCAGTCGGTAGATCGACTCCATCACCGCCACGGCGTCGTCCTGGTCGAGCAAGCCGATGAGCTTGCCGGTATCCACCAGGCCGGTGACGTCGGTCGGCCGGTCGACCTTGGTCGGGCGAACCTCGGAGTTGATCATTGCCATCGGGGCAAGCGAGTTGCCGCCGGAGTCGGTCGGCCTCGAGCCGATCAGGGTGAGCAGCGATCCGTCCGCCCCTGCACGATGGATGCCGTAAAGTGGGTTGTGCGGGTTGTTGCCGGTGTCGTTTTCCGAGCGGGCCGGAATCAAGGCTCCATTGACGTTGTCAAAGCGACTGGCCGAGAGCTTGTCGACGATGCCGCGCAAAAACGCGCTGTCCGAGTGGAAAGCCAACCCCAGTCGATCGTCGATGAATGCAGCACCCGTCAGCGGATCGTTCAGCCGGGGCACCATATCGCCTGGCAGGCCTTGGCGGCTGTAGCCCTGCGTGCTGATGAAGTCCAGCTGCCCGCCCTGGCGACCACCGAGGACATTCGAGCCGACCATATTGGCGCCGCCCGCGAGATCGAAGCAGATGAAGGGGATCTTGCCGGCACCCTGCACCGCGATACCGCAGCTTTCGGTGAGCGACTGCAGATCGGGCGACAACTGCGCCCAGGCCGCCCTGGGGTTGGCGAACAGACCAAACAGCCCGGCGCCTGCGATGGTGGCTGCGCCCGTCATGAAACCCTGCGCGATCAGCTGTCGACGAGTGATCGGCCTGGGATGATCCGGGTGTCGCAGTGGCGCGTACCAGTCGTTGCTGTGCCTGCTTCGCCTAGTCATGGGCTTGCCTCGTGCGATACGTCAATGAATTGGATGTCAGTGAACCAGCACGGCTGCGCTGCCGAGGACAGCCGCGCAAGTGGCCTTGCCGATCACCACGGTGCGATCTGCCGGGCAGCTGCCGCCGCAGTTGTCGAGTCGGTCGATCAGTGCGTTGAGCTCGCCACGAATCTCTGTGGCACTTGGCTGCTGTTCGAGCCCTAGCCCGACCATACGGGAGATCAGCGGATCAATCAGTAGATTGCGCCCGTTGCCAGCCAGTGCGGTCGCCGGGCTCGCTGAGAAATCGAAACCCGGGAAGTAAGCGCTACGGCGGGTTTGATCCTCCAGCAGCGTGTTGCAATATTCGATCGCCAGCTGTGTGACTCCGATCTGGTGGGCCGATACGAAGGTATCGATGGCATCGATCGAGGGCAGTTGCTGGCGTACCAGGCTGAAGGTGTCCTGGATGTCGCCGGTCGTCTGCGGAATGCCGGTCACTGCGGACATGGTCGCGTTGACGCGATCGAAGGTGCGGATCCCGATTCGTGAGGAGGGTGTCCCGTCGACGATAGCTGGGGGCTGAGGGGTCGGCTCGACGATGAAATTCGTGCTGGAGCCAAGGCGTTCGAAGCTAAGGAAGAACTCATCGATCTCCGGTCCGGCCTCCAAGCCGATGACCGCCGCCTGCGGCGAGAGCAACTGTCCCACGCCCGCCGTATAGTCCATACCCCCGAGTTGCAGGTCCAGCTTGGCAAATGCCTGACCCACGCTGCCGACCCCGCCGTTGATCCCGATACGCAGTCCCTGTAACGGGACTCCTGCGGGGGCGGACTCGCTGCCGAGCACGATGAA
The DNA here is from genome assembly GCA_003567475.1 of Gammaproteobacteria bacterium. Classification (GTDB taxonomy): domain Bacteria; phylum Pseudomonadota; class Gammaproteobacteria; order Steroidobacterales; family PWYM01; genus PWYM01. The sequence continues at coordinate 30,563 of PWZL01000058.1, read as the reverse complement.
CCGCGGCTCGGCGAACAGGTAGGCGTAACTGTCGAACTGGCTGACCTCGATCAGGATATAGCTGTCGGCCTGACCGACATGCTCGCTCACGTTGAACAGCAGGAAGAATTTTTCACCTACACCGGCTTCGATGTTCTGGTCGATCTGTTCAGGCGTCAGCGCACGATTGTGAATCGCCACCAGGCGCAATACACCCTCCCAGGGGGCATCACCGGAGGGCTCATTCCCGAGCACGAACGCGAAACTGTCGTCCCAGTCATTCAGGCTGCCGCCACCACTGGGGTCAGTCATGACCACAAGGTTGCCGTTGACGTAGATCTGCCGACCGCCCACCGGATCGAAGGTGACAACAACGTGCTGCAGGGTGGCCTGCAGGATCTCATCGGCGTCACGGGTGGACAGAGCCGGCATCCCGTTGACGTCGGTGGTGTCACTCCGATTAAGGAAATCGTAGTTGTACATGGTCTGTCCGAGCGTGAAATTCCGGGCCATGGCGCCAGCCGAATAGCTGACGATGGGGACTTCTTCCTGGTTTACGTTCCCCGGGACCACCCAGGCCTCGATCGAGTATTCTCCGGTGGCGCGTATCAGGTCGTAGAGCTTGCGACTCGCGGCGACGCTGCCCTGTGCCTTGCCGCCGCGAAGATCAATGCCCCAGCCGCCGAACCAATCGAAATCACCGCTCAGCGTGAGGTCGAGTGCGGGCTGAACGCCGCTGGTGTCGAAGGCGCGGTTTCCACGGCCTTCCTTGAATTCCCAGAAGCCAATCTGGGCTGCCTCATAGCGATTGCCGCCGGCAGCGACGATGCCGTCAGGAAGGCCAAGCGCCATGCTGACCACCAGTGATGGATCGATCTGAGTCACTGGAACCATCGCCGCCATTGCCGCGATAGCATCCTCCAGGGCCTGACCGTCATCGCGGCAATCACCGCTCCAGCAGTTGTGGAACTCGTCGCCCACGCGGACGACGAAGCGCGAAATCCCCGGTGAATCGAGATTGATGCGGCTCCGGGCGGCGTTGTAAGCGGTGATGACATCGCCGTCGGCGAAGAACGGCGCGACGCCATTCGCGACCGAGCCGCTGTGACAGTCTGCACAGAAGTCGCGCAGCAGGGGGAAAACCGTGGTCTGGAATGCGCCAGGGTCCGCGGGCAGTACCCGGCTGTCAGCCACCGTTCTCTGGACTGGGGGGACAAGCTCGATTTCGCGACCCTGGTTACCGTCGCCGCCCGACCAGTTACCGATCCAGGTCGTCATGATATCGGCACACGCCTGGGTGCTTTCCAGCCAGCAGTTGTGACCGTTGGCCACCATGCTCACCAGCACCGAGTCGCCAGGGGAAGTCAGGTTGACCAGCCCGCCGACATCCTGATAGGCGAGGTTGACGTCATCCGTGCGGGCGAAAGTCGGCAGCGTGCCGCCTGTGCCGTGACAGTTTCCACAGGTGTTCAGCGTGTTGACGTTTTCCCACAGGTGGGTGCGGAACGCCTGGACCTCAGCGGTGGCAGGCGGCGGCCCGGAGTAGCCACCACTGCCAGGGGGCGCGACGATCGGGTTGCTCTGGGTCTCCACGTCGCTGCCGCAGGCGGCGAGTAACGCGAGCGTGGCGCCGACTGCGGCGATCCGCAGACGCGGTGTACGGCTCATCATGTTCATGGCGGCCTGTCCTCTTTCCAGCTCAGTCGGCGCGGCAGTAGGCTGCCGATTCGGCAAACACCTGGCGCATGCGGTAATTGCCGCCGCGGAAGCTTGTTACCATGCTGGCAACCTGCTGACGATCTGCTGCATCGGTGGGCGTGCGCAGGCAGACGGTACGGAAAACTTTCTCGACCTGGCATTGTGCAAATGCCTGGCTGTTGGCGAGCTCCTCACCCATGGACTTGGCGCCGTAGCCCTCCCCCGGACGACCCGGGTCCCAACCGAGCAGCGCGTTCTGTCCCTCGCGCCAGTAGTTTGCCCAGCTGGCGTCGGTGGTGACAAAGCCGAAGGGGAATGTGTCGGCATTGTTGAAGTATTTAGGTCTGACCTGTCCACTGGTGTAGACGATGCGCCGCGCGCTCTCGTCCCAGTCGTAATAGGCGTAGGCCTGAGCCAGCGGGTCCATGCCGGTATGGCAGCTCACGCAGTTGTTCAGGAATAACCGGCTGTCGCCACCTGGGCTGCGCGAAACGTCTTGCCGAATCCGGTCAGGTGAGCGGGTCGTGTCGGCCAGCTGCTCCAGGTCCCGGCACATATGCGCCATGAGCGTAAATCGCAGCATCGCCCGGTTGGTGCCGGCGACGAAAAACGCCTCTGCTGCGGCACGGGTGGTCATGACCCCTGCGGTGGCGTCTGGTGGCAGATCCGTCATCGCCGACTGGCGTCGCTGTTCCAGATTCTCCATCAGGTTGATATTTCGACGCTCCAGCTCTTCGTAGTGCGCATTGCTGGTCATCGAATAGGCGGGTATGCCCGAAAGTCCGTCACGTCCGACATAGACCATGTCAGCCGAGAGCAGCTGGTTGAACGGTACATCGTCGCGCACCATGCCGATCACCGTCGCGATGTAGTCGTTCAGCGGGACGAACACATCTTCTTCACGGTTCGTCCAGGGTGCCGCCCAGTTTTTCAGTGTGACGTCATAGAACGCGCGGTTTTCCATCGCGAGGTAAGCCGCACCGATCGCATCGCCGTTGCTGACCAGGCTGGTCATCTGGTCGAGCACTGCAGCGGAGGGGGGTACCCCCGCGAGCCGGTCATGAATGCGACGTGCTTCATCGCGAGGGGTCGCGAACGCCTGCATGATCATGGCGAGTGCGAGATACAGCCCCAATGCCAATACGGCCGCTGACAGCCTGCCACTTGGGCATAGGGTCGTGATCCGGAGGTTGTTCATGCCAGCTGTCACGTCGAGTCACCTCGTGTCGAATAGGGCGTGCCACACGCTGGTGATCATTAGGCAAAGTCCGCTACTTGTTGTTCTGTGACTGCGTTAACGTTTTTGCAGACTGCCATGGGGTTAAGTAAAACAGTCGCTGTCTGGTGTGTTTTCTGCGGTTCAGACTTCAGTGGTCGACGCAGCGGTCGATAACTGAAGGAACGATGAGGATGCACGCGATGAAACCGATGCCGGGTGACTCGATGACCAAGCGGGTGGTGAGCCGCAATACCGTGATGACGCTGCCCGCACTCACTGCAGTGCTGCTACTCGCGGCTTGCGGCGGGGAAGACGGTATCGGACTTGCCGGCGGACAAGGGCCAGACCCGGTGGTCGTGGATGTTCCGATCGCCTACGTTCAGCGTCCCGTACCGGCAGGTGATCAGGGCATGTTGGGGACCACCGATGCGCGACGGCTGCTGGATCGCTTCGAGCTGGGCGCAGATCTGATCATTCGGGAAAGGGCCTCACCCTCGGCCCCTGAGATCAATGTCACCGGGGCCCTGACCGAGGGCATGTACGACATCCGCGATGTCAGTGTCTCCTGGGACGGAGAGCGACTGCTGTTTTCGATGCGCGGACCCTTCATCGAGGGGGCTGACCCGGAGGATCAGCCGACCTGGAATATCTGGGAATATCACCGCATCGATGAGCGGTTGCGCCGAATCATCACCTCGGAGCTGACCGCGGAACTCGGCCATGATCTGGCGCCACATTACCTTCCCGATGGCCGAATCATCTTCACCTCCACCCGGCAGCGTGGCGGCAAGGCCATGCTGCTCGACGAGGGCAAACCGCAGTTCGATGCACTAGACGAGAATTTCAACGAGCCGGCGTTCGTACTGCATGTGATGAACGAAGACGGCAGCGAAATACGCCAGGTGTCGTTCAATCAGAGCCATGACCTCTCGCCCAGTGTCCTCTCCAGTGGCCAGGTGGTATTCAGTCGCTGGGACCGCTTCGGTTCCCGTAACGAGATCAGTCTTTATCGGATGAACCCGGACGGTACCGGGCTTGAACTGCTCTACGGCAAAAACAGTCGCGGCACTGGACAAGATGGCATTGACGTCCATTTCCTGAAGCCGCGTGAGATGCCGGATGGACGCATACTGGCCTTGGCTCAGCCTTTCCAGGTCAGTTACCTCGGTGGCGACCTGGTCCTGATCGATGTGGACAACTACGTCGAGAACACCCAACCGACTGCCGCCAATGCCGGAGTGCTGAGCGGCCCGGCGCAGCAGCCCGCGACCGCGAGTGTCGTGACGCCCGGGGTGGGGTTGTCGCCGGGGGGGCAATACAGCGCAGCCTGGCCACTGGAAGATGGCACCGATCGGATGTTCGTGAGCTGGAGTCAGTGCCGGCTGATGGACAACGACCGTATCGTGCCGTGTACCCCGGAGCGTCTGGAAGATCCGGCGGCAGTGCCGGCGCCACCCCTGTATGGGATCTGGATTTACGACCGTCGCGCGGATACGCAGCTCCCGGTACTGTTGCCCCAGGAAGGCGTCGTCTACTCGGAGGTCGTGGCGATGCAGCCCAGGCCCTTGCCCGGCATCATTTTCGACCAGCTCGCCAGCGGACAAGCGGATAGCCGACTGGCTGAGCAGGGCCTGGGGTTGCTGAACATTCGAAGCGTCCACGACGTGCTCGGCGAAGACATGTCGGGCGTGGGTATCGAGGCGCTCGCGGATCCGGCGCAGACCAGTTTCGCCGACCGCCCCGTGGCCTGGCTTCGCGTGCTCAAGGCGGTATCGATTCCGGATGATGACGTTCGCGATTTCAATCGGGGCGTGGCCTTCGGCCGGGGTGGAGCCCGCAGTGGCATGCGCGAGATCATCGGCTATGCGCCCATCGAGCCGGATGGCTCTGTGGTGGTGGCGGTGCCGGCTGATGTCCCGCTGTCACTCTCGGTACTCGACCGCGCAGGACAGCGGGTGCGCGCGCGCCACCAGAACTGGTTGCAGGTGCGGCCAGGGCAGACCCTGAGCTGTAATGGCTGCCACCAGCCTGGGAGTGGTCTGTCCCATGGGCGCTTGGATGCCTTCGATAGCGCGTGGGCGGGCGCGGCCTCCTCGAGTATCCCGTTTCCGAATACCCAGAGCGCACTGTTCGCCGATTTCGGCGAAACCATGGCCGAGGTCAAGGCCCGCATCAGCTGCGGCGTGGAGGACTGCGCGGCGATCCGACCGAGTGTCGATGTGCTCTACGAAGACATCTGGACCGATCCGGTGGCGGCGGGTCGTGAACCCGACGCCTCGATTGCGTGGCGCTATGAGGACCTCGAGACGCTTGCACCGGTGAGCGAAGCCTGCATGCAGCGATGGACTGCAGGCTGCCGGACGGTGATCAACTACGAGACGCACATCCAGCCCCTATGGGAGCTGGACCGCCAGATACTCGATGACGATGGCATCACCGTCCTGATCGATCGGACATGTACCAGCTGTCACTCCCGCAGCGATGCAATGGGCGTGACCCAGCTGCCGGAGGCACAGCTTGAATTGACGGGGGATCCCTCTCCCGCGCAGGCCTTGCAGGTGCGCTCGTATCGCGAACTGTTGTTCCCCGACGTCCAGCTTGAGCTGGTCGAGGGCGCCCTGCAGATCCGCCTGGTCGAGCGGCTCGACCCTGCTACGGGCCTGCCGGTCGTCGATGAAGAGACGGGTGAGCCTATTCTGGACACCGTTGCGGTCCAGCCCTCGATGAGCGCCGCCGGCGCGCGTGCTTCCGGGCGGTTTTTCGCTGCTTTCGCCCCCGGGGCGGGACACGCGGGCTGGCTGAGTCCCGCTGAGCTTCGTCTGGTGGCCGAGTGGTTGGACATCGGCGGTCAATACTTCAACAACCCCTTTGACGCGCCGGCAGAGGACTGACTTCATCGTGAACGTGAACGCCGTCCAAGCTCTTCGACTGATGCTCATCGGCGCTGCCATTTTCTTGCACTTCGTCACACCGGTGCAGGCGCGCGAGGCGCACTATGTGGTCGAAGTGTCCGAGCCGTTTCTGGAACTGCATAGCGGCCCTGGAAGAGGGTATCCGAGATTCCACATCGCCGAGCGTGGTGAGCAGATCGAGATCCTGAGTCGGCGTACGGACTGGTTCCGGGTGCGCACGGCGGGTGGGGTGGAAGGCTGGGCAAGTCGCGCCCAGATCAGTCGGACCGTATTGCCTTCGGGAGAGCCGGTGAGTATTGCGCCACCGAGTCGCCTCGACTATCTCGAGCGGCGTACTGAGGGTGGAGTGATGCTCGGCGATTTCAGCGGCGCAGATGTTCTGTCCGCCTATTTCGCCTGGCATGCGACGAGGAACCTGTCGCTGGAGTTGAGCGCTTCAGATCTCAACGGCCGGTTTTCCAGCGGCTGGCTAGCGGGAGTCAATCTCGTGCACCAGCCTTGGCCGGAATGGCGAGTGTCACCATTCCTGGCCTTGGGGACAGGGGTGATCCGTATAGAACCCCGCGCGACTCTGGTCGACGTGGAAAACCGTACGGATCAGATCGGGCATGCGGGCCTTGGGTTGCGCATGCACGTGAGTCGGAATTTCATGCTGCGGGCCGAGTATCGGCGATACGTGGTGTTTACCAGCCGCGACGAAAACGAGGACGTCAACGAATGGAAAGCGGGCTTCGGTTTCTTTTTCTGAATGCGGCAGTGGCGCTCTTTCTGGCCGTGTTGACGAGCGGCTGCAGCCGCGTGATGGATACGCTTGACGAGCCCAGTTCAGCGGAACCGGTGATCGATCCCCGCGTGGAACGTCGTGAAGTCCGACGGCCTCGGATAGATACCGAAAACTTCGAACTCGGGGCCTATACCGGATTCCTCAGTGTGGAAGATTTCGGCAGCAGCACCGTGTACGGCGGGCGACTGGCCTATCACATTACCGAAGGGCTTTTTGCCGAGGCGACCATCGGCCAGACCACCGCCGGGCGGACCAGCTTCGAGACGCTTAGCGGGGCCGTCGACCTGCTCCCGTCCGACGAGCGCACGTTCCGGTACTACGACCTGTCGCTGGGTTACAACCTGTTTCCTGGCGAGACGTTCATCGGACGAAATCGCGCGTTCACCTCTTCACTTTATCTGTTGCTCGGCGCCGGCAGCACTGATTTTGCAGGTGACAGCCGCTTCACCATTACTTTCGGGGCCGGCTACCGCGTACTGTTGAACGACTGGCTGTCAGCCCACCTGATGGTGCGCGACCACGTGTTCAGAACCGATCTCCTGGGTGAGGACAAGACGGTTCACAACATTGAGTTCGTGATCGGGCTCGGCTGGTTCTTTTGAGTTGGCTGGAGCGTGAATTCAGGCTTGATTTCCAGGGAGCGATGATGACTCACAACGCCCATCTCGATCGCCGCATGCTGTGCGCCATGCTCGCCACGGCACCGCTCGCCGCGACACCGATGTCTGCGGCATTGGCACGCGCCGCGCAGAGCGGCCCTGCGCCGGACTTCACGCTGCCCGTGCGCGGGGGCGGCAGTCTCAGCCTCAGCGACCTGCGCGGCGACGTCGTCATGATCAATTTCTGGGCGACCTGGTGTCCGCCCTGCCGCCAGGAAATGCCGCTGCTTGACCAGATTCATCAGCGTTTCCAGCGACTGGGGTTTAGCCTGCTCGGCGTCAACGTGGAGCAGGAGAACCGGCTGATCGACCGCTTCCTTGCCGAGGTGCCGGTGACTTTTCCGATTCTGCTCGACACGAAGGAGGAAGTGGGCGCCCTGTACGGAGTGGCGGCGATGCCAACCACGATTCTGGTCGATCGTCAGGGTCAGCTGCGCGATCACTTCTTCGGTTACAAGCCGGGGGATGAGCAGAAATACCAGGATGCGGTCCGCGCGCTGGTTCGGGAGCGTTGATCATGGCCAGGCTCATTCGGTGTCTCATCGTGTTGGGCATGCTGGCGTCGGTGAGTGCGTGCTCGGGGGTCCAGCCGTGGGTTCAGCCCTACGAGCGAGACCGTCTGGCGGATCCGATCATGAGTTTCGAGCGTGACCCGGTCTCCGCAGCCTATCTGCAGAAGCTGTATGACATTCGCGAGGGTGCGCGCGGCGCGAGTGGTGGATCCGGTGGCGGCTGTGGGTGCAACTGACATGAGCGGGTCCGTGAACTCCAGGTGCACCGCCTCCAGGACCCTCGCGTGTGTCCTGGGTACGGTCGCGTTGTGGGCTATGGGCGACGCGCCTGCCGCGGTACTGCCTGAAGAGCGAATGGACGTTCTCTATCATTACTATGACGGCGGTGGTATCACGGTAGAGGGTCCGTCCGTACTGGTGCGCAAGCAGCTCGGCGAAAGCTTCTCTGTACAGGGGAAATACCATGTCGATACGATCTCAGGTGCCTCGATCGATGTGATCACCACGGCCAGCCCGTATCGGGAGGAGCGTACGGAGCTTGCCGGCACGCTGGATTACCTGAGAGGCGATACCCTGCTCAGTCTCGGGGTGGTTGCGAGTGACGAGAATGATTACAAGGGCCGTTCGTTCAATATCGGGGTGAGTCAGGAGGTCTTTGCGGCGATGACCACCCTGAGCATGGGTTACGTCCGTGGTTCGGACGAAATCGGCCGCAGTGGTGATCCAGAGTTCAGCGAGGAGCTGGACCGTCACTCGTGGCGTCTGGGTGTGACGCAGGTCGTCACCCGCAACATGCTGGCCGAACTCGCCTTCGAGACCATTACCGACAAGGGGTTCCTGAACAACCCCTACCGGCAGGTGCGCTACCTGGACCCGGAGTCGAGTCGTGGTTACGGATTCCAGGCTGAGGTCTATCCTCGACGCCGCACCAGCAGTGCGGTGGCTTTGCGTGCGCGTTACCACCTGCCGTATCGCGCTGCGGTGCACGCGGAGTATCGCTATTTCAGCGACGACTGGGGCATCGACGCTCACAGTACCCGGGTCGGGTACACCCACGCCACGCTGCCACGCGTGATTCTCGATCTGCAGTATCGATATTACACCCAGGGGGCCGCGGATTTCTGGAGCGACCTGTATCCGTTTCGCAGCGCGCAGAACTTCCTCGCGCGGGACAAGGAACTCAGCCGTTACGACAGCCACTCGGTGCGGATGGGTGTCAGTTACGAGCTGTTCACGGCTCGCTGGGCCATGTTCGAACGGGGTGCGGTCAACTTCACCTATGACTGGATCACGGCGGATTACCGTGATTTCCGCGATCTGCGGGTGAATGCCGAGTCGCCCGGTGATGAGCCGACATACAGCCTCTCAGCCAATGTGTTCCAGTTGTTCTTTTCGTTCTGGTTCTGACGGGGGGCGGTATTAGTCGCCCCACAGTTCGGTCAAGCGACGGTCACGGCCGCAGTTGAAACGGTAGAACCGGTAGCGTACGGGATTTTTTCGGTAGTAATTCTGGTGGTACTCTTCGGCCGGATAAAACGTGCCGCGTTCGCGAATCGGCGTCACGACAGGCTGGTCGAAACGCCCGGATGCGTCCAGTGCTACACGTGAGGCTTCGGCCAGTCGCCGTTCTTCAGCACTGCCCACGAAGATGCCCGTCAGATAGGCCTCACCTCGGTCACAGAACTGCCCGCCGTCATCCACGGGATCGACGTTCCGCCAGAACACCTCCAGCAGCCTGTCATAAGCGACCACGGCAGGGTCATACACCACCTTGACGGCCTCCACATGGCCTGTACCGCCGCGGACCACCTGCTGATAGCTGGGGTTGGAGACGTGCCCGCCGATGAAGCCTGAGGTGGTGGAGATTACACCGTCCAGCTCATCGAAAGGTGGCTCCATGCACCAGAAACACCCTCCCGCGAAGATCGCGCTGGCGGTCGTATTCTCGTCGGCCTGCACGGTGCTGGCCGGCCTCATCAGGCCGCTCGCCACCAGCAAGGCCAGCGTCGCCCCGAGCGTGATCGTCAGTCGTTTCCGTGTCACCACCCTGATCATCCGCGCAACTCCGGTAGTGCCTCGTCCATGGGTACGAAGCGCAATGCGACCCCGTTGTTGCACCAGCGCTTGCCGGTCGGGCGCGGCCCATCATTGAAGACATGTCCCTGATGTCCACCGCAGCGCAGGCAATGGTATTCGGTTCGTGGAATGATGAGCTTGAAGTCTCTTTTCGTTCCGATATGGGCCTCGATCGCCGCCCAGAAACTCGGCCAGCCTGTGCCGCTGTCGTACTTCGTAGTGGATTCGAACAGCGGCAGGTGACAGGCGGCACAGACGTAGGTCCCCGTGCGTGTTTCGTCGTTCAGCGGGCTGGTGAATGGTCGCTCGGTCCGCTCCCGGAACAGCACGTCCCAGGCGAGCCCGTCCACATAGCGTCGCCAGAAATCGGCCCTGTGTTCGAGCCGTTGGAGCTCGCCGTCACGTGTCAGCATACGGGTGATTGCCTCGATATCGTGGGGCGTGGCGCCAGCGCGGGCTAACGCCCACGGTGTTGTGGTGCCGGCCGCTGCAGTAGCGGCGAGACCACCCAAAAACCATCGTCTGTCCATGTCCTATGCTCCGAAGAGTGGCCCTCCAGACGTTCCGACCTGCAAACGCCGCAGAGCGTTCCGTTCCCTGACCTGCCACATGATACGATCCCTGCCGGTTTCCGGATGCCTGAAATGACCCGCACGTTCACAACCCTATACCATCGGCTGGTGCTCGAACATCCCTGGATCGCCGCCGGTCTGGTGTCGGCCCTGCTGGCAGTCGCGGCGACTCAGATCCGGCATTTTCAGCTTGATGCCTCAGCTGAATCGCTGGTGCTCGAAGGCGATGAGGCCATGCACTATTACCGCGAAATTCGCGCGCGATACGGCTCGGACGACTTTCTGATCGTGACCTGGACGCCGTCCGGGGCGCTCTTCGAATCCGAAACGCTGGGGCGTCTTGAGGCCTTGCGCGACGCGCTCGATGCGCTCCCGGGGATCGATTCGGTATTGAGTATCCTCGATGTGCCACTATTGGACAGCCCGCGCGTCGGCTTTTCCGAGGTGCAGGCGGGCACCCGGGCACTGCTGGACGCGGATACGGATCGCGATCTGGCTCGCGAAGAATTCCGCAACAGCCCGCTCTACCGCGATCTGTTGATGAACCGGGACGCCGATACCACGGCCCTGATCGTGTCTCTGGTGCGCGACGAAGCGGCCCATGGCCTGCTGACACGACGCGACGCGTTGCGGATCCGCCGAGTCAGAGAGGGGCTCGACGAGGCCGAACGTCGCGAGCTCGCCGAGCTTGATGCCGCCTACCCGAGAATCAGCGAACGTCTCCAGGCGGAACAGACGGCGGTCATCATGGAAGTTCGGGCGGTGCTGGAGCAGCACCGCGAGTACGCGCGTATCCATCTTGGCGGCGTCCCCATGATCGCCGTCGATATGATTGAGTTTGTCCGCGGCGATATTCAGACCTTCGGTGTCGGGGTGGGGCTGTTCATTCTCGTACTACTGGCCGTCAGTTTCCGGCAGTTGCGCTGGGTGGTGATACCCAGCCTCATCTGCGGTGGCGTGGTCGTCGGCATGGTGGGGTTTCTGGGACTGGTGGGCTGGCCGGTGACCGTGGTTTCGTCGAACTTCATCTCGCTGATGCTCATTCTGTCGCTGTCGTTGGTGGTGCATCTGGTGGTCCGGCAGCGCGAACTGCATCAGGCTCAGCCAAGCGCTGATGCACGCCGGTTGATGCGCCAGACCGTGGACAGCAAGTTCAAGCCGTCGCTGTATACCGCCTTGACGACCATGGTGGCGTTCGGGTCGATGATGTTTGCCGACATCCGGCCAGTCATGGACTTCGGTCTGATGATGGTCTGCGCCGTCGCTTTCGCCCTGGTACTCACGTTTGTGCTGTTTCCAGCCCTGGTCGTGTCGTTGCCTGCCGGACCGGTACCGCCGATCCGGCGAGACGCGACCGAACGTCTGAGTGCCGCCCTGGTGAGCATCGCTCAATACAGCCCGCGTGCGGTGGCGCTAGGGTTTGTCGCGGTCGTGGTCGTTGCAGTGATCGGCGTCAACCGGCTCACGGTCGAGAATCGCTTCATCGATTATTTCAAGCCCACCACGGAAATCTACCAGGGCATGGAGCTTATTGATCGCGAACTGGGCGGCACGACACCGCTTGACGTAGTGCTCGATCCCACCCGCGCATTTATGGAGTTCGAGGTATCGTCCGACCAGGCGCCGTCCGGCGATCAGCAGGCCAACGGGCTGGATGATGACCTCGCTGATCTGGCCGATCTGGATTATGGCTACGACGATGATACCGACGGACCGATTGGTGGGTACTGGTTCACCAGTTACCAGCTGGAAACGCTCGATCGTATCCAGACCTATCTCGATGCCTTGCCGGAGACTGGCAAGATTCTTTCCCTGGCGACGAGCATGCGGCTGATGACCATGCTCAACGATGATCAGCCGCTTGACGGTTTCGGACTGGCCGTCATGTATGACCGGATGCCGGCCGAGCTCCGGGAGCTGCTGTTCGACCCCTACATGTCGGAGGACGGCAACCAGGTTCGCTTCGATATCCGCGTCATCGACTCGGCGCCCAACCTCTCGCGCGACGCTTTGTTGCGCCAGATCGAGCAGGAGCTGCACGAGCGCTTCGGGCTGCTGCCCGAGCAGGTCAATCTCACCGGTATGCTGGTGTTGTACAACAACGTCATGCAGAGCCTCGTCCGCTCGCTGTACATCACTTTGATGCTGGTATTTGCCGCCATGATGGTCATGTTCGCGGTGCTGTTCAGATCGTGGAAGATGGCGGTGGTCGGTCCCATGCCGACGCTGATCGCCGCGGTGGCGGTGATGGGTGCGATGGGGCTGGTCGGCTTACCGCTCGATATCATGACGATGACGATTGCGGCGATCACCATTGGTATCGGCGTGCATGACACTATTCATTACACCCATCGCTACGAGGCGGAGGTGCAGGCCGGGGCTGATGACGCCCAGGCTGCGCGGACGTCGCATCGTCAGGTCGGCAGAGCAATGATTTACACCACCGTAATCATTGTCGGTGGGTTCTCGATTCTCGCGGCGTCGAACTTCATGCCGACGATTTATTTCGGGCTGCTCACCGGGGTGGCGATGGTCTTCGCGCTGTTCAGTAATCTCACCCTTCTGCCGCTGCTGCTGCAGTGGCTGCGGCCATTCTCGCCGACGCCGACAGACCGTGGATAGCGCGCGGCACCGGCGGCCCTGTCCTGGGGGCTGAGCGTTCAGAATCCAAGGGTGGTCGCGAACTGCAATCGGTTCATTCGTCCGGACGCGCCGGATTCGATTTCCCGTCGCGCGTGGATGTACTCCAGGCCAAAGCGCAGGTCACCGGTCGCCTGATAGATCAGGTTGATATGCGCGCTCTCTGCGGCGCGAGTCACCGCTGTGCCGCTGAGGGTGGTGTCGTGATCGGCGCGGAACAGGGATACGGTGAAATTCGATCGCCAGCGTGGATGCCAGACGTGTCGGTAGGACAGAAAGCCACCCCAGGCGTCAATGGGGTCCAATCGGCCGCTGGGATCGAGTACCGCGTCGTTGGCGGTGTTGAGGCCAAGGTAGCGGCCAATGCCGGGCCCACCGGAGACCATCCAGCGCAGATCATTGTCCCCAAGGTCGACTTTGCCCGATGCGCTCAGCCCCCACGCGATACGCCGCTCACGGCCGGAAGACTCATCGATGCCGAGTTCACGGGCCAGCCCGGCCAGACTGACCTGACCCCAGGACGCCGTGTGGTTGTAGCGTAGGACGATATCGGGTGTCCGTGCGGTGTCGGTGACCAGGCGAGTGCCGCCGCCAAACGGAGTGACGGTGGTTTCCGGGTTCTCCATGGCGATCTGCCAGGGGCCGTGGGTGTATCGCAACTGGGGCTGGCGCACAAAGATCGTTCCTTCCGAAGGCCCGATGAAGTCAATATTTTCGGGTAGCGCGCCGACGTTGAAGAACGTGGTCCAGGCCTGGCCGGCCAGCAGCCCGCGCCAGCGCAGGAAGGCCTGGCGCACATTCGGACTGGTGGCATTGGTGAGACGTTCGTCGCCCCCGGTGTTGGCGGAGAAATCGAACTCAAGATAGGCCTGCAGGTCCTGGTCCGGTCGGGTGACATTGAAGATGAAGCGGGTTTCGCGGGTATGGCTGTCGAAATCCGTCGCTGAGGAAGCGCCGCCCACAGGCACGGCCGCCGGGACATAGAAGTCTCGCAGCACGCTTTGCGGCGGGACGCGGCCGCCGCTGTAACGGCTGAACATCATGTCGTGCTTGATGAAACCGGTGAAGCGGAATTCGGTCCCTGGCCCTGCGGGTGGCCGGGCGGTTTCCAGTGCAGACCGCTCCGGCGGCGGTGGCGTATGTTCAGGTGTGCTGGCTGCGGGTGAGACTGCTCCGGCGGCGAGCAGGCTGGCGACCAGCCGCTCGAGTTCGGCAACGCGTGCTTCGAGGGCCTGCTCACGATCGTGTCCCAGGGTAGACGTTGGATACGCGAGTACCAGCACCAGGCCAATGGTGATGGAGAATCGTGACTTGTTCATTGCCTCCCCCTGATGTTGAAGCCGCTGACTGCGACGATCTTTGCAACACCATGACCCGTCGAGAGTGTCGGAGCCATTGGGCGAAGGTCGATACGACCAAGGTCGAACGGCGTGTGCAGCAGGGTGCATGACCTGGGATGGCCGCACGCGACCAAGGTCGCATGCCGGTGGCGCGCCGTGGGCTGCTAGACTCGCGCCTGGTCGCTGCTCTGGACCAGGGCAGGGTGGTTGCCTGGGGGTGCGGGGTTTCGCTATGCCTGCTAAAGCTGCACACAAAGTCATCGTCGCCGACGACCATCCGCTGTTCCGTGAGGCTCTGGGTCTCGCCTTGGACAAGGCGTTGGGGGGCGTACGATTGGTGGAAGCCAGCACCATGGCTGAGCTCGAGCAGGTCTCGCGGGAACATGAGGATGCAGATCTGACGATGCTCGACCTGCACATGCCAGGGGTTCACGGGTTTTCGGCCTTGGTCTATTTGCGTGCCCACCATCCGGGACTGCCGGTCTGTGTCATCTCGGCGAATGACCACCCGCTGGTGATTCAACGGGCGCTGGATCATGGTGCCGCCGCCTTCATCCACAAGTCCGCGCCGGTCAGCGAGATCCGTGAGGCGTTGTACGCGGTGCTGGCGGGAGATATCTGGCAACCTTCCAGTCTAGGGTCGCTGGAGGTCGGGGCGCCAACCGATGAGCTTGAGGTGGCCGAGCGGATCGGCGAGCTTACCCCACAACAGTTCCGGGTGCTGATGATGGTCACCGAGGGTCTGCTGAACAAGCAGATTGCCTTCGAGCTCGAGATTTCAGAGGCGACGGTGAAGGCGCATATGACAGCGATTTTTCGCAAGCTCAACGTCAATAACCGCACCCAGGCCGTGCTGGTGGCACAGCGCCTGGCCGTGGACGCCCCAGAGAGTGGCGCCCGCGATTTCGCGGGGCAGTGAAGTGGGGTTGCGTCCGCGACCATGGTCGTATGGGCAGTCGATGACCAGGGGTCTAGGATGATGGCATCTGGTGGTACATTCGATATCGCCAGCGGGGTCTTCAGGGGGGGTAGAGTCCATGACTAACGAGCATTCCGCCGCAGCATACTGGTCGGCAAATCTGCGCATCATCACCATCTGCATGATGATCTGGGCGCTGGTCTCGGTGGGCTTCGGTATTGTGCTCCGACCGCTGCTGGCCATGCTGCCGATCACCGTGGGCGGTACCGATCTGGGGTTCTGGTTCGCGCAGCAGGGTTCCATTCTCACGTTCATTGCCCTGATCTTCTACTACACCTGGTACATGAACCGTCTCGATCGACGCTTCGGCGTCGATGAGCAATAAGGAGACGTTCGCATGGACCAGTTCGTTCTCAACCTGATCGTCGTCGGCGCGACCTTCGCACTGTATATCGGCATCGCCATCTGGGCGCGCGCCGGTACGACCGCGGATTACTACACGGCCAGCCGGGGTGTGAACCCGATCGTCAATGGCGCAGCCACAGCCGCGGACTGGATGTCCGCCGCCTCGTTCATCTCGATGGCCGGGCTGATCGCGTTCGTTGGCTACGGCAACTCGAGCTATCTCATGGGTTGGACCGGGGGCTATGTACTGCTGGCGCTGCTGCTTGCGCCATACCTGCGTAAATTTGGTCGATTTACGGTGCCGGAGTTCATCGGCGACCGGTTCTACAGCCAGAGCGCACGCATCGTGGCCGTTGTCTGCCTGCTGGTGATTTCGATTACCTATGTGATTGGACAGATGACCGGCGCGGGCGTGGCGTTTTCGCGATTCCTCGAAGTAGAAAACACCACGGGCTTGATCATTGCCTCGACGGTGGTGTTCATTTATGCCGTGCTCGGAGGAATGAAGGGCATTACCTACACGCAGCTGGCCCAATATTGCGTGCTGATCACCGCCTATACGATCCCGGCCGTGTTCATCTCCCTGCAGCTCACCAACAACCCCGTCCCAGCGCTTGGGCTGTTCTCCACCCATGCGGAATCAGGTCTCCCCTTGTTGTCTCGCCTTGACGAGGTTCTCACCGAACTGGGGTTCCACGATTACACCGGTCACCATGGCACCACATTGAACATGGTGCTGTTTACCCTGTCGCTGATGGTCGGCACCGCGGGGTTGCCGCATGTCATCATCCGGTTCTTTACGGTTCCGAAGGTCGCAGATGCCCGGAAGTCCGCGGGGTGGGCGCTGGTGTTCATCGCGCTGCTGTATCTTACGGCGCCGGCCGTAGGCGCGATGGCGAAGCTCAACATCCTGTCGACCATTTATCCTGACGGCACCAGCGAGGCACCGATCGCCTACGCCGACAAGCCCGACTGGATGAGCAACTGGGAACAGACCGGTCTGCTGCGTTTCGAGGACAAGAACGACGATGGTCGCATCCAGTATTACAACGACCGCTCCGAGGATTTCGCGTCGATCGCGGCCGAGCGCGGCTGGGAGGGCAACGAGATCGTCGTGTTCAATCAGGATATCCTGGTACTCGCCAATCCCGAAATCGCCCAGCTGCCCGGTTGGGTGCTGGCGCTGATCGCGGCCGGAGGACTGGCAGCCGCGCTGTCGACCGCGGCGGGTCTGCTGCTCGCGATTTCGTCTGCCATCAGTCATGACGTGCTGAAGTCGGTGCTGATGCCCGGGATCAGCGACCGCCAGGAACTGATGGCCGCGCGGATTTCCATGGCCTTTGCCATCTTGCTGGCGACGTGGCTTGGGCTGAATCCGCCTGGCTTCGCCGCACAGGTGGTGGCGTTGGCGTTCGGCCTCGCAGCGGCTACGCTGTTCCCGGCACTGATGATGGGCATCTTCTCTCAGAAGATGAACACCGAGGGCGCCGTGGCTGGCATGTTGGTGGGCCTGATCAGTACTCTGACCTATATCTTCACCTATCTGGGTTGGTTTTTCGTGCCGGGGACTAACCTGTTGGAGAATGTGCAGGAGAACTGGCTGTTCGGCATCTCACCGCTGTCGTTCGGTGCGGTCGGCGCCGTACTCAACTTCGCCACGGCCTGGGCAGTGATGAAGCTCACCAAGGCGCCGCCTCCGGAGATCCAGGCGCTGGTCGAGAGTATCCGCGTGCCGCGAGGGGCGGCGGGTGCGATAGATCACTGATGTTGCTGGAGTTCATCGCTGCAGTGACGCTCGGGCTGGGTGCCGCGGGGGTGGTCATGGCGGTGAATGTTGTATTGCGCCGGCGACTGCCGACGTGGCTGGTGCCCGCGGCGGCCGGCGCGGCGATGCTCGGATTCATGGTCCACATGGAATACGCGTGGGCTGAGCGGACGGCAGAGCAGTTGCCCGCGGGGGTGATTGTGGCGACGACAGGCACCAGCGTCTCCTGGTTCCGCCCCTGGACCTGGGTCAAACCGCTGGAGCTGCGCATGCTGGCGGTGGATACGCGCCGCAGCCGACGCCACCAGGCCGCGCCCGGGCAGGTCATGACCACTGTAGTGCTGCTGGAGCGCTGGATGCCGGTTCGCGAAATCCCGGTGGTGTTCGATTGTCTCGGTGCCCGCCGGGCCGACCTGCAGGCGGGCGTCGAAATGACCATCGATGGGCAACTGGCAGGGGCGAACTGGCGGCAACTCGAGGCGACCGATGCGGCGCTGCGCGTGGCCTGTGCCGGTGAAACCTAGCCAGCAGCGCGCGCGCGTCAGCGTCCCACTGCCCGCGATCGGGCGTTCGCGAGACGCCCCAGCAGGGCACGCAGTGCGGCAGGTTTGAGCGGCTTGTGCAGTACCCTCAGCCCCGCGGCTCGGGCCCGCTCACGCACAGCCTCACTCTGGTCGGCCGTGATGAGAATCCCGGGTAGGCCGGGATGGTAGTGCCGCCTGAGTGAAGTCAGCACCGAGATACCGTTCTCCCCGTCGTCCAGATGATAGTCAATGAGCACGACGTCAGGCGGGGCGGGCTGTCGAGACAGCAGCCCCAGTGCCTCGGTTTCATCGGTCGCGGTAACCACCTCACAACCCCAGGGGCGCACCAGCGCGGCCATTCCGGCAAGGATGTCCGGTTCATTATCGATACACAGCACCACCAGGCCGGTGAGATCCTGCGGGCTGCGCCGGCGCGGCGATCGCGGCGGCCCGGCACTTTCCCCTGCCGTGGCCAACGGGACCTGGATGGTGAATCGCGTCCCGCGCCCCGGCATGGAATGGACATGGATCGGATGATCGAGCCTGCGGGCAATGCGCTCGACGATCGCCAGGCCGAGACCGAGACCCTGGCTGCGCCGTGCGCCCTGCAAGCGGTGGAATTCGCGGAAGATCGCCGCCGTCTGGTCAGCCGGTATGCCTGGACCGGTATCCAGCACTTCGATGCTCAGTGAGTCCGCCCGTCTTCGACAGCCCACCAGCACTCGCCCGGAGGGAGTATGGCGTAGCGCGTTGGAGATGAAATTCTGCAATACCCGTCGTAGCAGTTTGCGATCCGAATGGACTGCTGCCGTACATTGCACCTGATCGAACCGGAGCGCGCGCTCCGCGGCGAGTGCAGAAAACTCCGCATGCAGAGGGTCGAGCAATTCGGCGACCGGGAAGCTCCGACGCTCGACTGGCATCGCACCGGCATCCAGTCGGGAGATGTCGAGCAGGGCGGTCAGCAACTGTTCAGCGCTCTCCAGCGCACCGTCCAGCCGCGCCACCAGATGCTGCTGGTCCGGCAGCTGGGCGGGCAATTGTGACAGTGAGGAGGCGAACAGCCTGGCGGCATTCATCGGCTGGAGCAGATCATGGCTCGCCGCCGCCAGAAATCGTGTCTTGGATTGGTTGGCTTCGTCAGCGGCGGCTTTAGCCAGGCGCAGGGCCTCCTCGACACGGGCACGGGTGGCGACCTCGCGGCGGGGTTCACCGTTGAGTTCGGTGAGCTCGCGGGTGCGCTCTTCTACGCGCTGTTCCAGCCCTTCCAGGGCCTCGGTGAGGCGACGCTCACTATGGCGCAGCGCCGCCTCGGTACGCCGGCGCGCCGTGACATCGGTAAAGCTGGTCACGAAGCCACCGCCAGGCATCGGATTGCCGCGAATCTCGATGACCCGCCCATCGGTACCGACGCGCTCGTAGTAGTGGGGGCTGCGCCGACGCAGCCATGCCATCCGACGTTCAACCAGCATGTCGATATCGCCGTCGCCGAGCCATCCGCGTCGCGCGTTGAACTCGAGCACTTCGACGATTGGTCGACCGATATGGATCAGGCCTTCCGGGTAGTCGAAAAGGCGCAGGTAGGCGCGGTTCCACGCGACCAGTCGGAAGTCGGCATCGATGACGCTGATGCCCTCGGAGAGATTCTCCATCGCGGACTGCAGGAGTTCCTGGCGGAACTTCAGCCGCTGCGATGTGCGGTCCAGCAGTCGTACGACGGCGTCGAAGCGCATGCCGCTGCCTGCCAGGGCAGAAGTGAGGACCTGGCGTGCGGAGCTTGCGCCGATCACGCCAGAGAGCACCCGCTCGGTGTGTCGCAGTAATTCGCCGTCGGCCGGTTGCTCCGCGCGCAGCGGCTCACCGCGCTGCAGCGCGTAGTCTTCGAATGTCTGACGTGTGCGCGGTTCGCCGAGGAACCGCTGCGTCAGGTTCATGAAATCGCCGACTTTGGCGATACCGACGTTGGTCAGGGCATCGGCACTCGCGCCCAGCGCGGCACCGTGGAAGGCGTTCGCCTGGATCCGATCGATCGGGCGCTCACGCCCGGACCAGGTGCCGACGAGCAGACCAGTGACGTTTGCCAGCAGCGACCAGAACACCCCGTGGCTCAGCGGATCATCGAACACGACACCGAACAGAGCCTCGGGCCGCAGCCCGCTGACGCCGAACGGGCCGTGCTCCAGCCAGCCGGGAAACAGGCCGGTGCCACGCAGGATCACCGGCAGCATCAGACAGTAAAACCAGCCAGCGAAACCAAGGGAAAGACCCAGTGCAGCACCGTGTCGATTGGCACCTCGCCAGTAGGCGGCAGCCAGCATGAGCGGACCGAACTGCGCCACGGCCGCGAAAGACAGCAGGCCTATCCCCGCAAGACTCTCCGCATACCCGAACAGTCGGTAGTAGACCCAGGCCAGCAGCAACAGGCCGACGATCACCACCCGGCGGACCCGCAGGAGCAGGCGACCAAGATCGGCTTCGCCATGTTCACCTACGGCACGGCGACGCAGCAACGCAGGCATGACGATGTCGTTGGATACCATGGTCGAAAGGGCCACTGCAGCGACAATCACCATGCCTGTGGCGGCGGAGAACCCGCCGAGCATGGCGAGCAGGGTCAGGCCTTGCTGGCCTGCTGACATCGGCAACGCGATCATGAAGGTATCTGAGGACACCTGGGTGTCAAAACTGAGCAGCCCGGCCACGGCGACCGGCACGACGAAGAGGCTGATCAGCAGCAGGTACACTGGAAACAGCACGCGGGCCCAGCGGACCTCATGCTCGCTGGTGCTCTCCACCACAGCCACGTGGAACTGTCTTGGCAGACAGAACACCGCCAGCATGGACAGCAGCATGATGGTGAAAAAACTGAGTCGTAGGGCATCCGGCGTGAACATCCCCGACACCATGACATCGGCGCTGCTCAGCGGATTCAGGGATCCGGGACCCTCGAACATGACCCAGGTCACGAATATGCCGACGGCCAGGAACGCGAGCAGTTTCACCAGCGACTCGAACGCCACCGCCAGCATCAGTCCAGGGTGATGTTCGGTGGCGTCCAGCTGGCGGGTGCCGAACAGGATGGTGAACACGGCCAGCAGCAGCGCGACCAGCAGTGCCGTATCGGTCTGCAGTGGCCCGGGCGTCTCGGTCGTGGGCATGCCGTTGGCCGCACTGTCGGTCAACAGCGTAAAGCCCATGGCGATCCCTTTGAGCTGTAGCGCGATGTAGGGCAGCACGCCGAGTGTCGCGACAACGGTGACCAGCACGGCCAGTCCCTGGGTCTTGCCAAATCGTGAGGCGAGGAAATCAGAGATGGAGGTGATGTTCTGTTCCTTGCTCACGCGTACGATGCGAACGATGAACCCGCCGAGGACGACGAACATCAATGCCGGGCCTAGATAGACCGGCAGGAAGTCCCAGCCGTTGGTTGCCGCCTGGCCGACTGCGCCATAGAAAGTCCAGGAGGTGCAGTACACTGCTAGCGACAGACTGTAGATGACCGGTTGGGCGAACAGCCCCCGGCGGGTGCGTGCGTGGCGGTCTCCCCACCAGGCAATCAGAAACAGCAACGCCACGTAGGCCAGCGAGACGGTGACGATGAGGGGTACGGAAAACACGCTGGATCGGCCTGGCCGAAAGGCTCCCGTTAACATCCGGAGGCTTGGCTGCCGGATCATAGCAGGCCTGACGCCTGTCGTAGCGAGGTGCTGAGATGCGGCGACTGGACTGGCGCCAGATCATGGCAGTTGCGGCGGTGGGCGTCGTCTGCCTCAGCTGGCTACTGGTGGCCGGGGTGCTGCTGCGGGCGGTGCTCGGCGAGGCCGACTGGCAGGCCATGACGGCGCTGCTCGGCGGACGGATCGGTCTGCTGGTCCTGCTGTGGGCGCTGGCCCTGATCCCCGTGAGCCTGCTGGTCGGTCAGTTGCTCGAGCACTACGTGCGCGCCCCGGCACGGCTGGCCATGGCGCTTCGCAGCGCCTTGCATGCGGGCGTACATCGCACGGTGGTGCCGGATGGCAGCCGCGAGACCCGCGAACTCACCGAGCTGGTCAACGCCCTGGTGGCCGAGCGTGAGGCGATGCACCGGAACATGGACGCCCGCGTGCGCGAGGCCAGCCGGGCCACGGAACTCGAACGTAATCGCCTGGCGGCGCTGATGTCTGAGCTCGGCCGCAGCGTGATCGTCTGTACTCTCGACGGGCGGATTCTGCTCTACAACCGGCGTGCCCGACTGCAATTCCGCCGTCTGTCCCGGGCGGCTGGATGGATGGGGGGCGCGGAACTGATCGGGCTGGGGCGATCGATCTACACGGTGCTGGATCGGGAGCTTGTGGTCCATGCCCTCGAGAACATCCAGCGTCGCCTCGCGCGTGGCGCCGAAGCGCCCGCGGCGCAGTTCGTGACACCGATCCCGTCGGGTGGGCTGTTGCGGGTCCAGATGGCGCCTGTGCGGGCCGATGCCGATCCCGCGGAGGTGGGCCGGGAAGCGCCAGCCGAGGGCGAGGGTGGTCGCGGTCAGGCACTCGCCGGGTTCGTGCTGCTGCTCGAGAACGTCACCGAGCAGCTGCGCGCCGATGCCGAGGAGGATCGACTCGTCGCGACGCTGGTGGCGGATGTCCGGGAACTGACGACGCGCGTGCAGCGCTGTCTGTCGCACGCGTCTGGGGCGCCGGCCTCAGCCTCAGCGGGAGGGGTCGAGATCACCGAGGCGCGCGGGCTGCTGACAGATTTCGAGACGCGACTGGCACGGTTTTCGCGCGAACGTGCTGCGCTGTTGCCGGCACGCTGGCCACTCGATGACATGCTGGGCAGCGAACTCCTGGAGGTGTTGGAAAAGCACATGACCGAACGGTTGCCGCTGGAAGTCAGCCGTGTCGACTGCGAGGCATCGCCGTGGTTGAGAGTCGAGAGCTATTCCTTCATGCAGGCGGTATTGCATCTGGCCGAATGCGTGCACCACGACTGCGGGGTCAGCACGCTGCAAATCGCTCTGACCCAGACGTCCTCGAAGGCGGCACTGGAGCTGCGCTGGGCGGCCGGGAGTCCTCCCTCGCCTGAGTTGCTGGCGCGATGGACAGCCTCTTCGATGGCCGGGCATAGTGAGGTCGGACTGTCCGTAGCGCAGGTGTTGGCGCGACACGGCGGTGACCTCGAAGTCCGCGAAGCGACCAGTCCATGGCTGGGTCTGCGTCTGCCTCTGCGACTCGCCCCCCAGCAGGAAGAACTCCCTCAGGACACCTGGTTACGGGGCGAGAGTCGGCCGGAGTACTACGACTTCGATCTGTTCCGCCCGAGCGTACAGGCCAGCTCGCTTGCGGATAGCCATCTTGCAGACCTGGTGTTTACCGTGTTCGATACCGAGACCACCGGTCTGGACCCGGCCGGCGGTGACCAGATCCTGCAGCTCGGTGCGGTGCGGATTGTCAATGGACGCGTGCTGCCGCATGAGAGCTTCGAGCAGCTGGTGGATCCGAAACGCTCGATTCCTGCGGCCGGTATCGCCATTCACGGGATCACGCCGGAAATGGTCGAAGGGCAACCGGGCATCGAGACGGTGCTGCCAGCCTTTCATGCGTTCTGCGAAGGTACGGTGCTGGTCGCGCACAATGCGGCTTTCGACATGCGCTGCCTGGAACTCGCAGAGCCGCGCGCCGGTGTACAGTTCGATCACCCGGTGCTGGATACCCTGTTGCTCTCGGCCGTGCTGTCGCCTGAAGAGACCTCACATCGGCTGGAAAGTATCGCCGAGCGGCTGGGGCTGCCGATCATCGGTCGGCATACGGCCCTGGGCGATGCACTGGTGACGGCGGAGATTTTCGTGCGGCTGCTGCGACTGCTGGCCGACCGAGGGATTCACACACTCGCGCAGGCCAGGGCGGCATCGCGAGAGACCTACCTGGCGCGCCTGCGCTATTGACCGGAGAGCCCGTCATGGACCGCGCGGAGGCCGTCGATTTCCTTGCCACAGTGGCGCCGTTTTCGGAGCTCGAGCGCGAGGCGCTGCCGGCGTTTGCTGGACGCTTCGACATCCGGCGACATGTCGCCGGTGAACTGCTGGGGGAGTTTCCGCAACCCGGCCGTCATGGTCTGTATCTGGTACGGGAAGGCGCCGTGGCGCTGTTCGACAGCGACGGCCAGCGTCTGGAGCAACGTGGCGAGGGTGAATTGTTCGGTCATGCCATCATCCTGGATGGCGTGCCCAGGGATTACACGGTGCGTGCCAGTGAGGACTGCGAAGTCTGGTGGCTGGACGCCGGGGTACTCGACGAAGTCGTGTCGACGCATCCGCTGATCGGGCATTTTCTGACGGCAGCCCCGGGCGAACGACTGGCCGCGATGGCCGTCCGGGAGACCGGGACACTGAAAGATCTTCGGCTGCGTTCCCCGGTGACCGTGCACGTCGATATGCCGATCGCGGAGTGCGCCAGGCTCATGGCCGAGCGACAGGTGAGTTGTCTGCCGGTACTGCGTAATGACCGCCTTGCCGGTATCGTGACTGACCGTGATCTGCGCAGCCGGGTGCTGGCCTGCGGCGTGGATCCCGGGACTGCGATCGCGCAGGTGATGACGCCTGAGCCGCTCACCGCCCATCCCGACAGTCGTATCGAGGATGCCCTGGTGGAGATGATGCGTCTCGGGATACATCATCTGCCGGTGCTCGACAACAGCCGACAGTTGGTGGCTGTCATCAGCGCTGGCGATCTGCTGCGCCGGCAGTCTCCGCATCCGCTGCGCCTGGTCCGTGACATCCAGCGTGCCGCGGATGTCACGGAGCTTGTGGCGATGGCACGTCAGGGGCCGGGGCTGCTGGCGGCGCTGTCGCGCCAGGGCAGCGAGGTCGGCGAAGTAGGTCGGATCGCCAGTATGGTCACGGATGCGTGTACCCGTCGTCTGCTCGCGCTGGCGCAGGCCCGCTTGGGCGATGCACCCTGTGCCTGGACATGGCTTGCCTTCGGTTCGCAGGCCCGCATGGAGCAGGGCCTGGTGAGCGATCAGGACAATGGTCTGCTGCTCGCCGAGACGCCGGATGGCGAGGGTGAGGCGTGGTTTCGCGCGCTGGCTGACTTCGTGTGCGACGGTCTGGATCGCTGCGGCTACGTGTATTGCCCGGGCGGCGTGATGGCGAAAGGCCGCTGGCGACTGTCACTGGCACAGTGGCGCTCGACCTTCGCCGGCTGGATGGATGAGCCCACCCCGGAGTCCGTACTGAATTCCAGCATCTTCTTCGATATGCGTGGCGTGGGCGGCGACCTCACGCTGGCGGAGCGGCTGCATGCGCAGGTGTCGGAGCGCGCCCGTGAGGCGCGCATTTTTCTGCGTTTTCTTGCGGCCGAGTCGATGACGCACCGGCCGCCGCTGGGCTTGTTCCGTCAATTTGTCCAGGAGAGTGACGGGCGTCAGAGCCATGGCCTGAATCTGAAAAAACGCGGCGTGCTGCCGATCGTTGATCTGGCACGCGTTCGCGCACTCGAAGGCGCGATCCCGGAGGTGGCCACTGAAGCGAGGTTTCGCGCCGCGGCGGCGGCGGGCGTCATGAGCGAGCGCGACGCCGACGATCTCGTTCATGCCTATCGATTCATCGGCAATATCCGGTTACGCCACCAGGCGCAGCAGCATGCGCGCGGCGAGCCACCCGGACATCTGGTCGATCCGGAGGCGCTGTCCGGGCTGCACCGGCGTTATCTGCGCTCAGCGTTCGGCATTGTCCGGAGCGCCCAGCGCGCGTTGGCCCAGCGCTATGCGCTCTAGCATGCGTAGGGTGAACGTCAGCGTGAGATGAGCGGTACGCCGAACAGCATGCCATGCAGCCAGAACACGAACGCCAGGTACAGCGCAAGGCCGCCGACCAAGACGATGACGTCGTTCGCCCGTGAGGCGCGCGCCTGAAACGTGGCTCCCTGGGGGCGGCGCTTCACGGAAATCCGGTCGGCCACCGCCCAGGCGAGAAAGCTTCCGAACAGCACGACGGCGGCCAGGGTTCCGGTGACCAGCAGGTGGGCGAGTGCCCAGGCTTTCACGGCCACCAGCATGGGGTGCTTGAGCACGCGCTGGATACCCCCGGGCACATAAGCCGCCAGGAGCGCTGGAAACGCCACCAGCATGAGCAACATGGCAACGTGATGTGTCCAGGCAGGGGGGCTGTAGAGCACTACCGGATCGAACCGGGCTGCCGCGTAGCCTCGCACGATAAGGACCAGGCCAATCAGCGAGACGACGCTGTAGAGCCCCTTCCATGGCCATTCGCCAAGGCGAGTGACCATCGCATTCCGCCACGGGCGGGCCACAATGGAGACGGAGTGAATGCCGAGGAACAGCACCAGGCCGATGATCAGTTGCAACATGGGAAAGCCCTGCCGGTCAACCGGGGCCTATCCTAGCGCAAACGTGAACCGCTGACGCAGCCCCTTCAGCGCTTGATGAAGTCATCCTGTCTGGCCACGCCGAACATCTGCTTGAGCATGGCATCCTCGCGCTCGGCCAGAGCCTCGAGTCCGTTGGGCGGGCGGATGAATACGGTGAGCGAGGCGATCTGGCCGCGTTCATTGAGGCTGAAGATGTCGATGCCATGGAGATTCTTGTCGCCCACTTTGCCATCGAACTCCATGACCACCTCGTTGCCGTCGATCCACTGGCGGTGGTAGGCGAAACCTTCGATGGCCTGGGGCACCATCGACAGGATGCCGATCATCCAGTTGCGATCCGTCACCGGGCGCCAGAACCGTGGGGTGTGCAGCACCACCTCGTCGGCCACCATGCTGTCGAAGGCGGTGGGGTCCAGGTAGGTCCGCTGGTCGATGAACTCGCGCAGTCGATTGGCGAATGCTTCGGCGATGTCCCTGTCTGTCATGGTGGTTTCCCCGCGCTGCTGATCGACCCGAATGTCCTGGCAGGACTGTCGTCGCGACAGTCGCTGCGCGACCGAATGATACGCGCCTGCGCCCACGCCTGGGAACGGCGGGGCAACCCTCCGCCGGCCGGCGTGGCTCAGCCGCGCTGTTGCGGCACCGCACCATATTTTCCGTCTTGTGCCAGCCGTTGCATCTCCGGAGTTTGCGGCGGATACTTCGGCAAAAATCAGCCTAATAATGGCTATCTCGCCCAATTTCGCCAGCACACACGTTGACTCCGGGGGAAGCAGATGAACACCAGAACAGCCGTACGTTGCGCTATGGCGACGCTCGCCGGGAGCGTGCTGAGTTTGCCCGTGTACGCGCAGATCGACGAGATCGTGGTCACGGCCACCAAGCGCGAGCAGACCCTGCAGGATGTGCCGGTAGCGGTCTCGGTGGTCCAGCCG
This sequence comes from Gammaproteobacteria bacterium, assembly GCA_003567475.1. Classification (GTDB taxonomy): domain Bacteria; phylum Pseudomonadota; class Gammaproteobacteria; order Steroidobacterales; family PWYM01; genus PWYM01. The sequence goes on along the minus strand of PWZL01000058.1, from coordinate 3,261 downwards.
GAGGTGATCGCGCAGGCGCAGATCATCGATATCCTGGATTTGCAGTCCATCGTCCCGTCGCTGCGGGTCACGCAGTTGCAGACCTCGACGCAGACCAACTTCCTGATCCGCGGTTTCGGCAACGGCGCCAACAACCCCGGCATCGAGCCCGCCGTGGGTGTGTTCATTGACGGTGTCTACCGCTCGCGCTCTGCCTCGCAGATCGGTGATCTGCTGGACATCGAACGTATCGAGGTGGTGAAGGGCCCGCAGAGCACGCTGTTCGGCAAGAACGCCTCGGTTGGTGTCATCAACATCGTGACTCAGCGGCCGGCGCGTGAATTCGGCGGGCATGCCGAGGCGTCGATCGGCAACTACAACCAGCGCATCCTGCAGGGCCGGGTGACGGGGCCGCTGGGTGAGACCACCGCGTTCAGCCTGACGGGCAGTCTGAACAAGCGTGACGGTTACTTCCGCAATCTGTTCAACGGTCAGGACCTCAACGAGCGCGATCGCTGGAGTTTGCGCGGGCAGGTGTTGTGGGAGCCGTCCGATACTCAGAGCTGGCGGCTCATCGGTGACTTCAGCCGCATCGAGGAAGACTGCTGCGGCGTCTCCAATCTGGTCGACGGGCCGACCGGTGCGGCGGTACGGGCGGTGGGGGGAGAAATCTTCCCGGAGGATCCGTTCGCACGGCGTGCGTTCCTGGACGTACAGCCGGAGAACAAGGTCGACAATGGCGGCCTGTCTCTCCAGGGCGATTTCGATCTGGGCGCGCTGACACTGACCAGTATCACGGCCTTCCGTACCCAGGAGGCGCAGTTCGACTACGACACCGACTTTACCAGCGCAGACCTCGTGCCGACCAACGAGAGCATCCAGGATATCGACACCTACACCCAGGAGTTCCGGCTCGCCTATTTCGGCGACGGGCCGATCACCTGGCAGGTCGGTGGTCTGTTCATGCGCGAAGAGGTGGAGTACATCAACGGCATCCAGCTGGGCAGCGCCTTCCGCCCCTACGCGAGCCTGCTGGCCGGTAACCCGGCCGCCTTTGATGGCCTGGAGGCGGCCCTGGGTCTGCCCTCGGGCATCCTCTTCGGCGAGGGCCAGGGCAACCGCGCGGTCTTCGAGCAGGACAACAACTTCTTCTCCGTGTTCGGGCAGATGGACTGGGCGCTGACCGACCGCGCAACGCTGACGCTTGGTGCCGCCTATCTCAACGACCGCAAAAAGGTCTCGGCCACGGACAATCACACCGACGTTTTCTCACAGCTCAACTTCGTGGATATCGGTTTCGCTGTGACGCTGGATGGCCTGCTCCAGGCGGGTTTGCCCCTTGAGGTGGCCGGTCCCATTGCCGACCAGGGCAGCGTCACCCCCTGCGGGCCGAACGGTGCGGCGCCGCAGCCGCCGAACTGCAACCCGTTCCTCGGGCTTTATCCCCTGCAGTTCATCATTCCGCTGGATGGTTTCCAGAACGAGCGCACCAGCGACAGTCGGTTGAACTACAACATCCGCCTGGCCTACGAGGTCAGCAATAACCTCAACGTCTATGCCGCCTGGGCCACCGGATACAAGGCGACCTCTTGGAACCTGTCGCTGGACACTCGGCCGTTCGGCGGGCCGGGGAGTTCGCCGTTAGGGGGCTTCGATAACCCGTTTTATCCGCGCTTTGGCACTCGCTTCGCGGAGCCCGAGAGAGTCGAGGTGCTCGAGCTGGGTCTGAAGGGGCAGTGGGCGGATATTGCCGTCAATGCGGCGCTGTTCGAACAGGTCGTCAAGGATTTCCAGTCGAACATTTTCGTCGGTACCGGGTTCGTGCTGGCGAACGCCGGCAAGCAGACGACTCGCGGGCTCGAGCTCGACGTTCAGTACCGACCGATCCCCGCACTGGAGCTGGCAGTCTCAGGTACGTTCCTGGATCCGAAATTCAACAGCTTCCCGGGGGCGACCGGCGTCGACGGTCCCGTGGATCTTTCCGGCGAGCGTCCGTCAGGAATCCATCGCACCAGCGTGTCGACCGCCGCGACGTTCTACTGGCAGGCCGGGCAGCTCGACGGCTTCGTCCGCGCCGACTATCTGTACGAGAACAACGTCAGGCTGGTCTCGAACGTGCCCGAAGAGGTGGGCTCGCGCCAGGTGAACCAGCTCAACGCGAGCGTCGGCCTGAGCCTCGAGGACTGGGATGTCGTGCTGTGGGGCCGCAACCTCACCAACAATGATTTCCTGATCAGTGCCTTCCCGTCGGTCGCGCAGTCGGGCAGCTTCTCCGGCTATCCGAACCAGCCACGAACCTGGGGCATCACCCTGCGCCGGACGTTCTGAACCGGCAGCTGTCCGCCGCCCAGCGCGGGCGTGTGATCCGATCAGGTGGATCACACGCCCGCGGGGGTCACTCGAGCGGCTTGCGGAACTTCAGCGTCATCCGGTGGGATTCGCCGATGGTCTCCATCTCGGCTCGCAGCTCGGGGTTGTCCCGGCTGGTGGCGAGATTCGGCGGCAGCCGCCAGACGATGTCATCGACCGTCGGCTGATCCAGTGGATTGGCGTTGATGTCGCTGGCCCCGACGAGTTCGAACCCAGCCGTCTCGAAGGCCTCGATCACGGTATCGCGCTTGAGGTAGCCTGCGGCACCTCCCGCCCAGCCATCGGGCATATCTTCGCGCGCTTCATGCTGGACGACACCCACGACGCCGCCGGGACGCAGCACGTCGCGGACATCCGCCAGGGCGCGCCCGAGATAGTCCTCGTCTTCGGTCGAGAAACGCGCAAGGTTGTGCAGGGCGCGAATCATCAGCACGGCGTCGGCACTGCCCTCAAGCGCCTCTGGCAGGGCTCCGAGCTGGAAGGCCGCGACGCTGGCATCACCCTCGGCCCGCCAACCTTCGGCGGTCGCGGTCCAGTCTTCCACCCACGTGGCCTTGGCCGCGATCTGCTCCTCGTTCATGAAACCGAACAGCCGGAACATCTCGACTTCGTAATCGACGCCGATCAGCTGGCCTTCCTCGCCAAGATAGGGCAGCAGGATGCGCGAGTACCAGCCACCGCCAGGCAGGACTTCGGCGACCGTCATGCCCGGTTCGATGCCGAAGAACCCCAGCGTCTCTGCCGGGCGTCTGTGCACAAGCCGTGACTGGACCTCTTCCGGTTGCGCTGCAAGCACCTCGGCGAGCCGGTCAGCCGCCGGATCGATCGGCGCGGTCTCCCTGGGCTCGGTGATCGCATCACTGATCTCCTGGTCAGGCGCCGGCAGCTCCGGCTCCTGTGGCGGCGCCTCGC